>JAFGQA010000432.1 GCA_016935885.1 Phycisphaerae bacterium | reverse complement strand
GCGGAGGCTGGGCAAGGACGTCATCGAGCAGCTTGCCGCGGACGCGGAGAAGCTGGCCGAGGCGGGGCGTAACATCAAGAAGGCGGCGGAGGCCACGAGCCGGGATGGGAGGGGCCCTTAATCTAAATCCACACATACATGCTATCCTGCCCGATGAGCTCTCTCGCACGCCGGCTCATCAAGGTTGGCCTGCATCACCTCGCGGACGACCAGGAAGAAACAGGCACCCGCTTCGGCCCGCCCGAGCTCGATGTCAGAAAGAGCGCCGACTATCGTGAGCATATCCACCCGACTCGGAGACCGAAACGGTTCCGCACGACGGGCAATATCAGATTAGACCGGGACGGGTCCTCACCTCCTACGATGGCGTCGCCCGGGTTCGGCTTCTTTGGAGAGCAGGGCCATGCGGCTCCGGACGAACTGGCCGTGGAGGGCGCCAGCCTGATCCCACCTGAGACTCTGGGTGCTGACTCATCGACCCTCCAACCGAACCAACCGACTCGCGGTCGGCGGTCGGGGTCGAGTTTGGTGCGATTGCCTATCACCACCTCGCCACCTCGTCGCCCCGATTGACAATCGGCCCTGCTCATCTGATACTCCGACCTTGGTGGCGTGCCTTGATTGGTGCGTCCCAAGCACTTCGCGGAATCATCTCTGCCACTGGAGAAGGATGATTATCATGTATGCGATTAACACCAAGTCCTCGAGCGCCTGGATCGCGGCGATCTTTGCGCTCTTGTTCGCTGCGTGCAGCGACGACGACTCCGGCAACAAGAACTGCTTAGAGGGCACCTATTTCAGCAATAGCTTGAACGGATGTGTCGCCTGGGCCGTCTGCGCGGCGGGCGAGTATGTCTCAGCTCAAGGGACCCCCACAAGCGACCGGGAATGCACGGCCTGTGTGGAAGGGTTCAGCGCGACGACCAACGCGGAGAGCTGCACAGCCTGGACTGACTGTGTATTGGGCGAATACGTCTCGGCTCAAGGGACCGCTATTAGTGATCAGGAATGCACGGACTGGACAGACTGTGTGTCAAACGAATATGTCACCGCTGAGCCCACAAGCACGACAGACCGTGCCTGTGCCCCATGCCCTGAGCCCTTGGTGAGCACGGGGCCGAATGCAACCGAGTGTCAACCTCAGATCCCCTTGTTCGCGAGCCTGAGCGCGTCCCGTGGATACATCTGCGGGATCCGAGTAACCGACGGTCAGGCGCAGTGCTGGGGAAACAACAGCAATGGCACATCCATGCCGCCATACGGGGTCGTTTTCACCATGTTGAGCGCGGGGTATACGCACGTCTGCGGGATCCGCCAGAGTGACGGTCAGGCGCAATGCTGGGGGGATGACACAGCCGGCCAATCCTCACCGCCGGCCGGAGTCGTGTTTGTGAGCTTGGACGCGGGCTACGCCCACACCTGCGGGATCCGCCAAAGTGACAGTCAGGCGCAATGCTGGGGGGATGACACAGCCGGCCAATCCTCACCGCCGGTCGGAGTCGCGTTCACGAGCCTGGGTGCTGGTAAAGAGCATACCTGCGGGATCCATCAGAGCGACGGCCAGGCGGAGTGCTGGGGGGATGATTTATGGGGTCAGTCCACGCCGCCGTCCGGAATCGCCTTCGCCAGCCTGAGCGCTGGCTCAGCGTTCAACTGTGGGATCCGCCAAAGCAACGGTCAGGCGGAGTGTTGGGGAACCAACTGGTCGGGGGAGACCAATCCACCCTCCGGAGTCGTTTTTGAACTTCTGAGCGTGGGTTATTCATTTTTCGCCTGCGGGATCCGCAAGAGCGATGGGCAGGTGCAATGCTGGGGGGACGACTCAGCCGGTCAGTCCACGCCGCCGTCCGGAATCGCCTTCGCTAGCCTGAGCGCCGGCTCAGACCATACGTGCGGGATCATCAAGATCAACGCTCAGGTGCAATGCTGGGGTGATGACAACTACAGCCAGACCACGCCGCCGTCCGGGGTCGCCTTCACGAGCCTGAGCGTGGGCCACTATCACACCTGCGGGATCCGCGAAAGCGACGGTCAGGCGGAGTGCTGGGGGGATGATTTATGGGGTCAGTACCCGCCGCCGGCCGGGGTCGTGTTCAGCAGCCTGAGCGCTGGCGCAATGTTCACCTGCGGGATCCGCCAAAGCGACGGTCAGGTGATGTGCTGGGGAGATGGCTCGTACGGCCAGTGCAATTCGCCGGCCGGGGTCGCATTCACCAGCCTGGACAGTGGTGGGTTTCACACCTGCGGGATCCGCCAGAGCGACAGGAAGGCGGAGTGCTGGGGAAGTGACACGTACGGACAGTACCCGCCGCCGACCGGGATCGAGTTCACTAGCCTCGGCGCAGGTTACGTGCACACCTGTGGGATCCGCGAAAGCGACGGTCAGGCGGAGTGCTGGGGGGAGAACTCGGACGGCCAGTCCGCACCGCCGTCCGGAATCGTCTTCACGAGCTTGAGCGCGGGCCAATATCATACCTGCGGGATCCGACAAAGCGACGGTCAGGCGGAGTGCTGGGGAGATGACTCGGACGGCCAGTCCACGCCGCCGGCCGGAGTCGTCTTCACGAGCCTGAGTGCGGGCCAATATCATACCTGCGGGATCCGTGCGGCCGACAGAGTCGAGGTCTGCTGGGGCTTATATGCGCGAAACGTGTGGAATTAGCCTGCAAAAGGTTTCTGTAGAAAGCGAAGAAAGCCCGGCTCAACCTCGGCCGCGGCGGCGGTCGGGACCGGGTCTTGCCGGTCCCGAGGGCTCGGAGAGCAGGGCCTTACGGGCCTTCTGCACGGCCTTGGGCACGTCGCCGGCCACGACCCCTTCGTCGTAGTCCCAGCGGATCCCGAAGCGCTTCTTGAGCATGGTCTGGAGCCCGAGCACGATTGTGGAGAGCACGGATTCGTCGTTCTCGGCGGCCAGCGCTGCCGTAAGGTTCGATATGAGCACGTCACGGGCTTTTGGCAGGCGATGGAAGAGCTGCTCGTAGGCGGACGCGGCGTCCTGCCGCACCGCGCGTTCGGGGTCCTTGAGTAGGCCGGCCAGGATCACGGCGTCCTTCTTTTCTCCGGTCCAGCCGAGCACGACGGCCGCGCGCCTGCGCAGCTCGGGCTCCTTGTGGCCCGCCGTCTGCCGCGCCAGCGGCGCGGCCTTTAAGCTGCCTCGGTCGATCGCGCCGTCGGCGAGCGCCTGGTGGCGGCGATGACGCCCATGGCTATCGAGCTGAGCCTCGCCGTTCGCGGCGAGCTGCAGACGCGGCTTGACGAGGCCGACCGGCTACGGATGCAGCAGGTCCAGCGGGCCGATCAGGAGGCCAAGCTCGCTGCTCGCCGCTATATGCAGGTCGACCCGGGCAATCGCCTGGTCGCTACTACCCTGGAGGCCGAGTGGAACGACAAGCTGCGTGCGCTCGCGCAGGCCCGTGAGGAGGCCGAGCGCCAGCGTGCCGCCGACCGCGCGGCGCTTGGCGAGGCCACAGAAACACGCATCCGGGCGCTGGCCGAGGATTTCCCCGCCGTCTGGAACAAATCGTCGACCTCACACCGCGACAGGAAGCGGATGGCTCGGCTGTTGATCGAAGATGTCACGCTTCTAAAGACCGACCAGCTCCACGTGCATATCCGCTTCAAGGGCGGCGCATGCGAGAGCCTGGCCTTGCCACTGCCCAAGAGTGCCTGGCGAAAGCGCCTGACGCAGCCCGAGGTCGTGACACGCATGGATGAGTTGCTCGCGCAGCACGACGAGGCCGAGGTGGCAGCGAAACTCAACGCCGAGGGCTGGCACACAGGTGCCGGCAGGCAATTCAACGAAGACGCCGTTCGCTGGGTCCGCTACACACACGGCCTCAAGACTCCAAGTGAGCGCCACCGCGAATCCGGAAAGCTGACAATACGCGAAGCAGCCTCGTGCCTCGGTCAGACCGATGCGACGGTCCGCACCTGGGTGCGAGAGGGGCGTCTGCACGCCACGCGGCACGGTCGCAAAGCGATCTGGCTGATCGACCCTCTCGAGGAACAGCCCGAGCCGATCCGCGAGCTGGCGGTGCGTAACGCTCAGGCCGCAACCAGCCAGCTTCCTCTGTGCGAAGCCACACTCCCGGAGCTTCCCGCTCGCATCGACGAGCTCCTTCGCGACGGCTACGGTGACGCAGAAATTGCCGAGCGTCTCACCGCCGAGGGGTGGCGCAGAGCGAAAGGAGCATTCCAGGCCTCCAACATCAGTCAGATCCGCAGGCGTTGGGGACTCAAAAGCGCTGTGGAACGAATCCGCATGACTGGTAAGCTGACGACGTCGGAGATGGCTGTCCGACTGGGAATCGGCCTCAAGACCGTCGGCAACTGGGCACGTGCCGGACGGTTGAACGGTCAATGACTGGGAATCGGCCTCAAGACCGTCGGCAACTGGGCACGTGCCGAACGGTTGCACGGTCAATGCCATGGCAGGGGCAGCCAGGCCATGTGGCTCTTTGAGCCCATCGAGGACCAGCCAGCCCGATCCCGTTCGACAGAGGGCCGCCTACCGTGCTACTCTGGGTAAGCGTCGAGGCGTGCTGTCCGACGCAGCCGCTGGGCAAGGTGCAACATGAAGCGCGATCCCTAGGCGTCGATGGGCGCGAGTGTCCCCGCTGCCAATCCCAGGTGGTCCTGCTGGCCTTGATCACGGCGCCTCGGGTGGTGGCGAAAATATTGGACCATCTCCGCATCCCGTCCACCCCGCCACCAGTAGCGCCAGCGCACCCTCCGCCCGAGCGTGGTATGGTCGGCGACGACCGCGTTCAGACCGACTCCTTCGACGCTCCCGAGCCCGCCGACGCCGAGCTCATCGGTGGCACGGCCGCTCCCAGGGCGCCGCCATAGCATGTACCGTCGCTCGGCGAACCGAGCCGGATCCCAGAGCCTCTTCGGCTCTCCCAAGCCCAGTGAGCGTCCGCGACGGCGCATTCCGGAAGCATCCAGGCCTTTCCGACGAAGGCCGCGCTCTGCCCTCCGCATCTCGTTTTTGCACCACGCCACCCGTTCACACCAGCACCGCAGCCCACAGCAAGCACCCTCACAAACGGCGCTCAACGCCCGATACTTGAGCGCACAGACAAAAGTCAGCATGATTTGTGTTATCGTTCTGTTATCGTTCCTGGACGCCCGGTGCGGCGATTTCCTCCCCAGGCCGCTTGTTCTGGCGGAAGTTGTCGAGCCCCGGGTACGTGAACGGGTTCCAGACGACCACCCATGGATGGACTACCGTCTTTGCCTCCAGGCTACCTGCGGCGTACGTTCCCCACTTCGGTACGATGCTTGGATGCCTATGGACCGGAGAGCTCGATGGCTCCTTGATCCCAGGTGCCGTCCTCCCCGCGCATGGAACCATACATGTCTCTTCGGATGTGGTCGTCGTTCGTGTCCAACGCAAGGCCGGGCATGCTCTCGGTGAGACGGACATCCGCGTTGGCCCAGTCGACGAACACGTTTCCGGACCGGGTTGTGTTGTGGCCGGTCGTATTGACGCCTCTTTCGCAATCGATGAACGTATTGTAGTCGACGTCGATCGAGCCGCCTTCATCGGCATAGGAGATCGGGTTTCTGCAACGATAGAAGATGTTGTTGTAGACGATGTTGTCGTTCCCCGTTCCCGCGTAGACGCCCGAACGCGAACCCTGGATGTTGATGAACGTGTTGTTGTAGATCATGAAGCCGTTCATCACTCTTTCCTCGTCGACGCCGATGGCGCCGTTGCCGACCCCGCCGAAGCCGTCTTGGTTGAAGAAGACGTTGCCGTACAGCTCGACGTTGTCCGCGCGCTCCGCGTCTCCTTTGGCGAAGCTAAGATGCGAGGTGCCCTCGAAGTTCTCGAAGTAGTTGTATCTGAAGATCAGCCGGTCACTGCCGCCTTCCGAAACCGCTTCACCATGGTTTGCGGAACTCGACCAACCGTCGGCCATGTAGTTTCGTTCGATGATGCAGTCCTGCCAAGATCGGAAGTGCATCGAGTGACCATAGTTGTGGATGTAGTTGTTGCTGATCAGGTAGTTGGTACAGTAGCCGTTTCCAACACCGTAGATCCCTGCCTGGTCGTAGTCGTGCTCTCGGCCGCATCCATGCAATTCGGTGTGCCGAATGGCGATGAAGTGGAGTGGAGCGTGGCTTGCCCAAGGAGGCATCATGATTCCGTTCTCCCTCGCGTCACAACTGCCTTCAGGAGTCTTGACCTTGAATCCGTAGCCGTCCTTTCCGCTGCCCGTCATGCCGTCGAAGACCCAATACGATGTTCGAAAGACGAGCTGTTGGGCGATCTCGGCCTGTGTCGAGCCGTAGGACTCGCGCCACCCTTCGTCCGTACCGTGTTCCGAGGCGGTCGCCTTCAGGACGCCGATGAATCGTTCGCCATCTTCGAGAGCGTTGAATGTGTAGCTGGGATAGGCACCGCCCGCGATGTAGTACCGCGCGCCCCTTTCGAGGGTCTCCGGCAGTTCCGTGAAGGCATTCGTCCAGTCTTGCCCGGTGCCCGTTCCCGATGCGTCCGCAGCCACGTAGTAGGTGTTCGTGTACTCGATCTCCGGCCAGGTTGGCGGGAAACTCGCTGGGATATCTGGCAGATACGGTGTTGCGCTATCTGTTGAGTCCGTGCCGTCTCGCGACTCGTCGCTGCCACCGCATCCCCCCAAGAGGGCAATCGCCAAACCGAGCCGCAAGGTCTCGTGGATCCAGTTGCGTCGCGTCGTGATCATGATGGTCTCTCCTTCTAGTCTAGTTGACGGCTATGGACCGGAGGTGCATAGGGAAAATATTCGGCATTTTAGGCCTTTTTCAGGAGTATTGGGCGATTCAGTGGGACATGTCAAGGCATGAAAAGGGTCCAGAATCCACCATCAAAATCTGCGATCGAGGGTTCCCGAGGCGATGGCCTACAGCCGCAGAGCAGGCAGGCCACGGCGAGCGCCGCCAGCGCAGACGAGACCTGGGTTGGCATGACGGACGATGATCGAGGCACGCGTTTTTTTGGTGTTTCGGCCATGAAATGCTTGACGCCGACGGATTCGTTTCCTATTCTAACCGGCGAGGCTCGAAAACATCAACAATATTTCCTTGGAGGAAAGGAGTCTGAAAGACCATGGACAAGTGGACACCGAGAGTCACTGCCAGACGCGAGCTGGCCGAGCTTTTGAAGAAGCAGCCCGACAGGGTTGCAGGCGCAAACCTGCTGATGGAGGACATGGAGGTGCTCATAGAAGAGGGCCGGAAGGCAGAGGAGGCCGACGCGGAGCAGAAGGAGCAGCTCGCGGAGGGCATGGTAGACCGGGCCGAGAGGAAGGAGATGGTGGCGTCGATCTTCCAGCGGGAGGACGTGCTTCGGGGAGTGGCGTCAGCGGTGGTGCATGATCTGAAGGAAGAGAGACCGAGGGAGTCGATGTGGCTCTCGTTTCTGTCCTTTGCGAGGTTCCGGCTGCGCGACATCGCGAAGCCCAAGGACAAGCAGGGGGATCAGACGGTAAAGCAGGGGG
>JAFGQA010000431.1 GCA_016935885.1 Phycisphaerae bacterium | reverse complement strand
TCCTTTCTCGGCACCGGCTTCAGGACCGAGAAGGGATTCTCGGTCCAGCAATCGTAGTCGCGTTTCCTGTGAAACGCGGTACTAGTGTGATGGCCCCGTGTTGACAACGGTGCTTGCGTTTCCTAACCTGTATGAATGTGTGTATGACACAAGGTGTATGATACAAGGCTGGCTTCTGATTGGCAGCGGTGGGTCCTGCTGGACGAAACCGGGCCGGTCTTTGTATTGCGGCGCCTCACTTGATCCCATGGACGGGTACTTGAGGCACGCCTCCCGCGTCCGATGTTGAGTGCTGCGGGAACGACCCGGCAACGATGGGGGCGAAGGGGTTTCCAGCGGCACCGTGCGCGAACCAGGCCGAAGGAGAACCGGCGGCCAGACAGATGCCCGGTTCCAGGATGCCCGAAACCGTGGAGACGTCCCGCTGAACAGGTTTGCAAGGAACTTTGGAGCCTCGTCTGACCCGCCAATCCAGCCGGGGGGACTTCCACGCGTGGGCGAGAACCTCGAATACGTTCCCCAGGAGCGTGTCATCCTGATCGTGGGCAATTTCGGCTCCGGCAAGACCGAAGTGGCCGTCAACCTGGCGATTCGGCTCTCCGAGCGGCGAGACGTTTCGATCGCGGATCTCGACATCGTCAACCCCTACTTCCGCTGTCGCGAAGCCCGGAAGGAGATGGAGCGCTTTGGCATCCGGGTGATCAACCCCGAGGGTGACTACCTGGCTGCCGACCTGCCCATTATCCTCCCCGAAATCAGAGGCGCCGTCCTGAACGAAGAGGGCACCGAAGGAGGCACGCTGATCTTCGACGTTGGCGGAGATGACGTGGGCGCCAGGGTGCTCAGTTCACTGGCAGATGTGTTCACGAATAGACCATGCACCGTTTTGCAGGTCCTGAACGCCAAGCGCCCGTTCACGCAAACCGTGGAAGGATGCCTGAGGATCGGGCGTGAAATCGAGGCCGCCTCGCGTCTCCGGATCACGGGGCTTGTCTCCAACACCCACCTCCTGGAGGAAACGGATACGCGGACGGTTCTCGACGGGCTCAAGCTAGCGCGTGAGGTGGGCAAGGCCGCCGGGCTTACTGTTGCGTTCGTGACGGCGAACGAAGACTTGCGAGGCGGCTTCGACGTGGAGAAGGCGGGATGCCCGGTTCTATGGATCAAGCGGCGCATGCTTCCACCCTGGAAGCTAAAAAGCATGACTGACAGAGCCGAGCGCGTGCTGGGGCGAGATCCCGGGCGGCGGACTGCGAATAGCGAATAGCGAATAGCGAATAGCGAATGGCGAATGGCGGATTGGCTGTGGAAGTGAGGTGATTGCGTATGCCGAGGGTCGTCGTCGACGAGAAGAGGTGCAAGGGCTGCGAGCGCTGCGTGGAGGCGTGCCCGCAGGGCGTCATCTCAATGTCTGACAAGCTAAACGAGAAAGGCTACTTCTACGCCGTGCCCACGGAGCAGCCCAAATGCCTGGGATGCATGCTCTGCGCCATCAGTTGTCCCGACGTGGCCATCGAGGTCTTTGTGCACGGAACGCAGTACCAGTTTTTCAGCTATGCGGGCTGAGGGATTGTGTGGGAGAGAAAACGCTAACCAGGAATCTCACGCAGAGGCGCAGAGATCGCAGAGAGTGGGGGAGATTCGTTCTTGTGTTTCCTCCGCGTCTCTGCGCCTCTGCGTGAGAATCTGCTTCGTGACCATGTTGGGCTCAGTATCGGCGATAGGAGGCTGAGGAATCAGACCATGGCCAAGGTTCTTATGAAGGGATGCGAGGCGATCGGCGAAGCGGCCATCCGGGCCGGCTGCCGAAACTTCTTCGGCTACCCGATCACACCCCAGACCGAGGTCCCGGAGTATCTCGCCAAGCGATTCCCCGAAGTCGGCGGAATCTTCGTGCAGGCCGAAAGCGAAGTGGCGGCGATCAACATGCTTTACGGCGGCGCCGGCGTCGGCAAGCGGGTGCTGACGACCTCGTCGAGCCCCGGTATCAGCCTGATGGCGGAAGGCACATCCTACATCGCCGCCTGCCACCTGCCGGTCGTCATGGTGAACATCGTCCGCGCCGGCCCGGGCCTGGGCGGCATCCTGCCGTCACAGTGCGACTATCTCCAGGCCACCAAAGGACACGGCCACGGGGACTACAAGCTCGTGGTCCTCGCGCCCTCGTCGGTTCAGGAAGCGGTCGACCTGATCTACGAGGCCTTCGAGCTCGCCGACCGATACCTCACTCCGGTCATGGTCATGGGAGACGGCATGATCGGCCAGATGATGGAGCCCGTGGAGATCCCTCCGATGCGCGACCTCGCGGATCTCCCGGCCAAGCCGTGGGCCGCCACGGGCGCGCGGGGACGCAAGCCTAACATTATCAACTCCCTCTATCTCAAGGAAGACGAGTGCAACGCCAACAACTGGAAGATGAGGGCGAAGTACGACGAGATCGAGAGGAAGGAGAAACGCTGGGAGACCGACGGGTGCGAGGGCGAGGAGCTGGACGTGCTCATCGTGGCCTACGGGACCATGGCGCGGATCTGCAAGACCGCCACGGACGAAGTGGAGGAGGAGGGCAAGGAGAAGATCGGTCTCTTTCGCCCCATCACGCTTTGGCCCTATCCGTATGAGGCGCTGGCGAAGGAGGCCCAGAAGGCAAGGAGGATTCTGGTTGTTGAGATGAGCACGGGCCAGATGGTGGAGGACGTGAAGCTCGCCGTGCTCGGAAAGAGGCCGATCGATTTCTACGGTCTGACCGGCGGGTTGGTGCCATCACCCGACGATGTGGCGGAGGAGCTCAGGGAGGTACTGAAGCGCAAGGCATAAAGCGTGAAGCGTGAAGCGTGAAGCGTCAGACGAGATACGCTTCACGAGATACGCTTCACGAGATACGAGATACGAGATATGAAGAAGGTCTTCGGATACCCAGAATCGCTTACGCCCAGCCCCACGCACTACTGTCCGGGGTGCACGCACGGCACGATCCACCGGATGGTGGCCGAGTCCATGGACGAACTGGGCCTCCGCGAGCGTACGGTCGGCATCGCGCCGGTGGGGTGCTCGGTGCTGGCGTACAACTACTTCAACTGCGACATGTTCGAGGCCGCCCATGGCCGGGCGCCGGCCGTCGCCACGGGGGCCAAACGGTGCCGGCCTGACCTCATCGTGTTCACGTACCAGGGGGACGGGGACCTGGCTTCCATCGGGATGGCCGAGATCATCCACGCCGCCAACAGGGGGGAAAAAATCACGGTCATCTTCGTCAACAACGCCATCTACGGCATGACGGGCGGGCAGATGGCGCCCACTACCATGCCGGGCCAGGTGACGACCACTTGTCCCTTCGGCCGGGACCCCGGCCACGAGGGCTATCCGATCCGAATCGTGGAGTTGCTTCGGTCACTCCAAACACCGGCTTTCCTGGCGCGCGTGGCGTCGCATACGCCCTTGCACGTGATCGAGGCCAAGAAGGCGATCCGCGAGGCGTTCCGACTTCAGGCGGGAGGCGTGTGCTTCACCTTGGTCGAGGTCCTCTCCGTTTGCCCCACGAACTGGGGGTTGACCGTGCCGGAAGCGAACAAGTGGCTTGAGGAGAACATGGTCCCGTACTACCCGTTGGGCGTCGTGAAACGCCCCAAAGCAAGCGAGGCGCCCGAGCGCGATGCCGTCGCGTCAGGCGTGGCGTGAGGCGTGAAGAGTGAAGCGCGAAGCGTCAGACGAGATACGCTTCACGAGATACGCTTCACGAGCCGGAAGGAGTGTGAGATGCAGACCGAAGTGATCATGTCCGGTTTCGGGGGACAGGGCCTGATGATGATCGGTAAGCTCCTGGCCTACGCAGGCCTCGAGGAGGGCAAGGACGTCACTTGGCTTCCTTCGTATGGCCCCGAGATGCGCGGCGGCACGGCCAACTGCACCGTGGTGATCGCGGACAAGCCGATCGGCTCCCCGCTGATCTCGTCTCCGAGGGCGGCCGTCGTCATGAACCAGCCTTCCCTCGAGAAGTTCGCCCCTGCACTGCGGAAGAACGGAATCCTCGTGATCAACAGCTCCATGATCCCGGTCAACTCCGACAGATCGGACCTGCGCTCCTTCCGGATCAAGGCCAACGATCTCGCCTCCGGACTCGGCAACAGGCGGTCGGCCAACCTTGTCATGCTCGGCGCCTACATCGGCCTCGAAGAGGTGGTTTCCCACAAGACGCTTATTGAGGCGATCGAGAAGACCTTCGCCTCGAAGAAACAGTTCATCGACGTTAACCGCAAGATCTTCATGAAGGGCTACGAGCTGGCCAAGGCGGGAGAAAGTGATGACTGAGACGTGCGTCGATTTGAAAACGGCCCGCGACATCCTCGATCGCTATCCCGAGGGCGACACGACGGGCCTGATCCATGCCCTCCAGGACATCCAGGCGGCGTTCGGCTACGTTCCCTACGAGGCGGTTCAACTCCTGTGTGAGCATCTGAACGTCCCTATCAGTAAGGCCTTCTCCGCGGCGACTTTCTACAAGGCCTTCAGCCTCAAGCCGAAG
The DNA here is from genome assembly GCA_016935885.1 of Phycisphaerae bacterium. The sequence goes on along the minus strand of JAFGQA010000431.1, from coordinate 8,491 downwards.
GGGAAAGTCGTCATCCGGGTGTGTACGGGGACGGCGTGCCACATCCGTGGAGCCCAAACGCTCGTGGACGAGGTCTGCGCAGCCCTGAACATCGCCCCGGGCGAAACCACGGAGGACCTCAAGTTCACACTCGAGACGGTCAACTGCGTGGGGGCTTGCGCGATGGCGCCCGTCGTTTCCCTCAATGGCGAGTACCACGGCAGCGTTCAGCCGGGCGATCTTGCGAAGAGGATTCAAGGGGGAGAGCCGGTAGTGAAGGATGAAGGATGAAGGATGAACTAAGTGAATCCAAGCCTGTCCGCATCGATAGCGGGCAGAGTCTTCAGATTGCGGCAAAGAAGGCACGCGACCAGCGCGGCCAAATCAAGACGCAGGTCCTTGTCTGTGCTGGGACGGGGTGCCTGGCCAACGGGAGCCTCGGCGTGACCGAAGCGCTCGACCGGGCCATCCGCGACAAGGGGCTCGATGCGAAACTCTCCCTCGGGCTGAAGACCACCGGTTGCCACGGCTTCTGCCAGCAGGGGCCTCTCGTCGTGATACAGCCCAAGGGGATCTTCTACAAGGGTGTCAAAGCCAAGGACGTAGAGGAGATCGTAGAGCAGACGCTCGTCAAGGGCGAAGTCATCCAACGCCTTCTATACCGCGATCCGAACACCAGGAAGAGGGTGGAGCAGTATACCGAGATTCCCTTTTATAACCGGCAACACCGCATCGCCCTGCGCAACATCGGGAAGATCGATCCAGGCAGCATTGACGACTATATCGCAGTCGGTGGTTACGCGGGGCTCGCGAAAGCACTGACGGACATGTCGCCTGAGCAAGTCATCGACGCGGTGTCAAGATCCGGCCTTCGTGGCCGCGGGGGCGGCGGATTCCCCACCGGGCGGAAGTGGAAGACCTGCCGCGATGCGCCGTGCCGCGACGATGGGGACACAATGTGCGATACGCGAGAGACCGCGCGGGCTGAAGCCCGCGGCTCGGTAGAAGAAGCCCGCGGCTCGGTAGAAGAAGCCCGCGGCTCGGTAGACGAAGCCCGCGGCTCGTCCACACGGTACGTCCTCTGCAACGCGGACGAAGGAGACCCGGGCGCGTTCATGGACCGCAGCATCTGCGAGGGCGACCCGCACGCGGTCATCGAGGGAATGATCATCGGTGCCTGGGCCGTGGGAGCGTGCCGGGGCTACATCTACGTCCGGGAGGAGTATCCGCTGGCCGTCAAACACCTGGGTCGCGCCATCGAGCAGGCCCGGGCGCGGGGGCTGCTTGGAGAAGACATTCTCGGCACGGGTTTCTCCTACGACATCGAGATCGCCCGCGGCGGCGGCGCCTTTGTGTGTGGCGAGTCGTCGGCGTTGATGAAGTCGGTCGCCGGTGAGGTCGGCGAGCCCCGTGCGAAGTATGTCCACTCGGTGATCCGCGGGCTTCACGACCGACCGACGGTTCTCAACAACGTCGAGACTTGGGCGAACATGTCGTGGATCATCACCGAGGGAGCCGAGAAGTTCGCGGCCCTTGGGACGAAGAAGAGCACAGGCACCAAGGCCTTCTCGCTGGTCGGCAAGGTGAAGAACACGGGGCTCGTCGAGGTCCCGATGGGGATCACGCTCCGGGAGATCATCTTCGACATCGGCGGCGGCATCATCGGCAACCGCCCGTTCAAGGCCGTGCAGACCGGCGGGCCGTCTGGTGGCTGCCTCCCCGAGAGCAAGCTCGACCTCCCAGTGGATTTCGACTCGTTGACCGCGGCCGGGTCCATGATGGGATCGGGCGGGATGATCGTCATGGACGACCGCACGTGCATGGTGGACGTGGCGAGGTACTTCCTCAGGTTCCTCGTGGACGAGTCCTGCGGCAAGTGCGTCCCCTGCCGCGAGGGCGTCCACCAGCTTCACCAGATCGTCGAGGGCATCTGTGCCGGCAACGGCAAGCCAAGCGACATCGAGAGGATCGAGTCGCTGAGTGACGTCATCGTGAAGGCCTCGCTCTGCGCCCTCGGCAAGTCGGCGCCGAACCCCGTGCTGAGCACCCTACGATATTTCCGGGAGGAGTACGAAGCCCACATCAACGACAAGAAGTGCCTGGCGGGCGTCTGCCGAAACCTGTTCACCTTCCGGATATCGGAGGAGCGATGTACAGGCTGCGGTCTTTGCCGCAAGGCGTGCCCCGTGGACTGTATCGTGGGAGAGCTGAGGAAAGTTCACCGGATCGACGTCGAGAGGTGTACGCGGTGCGGCGCGTGTCGGAACGTCTGCATCCCGGACGCGATCGAGGTGTGTTGAGGGGCAAGGATGCACAACGAGGGATGAGGCATGAAGGATGAAGGATGAAAAGCGAATGGCGATGCGCGGAGCAACGGCGTGCCCTCGTCGCCGCGAGGATATGAGCCGCGGAAGCGGGGCACTGCCGTTTGGCGGGACTTCCGTCGCCCACGAGGGCCGCGGATTGATGACTGACGACCGACGACGAACGACTGACAACTGAGGACCAACGAGTAGTAACTGATGACCGAGAAGGCAATCAATCTCGAGATCAACGGCCGGTTCCTCCAGGCCTCGGGGGGAATGACCATCTTGGACGTGGCGAGGCGGGAAGGGATTCCGATCCCGACGCTCTGCTACCACGAGGCACTGGAGTCGGTCGGCGCCTGCCGCCTGTGCCTCGTGGAGATTACGCACCCGGATTGGAGGGGGTGGAAAGGACTCGTCACGGCGTGCCTTTACCCGGTCGAGGAGGGGCTCCAAGTCACGACCGACAACGAGGACATCAGGGACGTCAGGCGGACGATCCTGGATCTCCTCCTGGCCAGGTGCCCCGATTCAGATGTTGTTCAGAAGCTGGCCGCCTCCTACGGGGTGACGGCGACTTCGTACAAGCGGAGCGACCTCGAGACGAAGTGCATCCTCTGCGGGCTCTGCGTGCGAGTCTGCGCGGTCAAGGGGTGTAACGCCATCGGTACCGCCGGCCGTGGAATTCGGAAGGCGATTGCGATTCCATTCAAGCAGCCGCCGCCCGATTGCATTGGCTGCGCGAGTTGCGCCCACATCTGCCCGACGGGCGCGATCACGTACAAGGATACGGGAGATATCCGGAAGATTTGGGGGCACTCGTTCAAGATGGCCCGGTGCGCGTCCTGCGGGCGGCCGATCATGCCCGAGGTACAGATCGACTTCGAGGCCAAGAAGTCGGGCCTGGACCCCGAGTACTTCAGGACGTGTGCGGCCTGTTCGCAGCAGAAGACCGTTAAGACGATTATGTCTTCGTTTGATATGAGGGCCATCGAGTTGGTTGACGCCGGCGAGCGCGAGGGCTGCGCCGAAACCGCACGCTGAGAAGGAAACGCCACATGGAGAAGACACTGACCATTACTCCTTCCCGGTGCATTGCCTGTAGGACTTGCGAGTTGGCCTGCGCCTTCAAGCACGCCGGGAGGGATGGGCTCGGCATCTCGCGCATCAGGGCCTTCATGTTCGGCGAGGGCCGGAACCAGATTATGACCTGCTTCCAGTGCGACGACGCGGCCTGTGTCAAGGTCTGCCCCGTCGAGGCGTTACAGCGAAACGAGATCACGGGCGCCATCGAGGTGAATGCAGACCGCTGCATCGGCTGCGGCCTCTGCTCCATCGCGTGCCCGTTCGGGCACATGACCCACGACGTGCGGAGCGCGATTGCCGTCAAGTGTGACCTCTGCGGGGAGGACGAGCCCGCGTGCGCCACGTTCTGCCCCACCCGTACGCTGGAATACAAGTAACGTCCGGGCATGGCGGCCCGCTACTTCACACTGTAGGGCTGACAGCCCGTGGTGAAAGGGAAGACAGCGGTTCGGAAACGCCGTTCCTGACCGTGAAAACCACCGGCTTTGGCGCCGGTGCCACAGTCTTGCCACGGGCTTCTGAGGCGCCGCGCAGAGCAACGTGGACGGTTGGTCCGCCTGCCGCGGGCAGGTCCGCCAAACGGCAAGCCAGCAAGGCCGGCCAAGCGGCACAATCGGTCGTGCTACTCCTGCGCGACGCCTAACGGCTGCTCGACCACCGTGTCTAACACAAGGCGAAGCGCGTCCGTGCGATTCGGGCGAGCAGCGCAACGGCGGTCGCGATCGGCCGATTCGAGATCGGGTGTTGAAAACCGCGGTCGGTCGTGGATACGATAGGCTAGCTAACGAGGAGTACATGACATGGCAAGGCACGACAGCAAGGGGCGGATCGCTGCGGCTGTCCTTCTGACGGTCGTCCTGGCGCTGCCCGCCGCCGCGTTTGCGGGGAGACCGACGATTCGATCGGGGCCGTCGCGCGGCCATCCTGGCGTTCAGAGGGGCGCGGTGCAGCGAGGCAGCCACGGCACGCGAGGCGTGCACGACCGTCGCAGTTCGGCACCGAGGCCCCGCCAAGCGAGTCGGCCTTCTGCGCCGTGGGGCGGCCGGCGATCCGCGCATTGGGGCCAGGTTGGCGGGCGTTCGCCCATCGACAGAACGTACGGCCGGACTACGCGAATCCATGTGGGAGACCGCCAGCATAGGCTGCACATCCCCCGCACGCGGTGCTATCCAAGGCACTGGAGTCGCACCTATGTCATCGCGCCGACCATCGAGTACTGCCCGCCGCTGTACGTCTGGCCCGAGCCTCGTTACGTGGAGCGGCACTACACGACGTACGTGCCACCGGCCGCGCCAGTCATCAGCACAGCGTACGATTGGCCGACGGGCGACGACTTGGCTAAGCGGGCATGGGAGTCGTGGGAGGCGAAGGCAACCGGGCCCGAGTTGCTCGAGGAGCCCGACGAAAGGCGAGCCACGGTGCCGGGCGAGAATAGCGCCCGCGGAGAAGCAGAGGCCGAGCCGGACACGCAGCAGGCGAGGTTGGTCGGCATCGCCTTGGGTCGTGGTGATAGGGCTTTCGAGGACGGCAGGTACGCCGAGGCGCGCGACGAATACATCCAGGCGTTGGTCCTGGCGGACGGCGATGCCGGCGTTCGCATCGCGCTGGGGATCGCGGAATTCGCCCTGGGACGGTTCGAGGATGCGTCACGAGCCGTTCGCGAGGGCGTGGCGAGGATGCCCGCGCTTGCGCGATCGTCGTTGGATCTACGTGATGCCTACGGCCAAGGGGGCGATTTCGCGGCACATCTCGCGGCGTTGGAGGCGGTCGTCGAGCAGAACCCGCACAGCGCTGATGCGCGGTTCCTCCTCGGATTCGTCCGGTACACGTCGGGCGACCGGCCCGGTGGTCTGGAGATCCTCGAGGCGTACCAGTCGATGCCGGAAAGCGACCGGAAGGTGGGGGCCTTCATAGAGCTTGCCAGGCAAGCGGAGGTAACACACGGGCTAAGTCGCGGGATTGGACCCCCGCGATGACGGGTGCGAGAAGGGGCTCTCGCACCAACTATCATGATAGCGTTAGTCGCCATTACGGATGAAAACGGGCCGCCCTCCCGGCGGATCATCGTCCCATAAAACGAGCGACGATGGGCCATGAATTCTATTCTCAGAGTGGCGACATAGTGCTTGTCAGGCAAGCGGAGGACGGACCATGACGGTCGAGCATTCGACGCGCGCCGGTGTGACTCTTCTTGAGTTGCTCATCGTGATGTCAGTCATTGCGCTGCTGTTCTCGGTATCGCTGCCGGCGATGACCGGGGCTCGACGGAACAACGAGCGGGTGGTGTGCATGGCGGGCCTGCGCGAGAGCGCCAAAGGGTCGGCCGATTACGCGATGGAATTCGAAGGCTGGATCATTGGATCACCGTCGGGCTCGGGCGCCTACCTGTCCAGCGAACCCACGGCATGGGGTCCGGCCGTACAGGTCTGGGATTTCATGGGCCCGATGGCGTACCGTTGGCAGATGGGATTGGCCCTACCGTCCCGAGGGGACATCGACGGCGTCGTGAAGCGATTCAATGATCTGCGAGGCCACAAGGCGTTCTTGTGCCCCTCCAATCGGTTCACCGCGATTCACTATGCCGGCCCGGATGCGGGCTCCGGTCCGATGGTGAGCTACAACACGGTGCGCTACCAATTGTGGCGGGAAGAAGAAGTCCCCCCCGGCCACGGGATCACGCTGCCTCAAGGCTGGCGACCGTCCGTCAACCGCATCGGCAATCCCGCCAACAAGGTCTTTTGCGCCGACGGCGCCCGGTATTCGACGTGTACGTGCCCACCTGATTATGACCTGACCGTCAACGGCCCTTACGGTGGTGCATTTTCGGATACCGGCACTTACTCGTCCTGGACCTGCTCGTGGGACCGGAGCCGGGCACCGGGTAACGGCTACAGCGGGCCGATCGACGCCCGCATGTATGCGTTCCGTCACTCGACGGGGATACCTCCCGTGGGAGCACCCGGAAACGCATACCGGTTGAACTTGGCTTTTCATGATGGGCATGTCGAGACGCAGGGCGATCTGGAGTCCACGAACCCGCACCAATGGCTGCCGAGGGGCACGATCATTGAGAGTGCGCCGAGCACCTGCTGGAACGATACCGTCGTCCGTTTCGATATCTCCGGGGACCTTGAAATCGGCGGCTGAACCACCGCCTTTGGCGGCAGTGCCACACGACAGACCGCCGCTGGGGCGGCGGCGGCACGGAGTGGCTTGGGGACGGGCTCTTAGCAGCCCGTGGTGAAAGGGAAAACAGCGGTTCGGAAACGCCGTTGCTGACCGTGAAAACCACCGGCGAGACGCCGGTGCCACAGTTCTGCCACGGGCTCTTAGTCGATCACCCAGCGCGAGTTGCGGATCGGGCGGTCGATCTGGAGGAATATCGCCAGGTCATCGACCATCATCCGGGCATCGTAGTCGACCACGCGATTACAGGCCCGCCGGTTCTCGGCCGGGCTGGTCGCAACGCCGCAGCCAACGATCGGTGCCGTCAAGACCACGAGGAGCACAAGCACAAGGATTTTCTTGGCGAACGTCATTCCTGGCACTTCCTTTGTCTGAGCTCAAGGGCAAGCTTCTTCCGGGGTTGGCCAGCGGCCCGAAGCCGCTGATTGGGTAGCCCTTGCTACCCGGCAGGTCACCGTCTCTCGCGGTGAGCCTCTAATCTATCATATCCTTGTGGTGCTCGTCAATCCTGCACGAATTCGCGTGATTCTGTCGGTTCACCGGTTTGGGACGTACCCAAGGCCTCAAGCGCCGATAACCAGTCTGTGTAGCGATAACCGATGCCGAAGTCTGCGGTTATCTGCTTCAACGCGGCAAGCCGGCGTTCGTATTCGGGCCCTTGCCAGACCTGGGCGTCCGGGTCGCAGTGGAATACCCTGCAACCCAGTGGGCGATGCCGCCGGGCGATGCACAGGCCGCCGGCTTGGTAGGGGCACACGTTGGCGCCGACGGGCTTGTGCCAATGGCTCCGGGTCCCTCGCACGAAGTAGACCAGTTCGACGTTGGTCACGTACAGCCTGTGGCCAAAGCGGTCGAACTTGCAGCAATCGCCGCAACCCCGGCAGTCAGGCCCGTGGGCGGCGATGGCCTCGTCGACCTCGGCGTAGAACGCGGCCATGCGCTCGGCCAGGTCTTCGCGGCCCACGTGCGGCAGGATCATGTCGGTAAGAACATCCCCCGAGCTTCCGGAGACAGGGGCGTCAACTGTGGCACGGGCGTCCCGCCCGTGTATCCACCGCCGGGACGGCGGTGCCACAAGGGACGGCGGTGCCACAAGGGACGGCGGTGCCACAAGGGACGGCGGTGCCATGCGGGGCGGTGCCACAAGGGGGAACGGCGCCGTGAGGGGGCGTATCACGAGCGCTTTGTCACGCGATGAAGGCGGAGCGGTCACGTGGGCAGGTCCTCGACGCGCTTGGCCTTGCGGCGGATCTCGATTTGCTCGAAGTCGTAATACTCGCCTTCGTTCATGCCGGGACAACTCAACGAGGTGAGGTCCCAGGCGCCGGGCGACCTCAGGTTGCTCGACCAGAACGGCCACGTGCGACATTGCAGCGGCCGGACCGGGTAGATGCCGCAGATGCGCCTGCCTTCCTTGTGCTCCAGGAAGCAGCAGTCGCCGGTCTCCTTGTCCTCGGTAAGCGAGTGCCTGAGGCCAACGCGACGAAGGTGCTTCCGCGTCAGGCCTTTGCCAGCACAGCCGATGAAGGCGGCGATCTTCTCGATCTCCCACCTTGTCACGAAGACGTAACCCGGCGCTCCGGAGCAGCAATTGCCGCACTCGGTGCACGTAAAACGAAGCCCGCCGCGATACCAGACGGCCTCGGCGGCCGTGTTGTCGGGCCTCTTCCTCGAGCGATCTTGCGCTAGCGTCATCTGTCTGCCTATCCCATCACTGTGGCGCGGGCGCCAAGGCCTGTGCTCGCACCGCAACCACGGCGGCGCCAGGAAGGAGGGTTTCTGCGGACGACCCCTCCGTTACGCGTGGTTTGAAGGCTCGCCGGTATCCGTGTCTTCAAACATACCCATAACCCGGATAATTCACCACAGAGCACACAGAGATCACAGAGAGGTGTCAGAAAGTAGTTTAGCGAAGCTGGCGCAGCATGACTGGT
>JAFGQA010000430.1 GCA_016935885.1 Phycisphaerae bacterium | reverse complement strand
TGCGCTCGGCCAACAGCAATGGGCCACTACCCTCCGGAGGACCGCCCCGCGTGGCTCGACTCAGGAAGTATGAATAATCCGGGCTAAGAAGCTGTCTCAGAACCCTATGTGGCACCAGCTCCATGTGGCACCGGCGCCAAAGCCGGTGGATTGCATGATACGCTGGGCATTCTCTCGCTTGTCTTCACAGTCCTGAAACAGCTTCCAGACACGTACGCAGCTCGCCTGCCAGTGGGGATGCCCCATGCGCCGCCAGAGGGGGCTGCACGAGCGGACATGCTGCCCGTGGCAGAATCGAACGCCGCCTGAAGTCTCGCGGACCCGATCGCACGGGCACCCATCTAGCCGCCTATTCCCCCGCCCCCGCCTCCACCCCCGCGGCGAGTGCCACCTCGTCCTTCGCCGCCCCGATCTCTGTCCTCTCCGCCACCGCGCTGGCCCCCACCAGCACCTTCGGCCTTCTCGGCCTCCACGTCTGGGGCTCGCAGCTTGACCATGATGCCCACCTTGACGCCCATGCCGCAGGTGACGGTCGCCTCGATCCGCTGGTCAACCTCGAAATCACCCAGGTCAAGCCGTTCATTATTGCCGGCCTCGAAACTCGTGACAGCATCGAGCATCCTTAGCCTCAGCTTCCGTTGACCGACCTTCTTTGGCTTCGCGGGAGCCTTCCCCGACCCCGTGGCCTGCTTGGCTTCGATGTCCGGCCATTCCTTGCCATCCTTCGGTTTGACCTTCAAAAGGATCATGTCGTTTTCGATGCTTACGATCTTGCCCTCTACTTCCACGGTCTCGAACTTCAGCGACCTCAAGTCGCGCTGGTTCTTCTTCCTCTTTTTGCTCTTGCCGCCTTCGTCGTCCGCGGAATCGTCATCGGGAGATCCCCACGTCGCCTCGCAGAACAGTCCCTTCCACGGAATCTCCTCCAACGCGTCAAGATCAAACTGGTGGCCCGCCAACTCGATGCTCAACTGCTCGTTCCTGCGGACCCGCAGCCTGAGCATCTTGGCATCCTTCGCGATCGGCTTGACCTTGAGGACGCCGAGGAGGTTCTCATCCTCTTCGCCAGTCTTGGCGGGCTCGAACTTGATGATCCGGCATCGGCTGTTGCCCGTGTCCTGCCAGGCCGGTCCCTGATCCTGCGGCTTCGCGCTCCCCTTATCGTCACGACCCTTGTGCCCACCTCCGCGTCTCATGCCTCCCCCGCCAAGCTGCGCCGCGGCCGGCTCGGCGGCGACAAACAGGGCACACAACGCGACGACGAACAACAAGGACCACGTTCCGGATCTGCGAGTCATCAACGGATTCATCGGGAATCTCCTTTGGCGGGGCGCCAACAGTCAAGCACTATTCCCCCAGGTGTGTTACATACGTAACCCAGTCTAACGTCTCACCGTACACTCTTCAACCAATTGTACGCTTCCACCCCCCGCCCACATCAACCGGATATCCGAAAATTCTCCCCCGGCCATCCGAACGCTATTCCAGCCCGTGCATCCCGGTGCCCGCCCCCGGATGGATTTTGCCGGCCCAAAATCCTGGAACCTTCGTTGAGCCCCGCCGTATGATGAGCAATGCGGGCCACTGCGATGTCCTCCAGTAAGGGGTTGAACAACATGACGCTGCCGAAATGCCTTGTGAGCGGAGCCCTGATTGCCTCCGTGCTGTTCTGTGCCGCAGACCTCGCTGCCCAGGAACACGCGACGAGGGACGGGGAGCCAGTCGCCAGGAAGGCGAAACCGACCACCAGGAAGGCGAAGGCCACCACGACGCGAGCCAGGCCAAGACTGCCGAAGGGCTTCGTTCCGAAGACGATCAAGCAGCCCGATGGAGTCCAGCGGAAGTACTTGGTGTTCGTACCCCCCCAATACGTCGTGGACAAAACCGCCAAGTGGCCGGTTGTCGTATTCCTGCACGGCAGTGGCGAGTGCGGCGAGGACGGCGTCAAACAAACGAAGTTTGGACTCCCGAGTCTGATTGCCAGGTATCCTTTCAAGTTTCCCTTTATCGCCGTGATGCCTCAGGCGCACACCTTGTGGTTCCGCGGGGAAGATGCCGCGGCGGTGTGGGCAATCCTGGAGGCGGTGCACGAGGAGTACCGAACTGATCGGGATCGCGTCTATCTGACCGGCCAGTCGATGGGAGGTTTCGCGACCTGGGAGTTGGCCATCACCCGGCCGGACGTGTTCGCCGCCATCGTGCCCGTTTGCGGCCAAGCACCGATGGAGTTTGTCTCGAACGTCGTCCATCTGCCCGTCTGGGCGTTCCACGGAGCCAAGGACCCGAACGTGCCGGTGGGCGGTTCCCGCGACCCCATCGCGGAGCTGAGGCGGTTGGGCGCGGACCCGATGTACACGGAATACCCGAACATGGGGCACGCCTGCTGGGATCTGGCCTACGGCACGCCCAAGTTATGGGACTGGCTCCTTGCCCAGCGCCGCCAGCCGCCGCCGCGGGCCATAGACTACCGGTTGCCGGGCGGCTCCACGGTCGTGTGGTGGTTGGGCGTCCAGGCCGAGGATGGTTTGAAGGAGCCCGCCCACATCCATGCGGAGGTCGGGGAGGACGGGCGCGTGACCGTGCGGAGCGAGGGCGTCGCCGGGTGGCTCATCAAGTCTGAGACGTATCCCCTGAAGACCGGCGATCAAATCGACGTGACGTGGAACGGCGAGCACGTCTACAAAGGGGAATTCACCGGCGGCTTGGCGGTCAAGCCAAACCGCGAATAGCTGGTTCACAGGTGATGAACTCAAGTACTCTAACAGGACCTGCGTAGCCACCGCCGAGACGGCAGTGCCGCAGGTTTCCTCCGCAGCCTGTGGCGAAACTGTGGCACTGTGGCACCGGCGCCAAAGCCGGTGGTCTTCACGGTCAGAAACGGCGTTTCCGAACCGCTCTTATCCCTTTTACCACGAGCTGTTAGAGCGCCCAGAGATGCTTTGGCCAGTTGGAAGACGATTCGGCCGCCGAATGGCCCATCTGCGAACCGCAGTTGCTCTTCGATAGTCCGTGACAGTCTGGGCGGGTGCCACTGGCAGCTTGCCTGCCAGTGCGTATGCCCCCGCGCCCACCTGAGAGACCGCAGGTGTGGACAAGCCGCCCGTGGCACCCAGGATCGAATGCCGCCGGAAGTGTCACGGGCCCGCTCTTCGAGTTCGTTCTCACTCCATAGGCGCTCCGAACCATCCACGATAGCATGATGGGAGGATCGAGAGAAAATGGAACGTCTTCCACGCTTTGCAGGGTTCACCATCTTCGCGCTGGCCATGGCCGTCCTTGTACTCGAGGTGGCCCTGACCAGGGTCTTCTCCGTCATCACCTTTCATCACTTCACCTACTTGATCATCGGGCTGGCCCTTCTGGGCTTTGGGGCGGCCGGTACGGTGCTGACGGTCAGCCCACGCTTTCAGGATCGCCAGTTGAAGCCGGGCCTATTGGCCGACTGCGTCTGGTTGTTCGGCCTGATGACCATGATCTGCTTCTTGAGCATCACGCGGGTCCGCTTCGATGCCATGGAGATTCACCTCCATCACGACTTTGCCCAGCTCTTCGGCCTGTTGATGTTGCTCGTACTGGCGGCGACGCCGTTCTTTGTGGCCGGCCTTTGCATCGGGTACTTGATCAGCAAGAGCGGCGAGCAGATCAACCGGCTCTACTTCAGTGACCTGACCGGTGCCGGTTGTGGCAGCCTGGGCTCTCTGCTGGCGATCAACTACCTCGGCGCAACGAACACGATATTCTGGATCTCCCTCGCCGCCTGCCTGGTGGCCATGCTGATCACCGGGCGTCGTTATGGGGGCATTCGGTGGCGCTATCCGTTGACGGCCGTCGTTGCGTTGGGACTAGCCCTCGTGACCCTTGTGAAGGACAGCGCAATCCCCGTTCCCTTCCCGCAGTCTAAACTAAGCGGCGATTATCACGGCGAGGAGTATCGGTGGCACGTCGTCGCCCGGATTGACGTGACCGGTCTGACGACAGGGTATCCGGGCTTCGGCGGTTCGTTGTCGCGGGTCTGGGACGAGTCGCGGCCTCCCTTGGAGCAAATGCACATCGTCCAAGACGGAGCGGCTCCCACCGGAATCGTGAAGTTGGAGGGTCACGATCCGCGGGACGAGGCCATCCTGGGATACTATATGCAGGCAGCCCCCTATGTTGTGCGTCCCGCAGCCGAGGCACTGGTCATTGGGGCTGGAGGTGGCGTGGACGTGGCCATCGCCCTCCACCACGGCGGCAGGCACGTTACGGCCGTGGACATCAACCCGTGGATCATCGACTACGTTCAGAACCGGTACAATGACTTCGCTGGTGGTCTATATCGCCGCGACGACGTGGATGTGGTCTGTGCCGAGGGACGTCATTACCTGACGGCCACCGACAAGCGATTCGATGTCATTCAACTCAGCGGCGTGGACACCTTCAGCGCCTTGGCTTCAGGGGCCTATGCCCTGACGGAGAATTACCTTTACACGCGCGAGGCCCTGTCGGACTTCCTTGATCACCTGACCGAAGACGGCGTGCTCTGCTTCTCTCGCTGGCTGTTCACGCCACCACGAGAAACGCTCCGTTTGGCAGTCACGGCTCGGGCGGCGCTGGAAGCGCGCGGTACTGCGGACGCCTCGCGCCATATCCTGGTGCTTGCGGCCCCGGCCTGGGAAGGCCGATCCCCGTGGGCTGAAACGATGATCAAGCTCGAACCCTTCACCCGCGATGAGGTCGCCGCGATTCGTACGTGGGCCCGGAAGTTGCGTTTTGATCTCATCTACGACCCCCTGCTCTCGTATGAAGCCGGTGGTCCCTACGACGCACTGGAATCAACATCAAAGTACAAGCCTCAGGTTGCCGCCCAAGCGTTTAACAGTGCGCTTCGCCTGCCCAAGGCCCAACTCGACGCATTCCTTGCGGACTATCCCCACAACGTCACGCCCACTACGGACGATGCGCCGTTTTTCTTCAACTACTACAGGCTCAAGAACCTGCGAAAGCCGTTTACCGCCACCCTCGGTGGAGATCCCGTTACCCGGTTGCCGCTGGGATTGATGATTCTCATCGCCTGTCTGCTGCAAATCGTCATCCTGGGGGGTCTCTTCATCTTCCTGCCCATGCGCAGCCATGTCGCTGGGCTCCGTGAGCACAAGGGACTGACCAGCGTGTTGGCGTATTTCGCTTGCATCGGGCTCGGCTTCATCGCCGTGGAGATCATGCTGCTGCAGAAACTGATGGTCTTCCTGGGCGGGCCCGTCTATTCGATGGCCATCACCCTGTTCAGCCTACTCGTGTTCTGTGGGGTGGGAAGCTTCTTGTCGAAGCGAATCACCCGTGCGAATCCACGGATCAGCGGTATTCCCATTCTCCTGGTGCTGGCCGGCGTGTTGTACGCGACCCTCTGGTTCCTCGACGAGATCGTTCCCACGCTCATGGGATTGTCGCACACCATGAGATGCCTCGTTGCGGTCGCCGGACTGTTGCCCATCGGGCTGATGATGGGTATGCCCTTCCCCGCCGGTATTCGGATGGCTGAACGACTACATGCCCCTTTTGTTCCCTGGGCTTGGTGCGTCAATGCCTGCGCCACGGTCCTTGGATCGGTCGGTTGCATCCTGGTGGCGATGTTCATCGGTTTCACAAATGTGTTGTTGGCGGGCTTGATCCTCTACTTGGCAGCCGTCGTGGCGTTGCTGCTGGCACCGCCTTCACCCAAGGGGACAGCAGCCGACGAGGCCCCGGAGACGCCTGCTCCAGCCGGAGCAGAGGCGTGAGTCATTGCGCGCATCTCAGCAGCCGGTTCTTGATGTCCAGAGCGAGCAAGGCGGTCTTGTGCGTCGGAGCACGCGGCCACAACGGTCATCGTGAACGCCGCTTCCTGCGGATGGTCGTTGTGATCGTTGCGTGTTGCCGGAGCAAAGTGAGTAGTTCGGCCATATCTGGGGCGAGCGGGGCTTCCAGTTCCAGCGGGGTCTCGTGGATGGGATGCGTGACGCTCAACCTGTGGGCATGGAGCATCTGTCGCGTGAAGCGAGGCTCGCCCGGGTCCTCAGGCCGGCCGGTCACCTCCCGGATCGAGACGTGCCGGCCGCCGTAGAACGGGTCGCCGACGATCGGGTGCCGGATGTGCGACATGTGAATCCGAAGCTGGTGCGTGCGGCCGGTCTTCGGAAAGAGGTGCACCAGGCTGTAGCCGCTGAACCGCTCGACCACGCGGTATCGCGTGACCGCTTCCTTGGAGAGCTTCTTTTCGAACCTCCCGCCCATCCGCTCGGCGAAGCCCGTGGCGACGTAGCGGTCGTGCACCGTCGGGTGCTGGCCGATCGGCACGTCGATGATGTCTTCGTCGAACTCGGGGTTGCCGTGAACGACGGCCACGTAGATCTTCTGCGTTTTGCGCTGCTCGAACTGGAGAGCGAGCCGCCAATGGGCCTCGTCCGTCTTGGCGACGATCATGATCCCGCTGGTGTTCTTGTCCAGCCGGTGGACGATGCCGGGCCTGAACGGGTCATCGGTTTTGGCCAGCGTCTTGCAGTAGTAGGACAAGGCGTTGGCCACCGTGCCGGTCTGCGTCCGGCTCGCGGGGTGGACGACCATGCCGACCGCCTTGTTGATCGCCAGGACGAAGTCGTCTTCATAGACGATGTCCAACGGGATGTCCTCGGGGATGACGTCGTAGGGCTCGGGCGGCGGCACGGCGACGTCGATCACGTCGCCGCCTTCCATTTCATAGCTGTTCTTCGTTGGTTTGCCGTTGACCAGGATGTCCCCCCGTTTGATCAGCCGTTGGATCGTCGTCCGCGACAGCCTGCGGAATCGGCCGTGCAGATACTTGTCCAGCCGCCGGCCCGGCAGCTTGCGGCGGATGACCAGCCGGACCTGACGAGGTTCGTCGTCGTCCTGTGGATCCGTCCGCTTGATGACCACTTCGTCGTCGGACGACAGCCCATCCTCCTGAAAGCCCTCCTCAACCAGCGCGTCGTCGTCTGATCCGACGGGATCGGGTCCATGCTGTGAATCGTTCAATGCCATCGGTGCCGGCTCTTGCCAGGATTTATCAGCGAGATCACCAACGATGATACCGTTGTTCGCTGCCAGATTCATACGCGTCACGAGCAAAGAGCCTCCGGCCTTGTACGTATCTACAGCAGTTTAAGCTTGAAATTGCCTATGCCGCCGACGCCGATCGGAACCGCGACCGTGAGGGAGCGGTCAGCGGTCACCCTTGAGGAACGTCGGCAAACCGGTCATCCCCGTCGGCCACAGGGGGCCGACGCTGCAACGAAGCGTCAATGGAGCATGCACG
>JAFGQA010000429.1 GCA_016935885.1 Phycisphaerae bacterium | reverse complement strand
TTCTCGCACCAGCGGGAGAAAGGATTCTCGCACCAGCGGGAGAAAGGATTCTCGCACCAGCGGGAGAAAGGATTCTCGCACCAGCGGCTCGAGTGGATGCTCACCGGTAAGCTCCGCCGCCGCTGGCGGCTCCGCTTACCCATGCCACCCCGCCAAACACGTACGAGAAAGGATTCTCGCACCAGCGTGCAAGACTCGCCGTCCCTCCGAAACCTCGAATCCCCAATCCGCAATCTCCAATCCCCAATCGTCAATCCCCAATCTCCAGTCCCCAATCCCCAATCGTCAATCTCCAATCGTCAATCTCCAATCGTCAATCCGCAGACGCCTGCGCCTCTTTGAGCTTGCTCAGCATCCGCTCCGGCGTAAGCGGAAGCTCCGTGACGCGCACGCCCGTGGCATGGTACACCGCATTGGCGATCGCCGGCGCGACGGGGATCAGGGGCGATTCCCCGATTCCCTTCGCGCCGTGCGGGCCGGCAGGGTCGTCGGTCTCCACGAACGAGACGCTCAGCTCGGGGAGATCCGTCGCGGTCAAGACCTTGTAGTCCGTGAAACTCGCATTCAGGACGCGGCCCCCTTCGACCTTCACCTCCTCCGTGAGGCAGTAGCCGATTCCCTGTGCGATCCCGCCC
This sequence comes from Phycisphaerae bacterium, assembly GCA_016935885.1. The sequence goes on along the minus strand of JAFGQA010000429.1, from coordinate 10,297 downwards.
TCCACCTGGCCCTCGATGCCGAGGCGGTTGATGACCCTCCCCACGTCGTGGGCCGCCGTGATTCGGATGACCTTGACAACGCCCGTGTCCAGGTCCACCTCGACCTCCGCCACATGGGTCCCGAACGCGTAGCAGGGGGAGATGTTGCCCATGTGCTTCTCGTCGGGGGCCGTGCTCGGCGGCTCGTAGAAGTCCGTGGTCATGATCAGGTCATTCTTGGCGCGACCGAAGTGAAGCCCGCGGATGATCCTGCCAATGGACTCGACGGGCTCGCCGCTCGATCGCTCCACCACGTTGCCGTCACGGACGTCCAGGTCCTCGGGCGGTCGCTTCAGGCGCGCCGCCGCGGCATCGAGCAGCTTTCGCCGCGCCGCGCGGGCAGCCCTTAGGGCCGAGTTCCCGGCGATGAAGGTGGTGCGGCTGGCGTGGACCCCCACGTCCCATGGGGTCAGGTCCGTGTCGTTGTTGACCACGCGGATGTTCTTCATCGGCAGGCCAAGCTCCTGAGCCACGATCTGCGCGATCACGGTCTCCGAGCCCTGGCCGATCTCCGACGAGCCAGTCAGGACCGTGACGCCACCGAAGTCGTCCATCTTGAGGATGGTGCCGCAGCCGTCGGAGCGGTAGATCTTGGCCCCACCGCCTACGTGGAATAACGAAGCCATGCCGATGCCACGAACCACGGACGGTTGACGATTGACAACTTGGGATCGACCGTTGGCGGTTGTCGCGGTCGCGACCGGGCGCGAATCCCGATCGCTGATCGCTGATAGCGTGCGGCGCTTCGACTCCCACCCTGCGTTGCGGGCGGCTGCCTCCAGACATTCCGCCAGGCCGCACGTCGTCAGGACCATGCCTTGCCCCGTGGTCTCGCCCGGCTGGTTGGCGTTCTTCAGCCTCAGCGACAAGGGATCCATGCCCAACTCCGCGGCCAACTGGTCCACCTGGGACTCGAGGGCGAAGGTCGCCTGCGGATTCCCGTATCCGCGGAAGGCGCAGGCATACGGGTTGTTCGTGTAGACCACGTCCACGTGCTGCCGGACATGGGGCACGCGGTACAAGGAGGAGAACGTCCTCATGCTGATCCACGGCGTCGTGGCGCCCCAGGACGTGTGGCCGCCGTTGTCCAGCATCATCCGCACATCCCGGAAGGTGAACGTCCCATCTTTCTGCGCACCGCTCTTGAGATAGATCACCATGGGCTGCCGCGTGGGCGTTGCGAGAAACTCCTCTTCCCGGGAAAAGACAAGCCGCACGGGCCGCCCGGTCTTCTTCGCGAGGAACACGCAGATGGGCTCGAAGGGGTGGACGTCCAGCTTGCTGCCGAAGCCCCCACCGATGGGCGGCTGGATGATCCTGATCTTCTCCGGGGCGACACCTACGATCCGCGACAGGTCGTGCTTGTACAAGAACGGCACCTGGGTAAGGGAGTGGAGGGTCAGCCGGCCGTCGGCGTCGAAGCTGGCGATGATGCCCGACGTACCGAGGCAACAGTGGGCCACGCGCTGGAGGATGTAGGTGTCCTCCACGATGACATCCGATTCCCGGATTCCTCGCTCGAAGTCGCCTTGAGAATAGTCGTAGCGGAATGGGGTATTGTCCGGCGTCTTGGGATGGATGACCGGCGCCCCTTCGGCCAACGCCTGCTCGGGGGAGGTCACCACAGGCAGGTCCTCGTACGTGACGCGGATGCGCTTCACCGCCTCGGCCGCGACCTGGGGCGTGTCCGCTGCCACGGCGGCGACCTCGTCCCGGATGCACGTCACCTTGTCCTTCTTGAGCGCCGTGTTGTCCTGGCCGAAACCGAACGGCACAAGCTCGATGTCTGACGCTGTGATCACGGCCCGGACACCCCGCACGGCCCTGGCGGCGGAGGTGTCGATGTCTAGAATCCGCGCGTGGGGCCGGTCGGCAAAAAGGATCTTCCCGTACAGCATGCGGGGCAGCTTGAGGTCCTCGATGTACCGTGCAAGCCCCGTGGCCTTTTCCGGGGCGTCAAGCTTGGGCACCCGCTTCCCGATGAGCGTCTGCTCCGACCCGGCGCGGCCCGCACGGTCCTTCTCGGCCGCCAACTGAGATCCAACATCTGACGGCTGAGAATTCACGACGCGCCTCCCCTCGCGATTGGAGATTGGGGATTGGGGATTGCGGATTCGGTGTGTTGCCCCGTCAGCGACAGCACTGCATCGATGATCTTTCGGTATCCGGTGCAGCGGCAGAGGTTTCCTTCCAGGCCACGTTTGATCTCGTCTTCGGTGGGAGACGGGTTTCCATCGAGCAGAGCATGCGTTGCCATGATCATGCCCGGCGTGCAGAAGCCGCACTGGATCGCGCCGTGATCTACAAACGCCTGCTGGATGCGATGGAGTTGGCCTCCCTCGGCGAGGCCTTCGATGGTGAGGACCTCCGAGCCTTCACACTCAAGGGCCAGGACAAGACAGGAATTCACGACCTTACCGTTCAAGATCACCGAGCAAGCCCCGCACTCGCCCTCGCCGCAGCCGTACTTGGTGCCAGTGAGCTCGAGCTCGTTGCGGAGGACATCCAACAGAGTGACAAAGGGCGAAACGTGCAGTGCAACCGATTCCCCGTTGACAACGAAGGTCAGTCCAACGCCGTCGAGATGTCTCGACTCTCCGCGATCCACTTTCGATTCTCCGCTTTCGGTTTTCAACGCTCCACTTTCAGCTCTCGGCGCTCCCTCGTCCATCACATCCCGCACGTTGCAGCATCCTCCTTAACAGCACGCCCACCATCTCCCGGCGGTACGCGGCGCTCGCGCGCACGTCCGTGATGGGCGCAATTTCCTGCCGGGCCGCGGCCAGGCATTTCCCGATCGTTTCCTCAGAAATCGGGTTTCCAACAAGTCGCGCCTCGGCTTGACGGCCCCGCAACGGCACCGGTGCAACGGAGCCATACGCGATCCTCGCGTGCGTGATCGTGCCGTCCTCGATCTTGAGCGCGATACCCACGGAAGCCACGGCAATCTCCATCGCGGGCCGCGTCCCGAACTTGTCCCACGCCGCGAACGCCACCGAGCGAGCCTCGGACTTCAGTCCGCGCCGCGGCCTCCGGCAGTCCGACATAGGCTTGACGCCTGCCTCAGCACCCCCTGCAACGCACGCCTCCGGTCTGGAGTGAGACACCGGCGAGACGCCGGTGCCACAGGTTTGGGAAAAGGGCGTGAACCGAATATGCGTCAAGATCTCGCCAGGTGCCAGCACCGTGGCACCCGGCCCGCGGAAGAAGTCCGTGATGGGCACTTCCCGCATGATCAGGCTGGGAGGTGCGGCACTGCTTTGCGAGCAGTGTGGCACATCGTCGGAGCATTGTTCAGAGAGCAGCGGCGCACGTGCCAAATCAAGCACGGCATCCAAGAGGATGAGTGGCACGGCCGTGTCCGCCGCCGGCGAGGCGTTGCACAAGTTCCCGCCGATGGTCGCCCGGCTTCGAACCTGCGGGCACGCGATGCGGCCCGCCGCCTCGGCCAGCACCGGTGCGGCATCGCGGATGATCGGGTCGGCGGCGATCTCGCTAACGTGCGTGCAAGCCCCGATGCGGACCTCCCCATTTTGTCGCGCGACGCCTTTGAGGCCCTCGACGTTCCTCAAGCTGACGAGGGCTTCAGGCCTTTGGAGCAGGCCGCGCGACCATCGCGGCAGAAGGTCCGTCCCACCGGCAAGGATCACACGGCCGGTATCCGCCGCGATCCGGCTTACTTCCTCCAGGCTTTGTGGGGCCAGGTAATTCTCAATTGCCGTCATGGTCAGATCACCGGGAGATACAAATCAGACACACGTCACGACACTTGTCCCAATGGTGCTCAATCCTAAGCATCTCATTCAAGCCGCTTAGCAGCCCGTGGCAAAACTGTGGCACCGGCGTCTCGCCGGTGGTTTTCACGGTCAGGAGCGGCGTCTCCGAACCGCTGTTTTCCCTTTTGCCACGGGCTGTTAGGCGTCGCGCGAGAATAACATGACCGATTGTGCCGCTTGGCTGGCCTGCTGGCTTGCCGTTTGGCGGATCACCCGTTTATGTTGTTTCTGCGCGGCTCCTTAAGGGTGACGCCTTCCGCGCTAAGCGCGGTTCTGACCTGTTCACGTACGCGGGTGGCGATGGCCACTACTCGCCGTGCCTCTGCCTCGCTTACGGGTTCCTCGTTGCCGGGATAACGGGCCGTGATTGCAAAAGGGGTCAGTTCCTCGGCGTCCTCAAGCTTCTCGGCCCAATCCGCTTGCTCGGAGCATAGCTCCAACAACCGCGCGATGTTGTGCGTAAACGGGAAATCGATACCGCGAAGCACCAGATACGCCTTCAGGTACTTCTCGGCGCATTGCGGACCGTGGTACGCTACCAAGCGATACGGACACTCATCCGATAGGGTAAGCGTGTGTCGGGCGACACGCAGGTCGTCGTCGGCATGCGTCACCCACTCACAGACCTTCGTTACGATTGCCTCACGCGGCACTGTCATACAGCACCTTGCCTTCCAGCGAGGCCGGCCGGGCCACCGTCCCCGGAATGTGTCGGTCGCGCTCGAACTCCTCCGGCGTCAAGACGATGACGTCCCGGGCTATCCCCAGCCCCACGAGGGCTCGATCCATCGCTACCATCAAATCGCGCCTTCTGCCTGCGACCGGGCAGATTACCAGAAGATCAACATCACTACGGTGATCCGCCGTCCCCCGCGCCTGCGAGCCGAATAGAATGATCCGACTCGGAGCAAATCGCTCAACCAGGCGCTGCACGGCCTCTTGTAAGATCTGCCGCTCGACCATCGACGACTCCCCGCAGTCCCGGGCTCTTACTCCGCAGCGCCGCCCTGCCTTCCGATCAGCACACGTCACCAACGTGCTTCTCACACCTGGCGTCCTCCCACGCCAAGGCCTGCAGCCAGCGGCGCCGCTCGCGAGCGTACGCCCCCCATGCGAACAAGATCGCCACCACGACGCCGATCCAAAAAAGCCACTGCTGCTGCCAACATCCCACTGAATTCACATCCTCCCGTGCACAATAGACGAAGAAGAGCGCCGGTAAGAACGAGTGAAGGCACATCTTCGCCTCAGCCTGGAAACGGTGCGCATGTGCAAATACGCGGGCGTTCTCACCGATGCCCCAGCGGCTGAAACGATGCTCGAGGTCGATTCGATCCTTCTTAGACTGCCCATATCCCTTGGACGGGCACATGTCATACCGCCATTCGGTTATGCGACTCCCGACGCCTTGACTCTCTCGTCCGTGCCTATCCCGTTTGGCTCTCCTGTAGGCAAACGTAATCATCCAATTATACAACCAATGAACCCCCGGAACTGCGAAGAAGGCCTCATACAAGACGCCAACGACATAGCATGCCCCAGCACAAACGAGAGGTGTGACGACGGCGCTCCACGACCCTCCACTGACAAACAAGCCCGCCCAAGCGTCTGGGACCTCGACCCCGGCAAACGCTAGAACGCCCAGGGTCAGTGCACCAGGAACGATCCTTGCCAGAATATCGTAGTAGAAGAACGGGATTACGTTTCCCATACTGGATCTTCCGTACTTATCTCACATGCGTCCATCACTTTGTCGGCACAGTGACCGAACGTCACGTTGAGGGGTCCTGGTCGCTTAGAACCACGCCGGCTCGTCACACTGGGCGTAGGCCTCCACGAAGCACACTGTGTATTCACCAATCGGGGTGTACGCACTGGCCGGCCGGATTGTGACAAGCATGACATTGCGGGCAGTCATCCAGGTCGTATCCCTATTCAGACGGCGGAACCAACGGTTCGAGCTGGTCGATCAACTCGGGAATGAACCGCGTGGCCACGATCCACAGGCGCTGGTCATCGATCTCGCCGTATTCGTGGGCGATGACGTTCCGCTGGGCGATGCTGGCCCGCCAGGAGATCTCCGCATGCGCCACTTGAAACTGGGCCGACACTCCGCGGGCCGCCTCACCGATGATCTCCACGTTCCGCTCGACGGCGCTTCTCAACAGGCGATCCGCGACATAGTCCTGAGACGATCGACCCTCGACGAATCGTTGAATGGCCTGGGCGGCATCGAGCATGTCCCACAGGTACGCCTCGTCCTGTTTCTCAGGCGGCATAGATGACCTCGTAGCTGTTGAGGATCGATCGGCGGCGGAAGGGGTTCCGAAGTGCCTTCTTCTCGACCAGGTCGACCTCGCGCCCAAACATGCCTTCCAACTCCTCCTTCATCGTCACGATGTCCAGCAGGCTCCACGGGGCGTTGGACTCGAAACTGACCAGCACGTCAATGTCGCTGTCGGGCCGGAAGCCGTCCCGCAGGACAGAGCCGAACAGGGAGAATTCGAGGATCTTCCACTTACGGCAGAATGCCGCAACGAGATCGCGATCGATGGATACTTGTATCGGCATGACGCCGCACCTCAATCAACTGGCCGTTTGACCAGCAGGCACACGGCCATGCCCTGCCGGATGTCGAAACCGTCGTCGTCCTTCGACCTGCCGGGGGCCCGCTCTTGCCTCTTGGCATTGCCGTGCAACTCCATTATATGGCTTTCGCCCAGGTACCGCGACAAAGGCGTGACGTCTCACCTCACCGGCGCAGAATTCAGAATCGCACCGGCTCGTCATACCGCCCATAGGCCTCCACGAGACACTGCGTCAGCTCGCCGACGGTCGCGTACGCCTCGACCGCCTTGATCACGCCTGGCATGACGTTGGCCCCCGCCCTGGCGTCGGCGAGGACCGCCCGGATCGCGTCTCTCACGACGGCATTGTCCCGTTCCGCGCGAGTGCGGTCCAGCCGTTTGATCTGCTTGGCGCAATCCTCCTCCTTGAACGGATGGAACTCGACGTCCTGTTCTTCTTCCTCCACGCGATAGCAGTTCACGCCGACCTTACGAATCTCGCCGCGCTCCAGCTTGCGTAGCTTCTCAAAGGCCTGTCTTGAAACCACGTTCTGGACATGACCTTCCGCGACGAGCTTGACAATGCCGCCTTGGGCGTCCACTTCGTTCATGCACGCGCGAATCTTATCCTCCATCTGGTTCGTCAGCGTCTCAACGTAGTAGGATCCAGCGAGCGGATCGACGGTATCACAAAGCCCCATCTCCTCGATCAGGATCTGCATGGTGCGCAGGGAGATCCGGGCCGCCTTCTCGGAGGGAATGGTGTATGCCTCGTCATACGAGCACAGCGCCATGGTCTGCGTCCCGGACAAGGCGCTGATGAGGGCATAGTAGGCGCTGCGGGCAATGTTGTTCTCCGGCTGCTCGATCGTCAGGCCGCCGCCCCCGCCCCCGGCGATCATCCGCAGCCACATCGATCGTGGATTCTGCGTCCTGTATTCCTCTTTCAGGATCTTCGCCCAGAGCCGCCGACCAGCCCGGAATTTCGCCACTTGCTCAAACAGATTCCCATGGATGTCGAAGTTGAACGACAGCCGCGAGGCGAAATCGTCGATCCCCAGGCCCCGTTCCAGCACGTGGTCTATATACGCCTTGGCAATGCAAAAGGCATAGGCCATTTCCTGCACCGGATTGGCGCCTGATTCGCGGATGTGATAACCGCACACGCTCACCGGGCTGTACAGCGGCGCCTGATCGGCGCAGTACAAGATCGTATCGCCGACCAGCTTAATCGAGGGCTCGACCGGGAAGATCCACGTGCCCCGGCCGATGAATTCCTTCAGGATGTCATTCTGGGCCGTGCCGCGGAGCTTGGCGATGTCATACCCGCGCTTCTCCGCCATGGCGAAGTACATCGCAATCAATATCGCTGCGGCCCCGTTGATCGTCAGCGACACCGTGATCTTGTCGAGATCGATGCCGTCGAATGCAATCTCGAAATCCTTCAACGTGTCCACGGCCATGCCGACGCGGCCGACCTCTCCCTCGGCCATCGGGTCGTCGGAGTCCAGCCCGACCTGTGTCGGCAAGTCAAACGCGACGTTCAAACCGGTTTGGCCGTTGTCAATCAGCCAGCGGAAGCGTTTGTTCGTCTCCTCCGGCGTGCCGAAACCCGCATACTGCCGCATGGTCCACGGACGCTTGCGATACATCTGCTGGTGAATGCCTCGGGTGAAGGGAAACTCACCCGGATCGCCGATGCCGCCCCAGCCACCGCTGGCGTCCACATCCTGGGCCGTGTAGACGGGCTTGATCTCCAGACCGGATTCATTATAGACCGCTTCAAGGTCTGCCTGGTTGTCGTGATTCATGAGACCTTCTCACGGATGAAGTCGACCACGGATTGCGTCGGCGTACCGACGGAGAAGACCGCGTCCACTCCGAGTGCCTTCAGTGCTTCGTGGTCCTTCTTTGGGATATTCCCGCCGACGATCCATAGGACGTTTGTTAGATCGTTCTCCTGAAGCAGCGCCTTGATCCGCCGGCAGATCGGGATGTGCGAACCGGACAGGATGGAAAGGCCGAGCACATCCACATCCTCGTCGCAAGCGCTCCGGACAATCTGCTCGGGCGATTTCCGCAGACCCGTGTAGATGACCTCGAAGCCGGCCTCCATCAGGGCACGCACCACGACCTTCGCCCCGACGTCGTGTCCATCCAGACCGGGCTTGGCAAACAGGATTCGGACCCTTCTACATGATTCTTCAGCGGTCATTTCATGAGACCTTGTGATTACGCCGGCGTGTTCACGGTGTAAAGCAGCTTCTCCAGAAACCTCTGACGCTCCTCATGCCCTGCGCCATACGTAGACGCACTTGCGCAGTTCATTGCGCCCATGGGCACCCATTTGCTGGCTGCTATTGCCCTTGCCCCTTGAAAGCGTCCAGATACGCTCAGTCTGTAGCCCAAACGCTGTGGCAAAATCCGACAGTATCAGATCGACGGGCACTTCTTCGCCGATGTATCTAACATTATCATTCACCATAACAATGCAGCCGCCCGGCTGAAGCACACGGACGAGTTCGTAGATCACGAAGCACATCTCAAAGAAGTAATTCCTTACCATGCGAGGGATGTTTGCGTTATTCAAACGGCCGTGTTGGGCTTCCCCATCCAGGATCCCCAGAACCTCGTGCAATGCTGATTGCTGGTCGAACACTCGGCAGACCCGATCAAATACGCCGTTCCGCCCAATGCGGTGATATACGGTCCTCATCTGCTCGGTCTTGGCACGGTTCTCCACCGTGCAAGACAGCATGGATTGCCGAAGGGACTTGATCTGTTCGGCGTCCAGGCCAAGATAAACCAGTTCCAGGGCGTATGTGCGTGTGTAGTCATAGCGGTTGCAGTATGGCGGTGATGTCAGCACAAGGCTTACGCTCGCATCCGGCATCCCCGGTAGAATGTCAAGGCACGAGCCCCGCCTCGTATCAACACTTCCCACCTTGTTGGTTTGAGCCTTGGGAAGCCCAAGCAGATAGTCACTACTATTGGCCTCTTCCGAAACCTCGGCGTAAATCTGTCGGAGCTTGTTCCGGATCGCAGAGTTGAAGCTTGGGATGACGCCCTTGTCGAACCGCGACTGTAGGCGAGGCTTGCGTGCTCTGTAATCCCAACGAAGATACTGCCCATCTTTGCGTGTGTAGCTGACAGATTCGAGGACCGCCAGGCAGGACAGATCGAAGAGTCGCCGCACATGGGGATCGCGGATCCGTCGGTTGCAGTATGCCCGGTATCCCGCTATAGCGCGATCTGTCTCGCCTGGAAACGCACCACGCGTTATCGGGATGTGCCGGAGCGCATAATCCCTGTCAAAGTAGTCCGCCCAATCGGTCGAAGTCGCCACCCGTACGTGACGTTTGAACGTCCCCAGCGGCACTGCCTCGGCGGAAACACGGGCATCTACCGCGAGGAAACCGACCGGCAACACCTCAATCCCGATCGAGTCAACGCCCATCGATCGCGCCACTACCAGCGCGGTCCCGACGCCGGCAAACGGATCCAGGAGAACGCCACCCGACGGGCAGAATTCATCGACCACATACCGGACAAGCTCGGCCGAGAACGCCTCTTTGTATTTGAACCAACTGAAGAAGGGCGTCTTTCGGTTGGCCTGGAAGCTCACCAGGGAACGGTCCAGACGAGGATTCATACGAATGCTTGGCTCGAACCGCCTCAGGAGTCGGTCGCGATTCCTTCTCAGGGCGTTTTGAGCAGTCGTTGCAGTTGGCATGATTCCTGACTCCGAACGCCCACAAAGCACAGAGAACGGAGACCGCAGACATTCAGTGGGATGCTAAGATCGAACAGTGATGATTGCAACACCTTTGGTAATTGATTAGCGTGGTTTTCCTTTCTGATGTGTCCTATCGGCCCTCATCCGGGAGGGCCTGTAGTGTCGATATGAACTGTGAT
>JAFGQA010000048.1 GCA_016935885.1 Phycisphaerae bacterium | reverse complement strand
TGGGAGTCGAACCCACCGCGGCCCGCTCTGTGCGACCCGCCACCGATTTTGAAGACCGGGGGGCCCACCGGGACCCAACCACTCCCCTTCTTCACTGTAAGCATACCGCGAATCAAACGTTTCGTCAAGTGAAGGCGTATGTGTCAATGCCCCACAGTCGCGGGCGAAGGCTCAGCCGATCCACTCCACCTTGCCGGTCTCCGAGGTGTCGTATCCCCCCATATCCGCCATGGCTGCCCGGGCTGCACCGGTGTTCAACCACGCCACCAGTCTTTCGACGGGCGGCAACGCCCAAGCCTTTTCCATGACGACCAAATGGTAGGTTTCCAACGTGAGAGGGACAAACGAGAGGCCGTAGGCCAACGCAGCGGTCTCGATCCCCAACCCCACGTCGGCGCGACCGTCGGCAATGGTCCCCGCCACTTCCGAATGGGTCAACGCCGCCGAGCCGTAGCCGGTGATGCTCGTGGGAGCAATCTCGCGGCGTCGCAGTTGCGCGTCGAACCAGACGCGGGTACCTGCCCCGCGTTGGCGGTTGACGAAGCGGAGCGCAGGCTGCGTCAAATCCGCCAGGTTGCTAACCTGCACCGGGTTGCCCGGCCGAACGATCAGACCCAAACGGCGGTGCGCCAGGGTGACGAGGGCCAGGCGTCGTCCTGGTAGAAGTCGGCGGACAAAAGGAACGTTGTACGTGTCGCTCTCTGCATCCCACAGGTGCGCCCCGGCAAGCTCGACACCCCCCTCGGCCAGTGCGATCAAGCCGCCCAAACTGCCGAAGAAAGCGACCTCCAACGTATAGCCGGGGGCAATCTCGTCGAAGCGAGAGGCGATGAGGGAAATCACAGGATCGTGGCTGCCAGCAAAGCGCAGCACCCCCTCCGGCACTGGTTCGGGTGTCTGCACCAGCGCGCGCCAGCGGTCCATCGCCAGACGCATCGCCTGCTCTACCTCGCCCTGCGTGTAACCTGTCGATAGGACCTCCAGCAAGAAAGCTTCCGTCCGGTGCACGAGCGCAGCCTGACGCAGAGGCTTGCCCTGGTCCTTGGGGATGTCCATCATCACCCGAGTGCCCTGCCCCGGTTGGCTGACGATGATCCCCTGGCGAGCCAGTTCCCTGTACGCATGTTGGACCGTGCCGGGAGTGCAGTTCCAACGCTCGGCCATCTCCCGCACAGACGGCAAGGAGTCGCCCGGTTTGAGATCCCCGTGCAGGATCTCCTGCCGGATCGACTCGGCAACCCGCTGGTAAATCGGTGTGCTGTCCATAGCGCCCCCTCCGTTCGACCTTTGCGTCGAGTTATTTCTACTACAGAGAGAGCAAATCGGCAAGTCAATCACGCGGTTGCTGCTGCTGCGGCGGCATCACTGCCCGCAGCACGCCAAAGACGACCACCGCCGTCAGAATGAGGATGACAGCTACAGGGCGGGCGGCACTCAAGCCGAACCCGGCAAAACGTTCATAGATGAGAACGGGGATGATCTTGGGGTGGTAGGCCAGGATGACCACCGCGCCGAACTCGCTCAAGCTGCGGGCCCACATCATCAGTGCGCCGGCAAGGATGCCACGCCATGCCAGGGGTAAGGTAATGTAGCGGAACGCCTGCCAGCGGTTGGCCCCCATCGTCAGGGCCGTGAGCTCCATCTCCGGATCGACCATGGCAAACGCCTCGCGTGCGTTATTGACCAGCAACGGCAGGCTGACGAAGAGCATCGCCACGACGACGCCGGCAACCGTCTCCGTGAACTCGAAACCCGCCGCCGCGCCCAGCCGCCCGAGGGCCGCCTGCCGCCCAAAGACCATCAACAGCGCGATGCCCGCAGCCGTGTGGGGAATGACCACCGGAAGGTCGACGGTGCTCTCGATCACCCGTTTCCCGACGAAATCGTACCGCGCCAGGAGATAGGCCAACGGCACCCCCGTCAAGAGGGCGGCGAGTGTCGCAAGGGCCGCAGCGTAGACGGTCAACCCAAGCGACTTGAGCACCTCGGGGTCGGTCACGGTCACCCACAGGGCATGCGGTGACGTCCCCAGGACCGTGCTCAACAGCGGCAGGACGACGAACAGGACCAGCAATGAGCCGGCGGCCCCAAAGGCGATGACGAATAGGTCGATACGGCGTCGCTTGGGCAGTCGAGTTGACACAGTCGCCTACGGCATCGGCACGCACAGGCCGCGCAAGTCGGCGGGCATCCGCTCGTAGCCGTCGGCGCGCGGCGGGACAATCAACGGGTGGGCATTCGCATCCATAATTGCCTCCCCCTCCGGCCCGAGCATGAACGCGATGAACTCGGCCGCCAGATCGGGATGCGCAGAGCTGGCCGGGATGGTGATGCCGTAGCCGATGAACTCGGCCGGGAATACCGGATCCACCGAGGCGAATCGCTGGAAGTCGAGCTGCACCTCGACCCGGCCGTACACGTTGGCATAAGCCTCTGAACCCATATTGACCGCCCCGGGCAGAGGAACGTAGCGAAACCCGTGCTGTTGGCTGACGCTCTCGTACTCGAAGGCGTAGTCGATCTCGCCGGACTCGAGGAGCGCGATGAGCTGGATCGAGCCACCTCGGACGACGATGCCGCTGTCCTGTTTAGGTTCGACGATCTCGGGGACGTGAATCACCCATCGCTCGTCTTCCTCCTGCGTGGTGATGGCGTACCGGAAACGCCCCATGAAGGCATCTTCGAAAATCAAGGGGTCGTCGTAGTAGAACTCGGCCAACTGGAACGCCATCAACTCCCGATAGCCCGCCGCGTCGAAGCGTGGGTCGGCCAGCCCCAGGCGCACTCCAGGGCGGGTGACCACCTCGTACCAGTTATCGGCCGTGATCTCATCGGCGTACTGGCTCCGGTCTGTGTAGGCCAGCGTCAATCGGTTCGTGGCGAACTCGATGTACCAATCGGCGTAAGGCTCGCCCGTATCGGGGAGCGTAGCCGGGTACATCAGCATGGGGATGAGGGCGTGGTCGGCCGTGATGGCCACGTCGACCTCGTCGTGCAACTCGGCGACGTGCCGGACGACCTGGATGCTGCCGTGCCCCTCGGGCAGCACGTCGACGTTGGGATGGCTGGCCTCGAAAGCATCCTCAATCTCGTGAATGGGGATGATCATGCTGCCGGCGAAGAAGACGTGCAGCGGCGTCACCTCTTGAGGACCGCAACCGGTCAACAAGAGAGACAAAAACAGCAGTGCCGCGAGAATTGAGTGCGGGAATCGTCTGTTCATAACGCTCCACAAGTGCCAAAGTCACCCCTCGACAGCCTCAGGGTGACTTTGGCGTATTCTGCAAGCCGCGATTCCGTCAGGCCGTGCCGCGCCTACCGGATTTCGATCTGAACCACGTCCTTGACCCAGGCCGACCCATCGCTGAAACCGGGCATGACAAGTTTGAGAGTGCCATCGTTCGTGAAGGCCACCAGGCAGTCTTCGCAAGCGCGGACGGCGGCCAGGTCGATCTCGGAAGTGAACCCATCCTGGGCCGTCACTACCATGACCGTCGCGCCATCCTGCGGCTGCACCAGGTCGAGCAGCGCGTTCAACCGCACGCCCTCATTCGTCTGCTCCCCACGGCTGGGGTGCTCGGCGGTCACCTCGACGACCTCCATCTCCCGAAGTTCGGCCACGCTCCAGGCCATCGGTTCGGCGACGGCCCCCGTGATGTTCAGGGAGTAGTCCCCGGCGGCCGGTTCCTCCGTCTCGACAGGCTCCTCTGTCTCGGTCGGTTCGCCCTCTGCCGCGGGGACGTGGACCACGATCTGAGCGATCTGGGCCACCTGCTCGCGCCCGGTCAGGTCCGGGCCAACCAGTCGTAGGGGGAAGTCGTCCTCGCCCAGCGGGGTATCGTTGAGCAGGTGCGCGACGATGATCTCGTTCGTGTTGCGGACGCGCTCGATGTCGAAGCTGGCGGAGAACCCATCGGCGGCGATGATGTCCACCGTGTAGCCGGCATCGGCGAGGTCTCGGTTGAACGCGAAGTCGTCGTGCTGCACTTCGTCGTCCACCCGTCCGACCAGATACCAGAGGGGCGTACCGGCCCACACGCGGCCGCTGTCGTCGGTCCACGTCGCTTGGTGGCAACTCGTCGCGCCGCAGGACTCGAACGTATTCCGGTCAATCTCGTCGGCAATCGCCCCTTCCATCGTCAGTGTCCACTCCTGAGCGAGGGACATCAGCTCGACCCGCCGCACCCACTTGACCCACCAGTGGCCATCGGTGACCTGCATCTGGTCGTCGCTGATAATGGCCAGGCGCAGAACGCCTTCTTCGTCCGCGGGGAGCGGTTCACCGTCGCGTGCGTAGGCGATGACCGCCTGAAGCGGCGCTTCGGGGTCGGTTTCCGATCCTGTTCCCGGGTCATAAGCGATGAAATCGCCATTGGCGATCTGGTCGTAAGAGAGCGTCATTGCATAACCATCTTCGGCGACGATGCGCACACCGCTCCCCTCCGCCAATCCACCGACCAGTTCGGCCAGGGCTCCGATCGGTGCACCCGTGACCCGTGCCGGCGGGATGATGTCACCGGTACTGGTCATGAAACCACCCCATCCCTCAGACACCGCCAGCGCGGTGACGTCCGCCATGGTAAGCGAGACCGTCGTGCCGTCCAGCCCGACCACATCGAGGACCACCTCGCCGGCCGGTTCTGGCTCTTCCGTGGGGGCTTCGGTCGGTTCTTCTGTGGGCACCTCTGTGGGCATCAATGTCGGTTCAGGAGCCGCGGTTGGAGCCGGCGTCGGCTGGCAGGCCGCAGCGAAAACTACGGCGAGAAGCACCAACATTCCAATCAAACGTCGTTTCATCCATTCACCTCCATATAGTATAACTGTATCGGAACGATTATACTCAAGTGCAAAAGATTGTCAAAGCCGTGCGGTACGGGGATTTCGAAGCAGAGGTCATGATCTGGCGCTCGCCGCCGATGAACGAAAATCGCCTGTAGGGGCGACGCATGCGTCGCCCCGTTGACCGGAACCCATTTGCGGA
>JAFGQA010000428.1 GCA_016935885.1 Phycisphaerae bacterium | reverse complement strand
GTGATCGTCCGGTCTCAGACGGCTCAACAACATACTGCACGCCTTGTCATACCACCCTATGGCATCAAAGTTCGCCCTGCAACCCATCGGGCGTGGATTCAGTCAGTTTCCGGGCGAAAATCGCGAACGACACGGCTGCTGCGGTACCCATGCCCTCCCCAGTTGGTTCGGTGCGGTGGGAAGCGGTGCGGATGACGGGTTGCGTTGGTGGGCCGATGGCAGTATGATGTGGGCCGCAATCGGCCTGTCGCAAGCATGAAACAATACAAATGGATACAGGTATAAGGAGTGGTTGAGATGGCGAAGAAGTCTTTACACAGCATATGCCGCTGGACGTTCAATCCGGGCAAGGGCGGGTTCGTGCCGGGGGATATGCGGCCGGAATGGGGCGCCGGGTTCGGCACGCCCGAGATGATCGAGTTGGTGGCCAAGCGGATCCGGCCGCGCATGCCGAAGAACGTCCTGCTGGGCATCGAGATGCACTACGATGCCGAGGTCGACGACAAGAACGCCGCGGCGGTGGCCGATGCGCTGGTGTCCAACAAGCTGTACCTGGCGATGATCACGCCCGGTGCGCATGCCCACTTCGCTTACGGCGGCATTGCCTCGCTCGACCCCAACGAGCGCAAGGCGGGCGAGGAACTCGGCACGCGGACGGTGGACCTGGCCTATGGGACGCTGCGGAAGGCGTGGCATCCGGAGATCAGTCCGGGTTTTGTCATCTGGAACGGCTCGTTCGGCTACGACATTGCCACCGTCGGCATCAAGCAGATGTACCAGAACCTCAAGGAGTCTGTCGCGGGCCTGTGCAAGTACGAGGCCAAGAAGGGCGGCCAGCTCTACATCGGCTTCGAGCCCAAGCCCAACGAGGGACACCCGGCAATGCTCATCCCGACGGTCGCCAGCGCGCTGCTGTTCTGGTACAGGGTCGAGAAGGAGTTCGGCGTCAACATCGCCAAGAAGGGCGTCAACAAGGAGTTCGGCCATTCTGAGATGATCGGCCTCGATCACGTCGCCGACACCGTCGAGGAGCTCGACAACGGCATGTGCGTCCATATGCACCTTAACAGCCAGGGCTACAACGACGGGATCATCCTCGGCGGCCCGGGCAAGTACGACATCGACCACGGCGCCCGTGTCAACGGGATGAACATCGCGATCGCGGGGCTGATCCAGGCGGCCGGGTACGAGCGATGGAAGGGTCACGACATGCAGACCCGCGCCTACGACAATACCGAGCAGGGGATTGACCGCGTGATCCGCAGCGTGCTGAGCTGGGAGGCCTGCGAGCAGGCGGCCCGCAAGCTCAACACCAAGGCGCTTCTCAAGGCCCTGGCCCAGCGAGAAACCGCCAAGGCCGAGGACATGATGCGTGCCGCGCTGGTGATGGCACAGAACGCCTTCGACGAGATGTACAAGGCATAAGACTCGCCATCCTGCGAGCGGTAACGGCGTCATTTCGTGGCCGCCGGCAGGTGGGATCGATCATCCCAACCTTCCGGCGGCCACGTTGCGTTCAGGGCAGCGCATCAGAGAATCAGCATGGCATCGCCGTAGGAGTAGAAGCGGTAGCGCTGCGCGACGGCGTGGCGATAGGCGGCCAGCGTCGCGTCGAGCCCGGCGAACGCCGCGACCAGCGCCAGCAGCGTGCTGCGGGGCAGGTGGAAGTTGGTGATCATGGCATCGACGATCTTGAACTCGTAGCCCGGCGTGATGAACAGGTCCGTTGTCCCCTGGCAGGCGTGCAGGATTGCGGATTGCGGGTTTCGGGTTTCGGAAGGGATCAGGGGTCGGGGTTCAGGGATCGGGCAGGCCGTATCCTGACCCCCGAGCCCTGATCCCTGACCGTGTCCCGCGGTGCAACCTGCGACAGTCTCTAACACCCGCGTCGCAGTCGTTCCTACGGCGATGATGCGGCCGCCCGCTTTTCTGGCGGCGTTGATCGCGCGGGCGTTCGCCTCATCGACCTCGTACCACTCCTGATGAATCTCGTGGTCCTCCAGGTCTTCGGTCGTCACCGGCTTGAACGTGCCGGTCCCGACATGGAGCGTCACCCAGGCCAGTCGCACGCCCTGCTGCTGCAACTGGGCCAGCAGGGGCTCGGTGAAATGCAGACCGGCCGTAGGCGCCGCCACCGCGCCGGGCGTGCGGGCGTAAACCGTCTGATACCGATGCCGGTCTTCGGTCGCCTGCGCGATATCGCCGTCGCGGCGAATATAGGGCGGCAACGGCGGGAACCCCACCTCGTTGAGGATCTCTTCGGCGTTTCGGTCGGAGTCGATCCTGAGGACACAGACCCCGTCGGGCCGCTTCTCGACCAGTTCGGCTTCGCAATGGCATTCTCTGTGCCGGTCCAGGATGCGGATGCGTTCGCCGGGCCGGACCTTGCGGGCGCCCTTGAGCATGACCTCCCACAGCGGCGCGGCATCCGTAGGATGGGCTTCAGCCCATGCGGCCAAGACAGCATGGGCTGAAGCCCATCCTACGCCAACACCAGCGCCGGCGATTTCGCCCATTGAATTAAGGAACAGGCCCTCCATCAACGCCCCGGTCTTTCGTTCGGCGAAGAAGCGGGCGGGCAGGACCTTGGTGTCGTTCAGGACCAGGCAATCCCCGGCCCGCAGGAACTGCCCGATCTCCGCGAAGCGGCGGTCCAGCAAGGTAGGTGCGATCCGCCGCAGGCGGACGCCGCCCTTGCGGTCCAGGACGAGCAACCGGGACTCGCTTCGCGACGGCGACGGCGTCTGGGCGATCAACTCCGGCCCAAGCTCATAATCGAACAGCGATGTCTTCATCGGCGTATGTTATCAGACGTGGCTGCAAGCGCACGAGTTTTTTTCCGCCCCTTGCCGGGCGAATCGGCGGGTTGTGAGCGCGTCTGGTGATTCGCAGGCAAAGTGGCCCGCCCGGCTGGGCGATATGACTGCGTCAGGGCGTCCACCGCGGGCGGATGCAGAAACGGCAACCACGAGAATCTCAAAGGTCACGACTGTGTATTCACAAGGACGCTTCGAGCAGGTTTCCACATCGATCGCCGTGCTGGGCCGCAGCGAGCTCAAGAGCCGGATCAAAAACTTCCGCGGGCGATTCAAACTCGACTTCACCGACGACTATCTCGACGCGATCGACACGGATCGGCTCCGTCACATCCTCCTGGCCGCCCTGATCACCGCCAAGAGCTACGACTGATCCTTGCCTGACGGCCATCCAGAGCCATTGTGCCCCAACACATGGGTTGATCCCGGTCTCCATCGCGACTATAAGTGGGTATGTTGTACGGGATTGTGTACGCGCATCGACACCTGGACAGGAAGGGGCACATCTTGGAGCGTCGCGACTTTCTCAGGTACGCAGGGTACCACCTCTGCATCTGCGCCGGCACCTCTCCGCGGCATTCAACTGCGCACGCCGGTCCGAATGCCACGCCGGAGGCCACGCGCAACTGGTTGGCCCGGTGGGAGAGGAACATCCTCAGCCGTGCACGCACGCGCCACTGCGACCGGGAGATGGGCGAAGAGATCGGCTGGCTGGTCAGTCCGTTTCTGAACGGCTTCCACTACGGCTACCTCGCCACGGGCGACTCGAAGTGGGTCGAGCACCTGGTAGACTGGGCCGACTCGTGGATCGAGCGAGGGGTGCGGGAGCCCGACGGTTTCGTCGGCTGGCCGAAGAGCGAAACAGGCGGTTCCTTTGCCGCCGCCTTCCATACCGACAGCTTGCTGGGCGAGGCCATGGCCTTGCGTCCGATCGTCCTGATGGCCGATGAGATTCTCAGGACGACAACG
This sequence comes from Phycisphaerae bacterium, assembly GCA_016935885.1. Next base: position 4,853 of record JAFGQA010000428.1, on the reverse strand, counting down.
CTGAAGGAGAAGTTTGGCGCGCGTGCGGAGACCTATCTGGAACTGGCCGAACGCACCTTCGAGAAATGGGAGACGCGTGACTGCTGGCGCCGGACCAGGGACGGCGGCGTATGGGTGGTGCCGGCCTTCGGCATCGATCCCCAGACGGGCCAGTGGACGGACGGCTATGCGCATCGGAACACGGATGGCTTCTCGAATCCCGCCAATAAGCAGAACCATATCGCCCGCTGGCTGATCGCGATGTACGATGTGACGGATAAGCCGATCTATCGAGAGCGAGCGGAGCTATGGTGGCGAGAGATGAAGTCGCGCATGCGAACACGCCAGGACGGCAAGTACCTCGTGTGGAACTATTGGGACCCGGCGGGCCCATGGGACTACAGGAGCGATGGAACGCCCAAACACTGGGTCGGTGTCCATCCCAACGGCGGCTACTACGGGATCGACGTCGAAGGCATCGTCACCGCGTTCGAGCACGACCTGGTCTTTACCCGCGAAGATATTGGCCGGCTCATCGCAACCAATCGCGACTTCATGTGGGACCGGCAAGTTGCGGGCGCAAAGTTCCGGCGAATCGACGGAGAACAACCCGATCCCCGATGGAAGAACTCGCCCGGCGTGCTGTGGACGGCGCTGGTCCGGCATGACGAGATGCTGCAAGAGGTCTTCCTGGCCAATCACGATCCCGACGGTTGGGGCGGACTGGCAACGACGCCTTGGTTCCTCTCGCTCGACAGGTCGGGTTTCTCGCCAATGAGGCAGACTGGGAGGTCGGTATGACAGATCGTTCGCGATGGCTCTTGTTCGTGTTTCTGGGATGGTCGCTGCTCTCCACTGCCTCTGCGGAGCGGGTTTCGTGGGAGCCGGTGGGTCTGTCGGGCGGAGGGGGCATGTTTGCGCCGGCGATCTCGCCGGTTGAGTCGAACTTGATGATGCTCAATTGCGATATGGGCGCGGCTTACATCTCTGAAGATGGCGGTCACCATTGGCGGATGATCCACCACGCGCAACTGCGCAGCGACACGCGTTGCCGGCCGGCGTTTCATCCACACGATTCCAACGTGATCTACGCCTCGTCGGGCGGCCGGCTGCGAATCAGCCGGGACCGCGGCCGGACGTTTTCCCCCATCGGCGACCTGACCGACTCGCTGTACGGCGAGATTGCGATCGATCCGTCGGAGCCGCTCGTCATGCTTGTCGGCACGCGCAACGGCCGATGCCGGATATCGCGCGACGCGGGCGCCACGTGGGTAGCCTGCGACGGTCCGCTGGGGCAGGTGGTTGGTTTCCACTTCGACCGCACGAGCAAGGGCCGCACTGTATTTGCCGCAACGGACAAGGGGATTTGGCGATCCAACGACCGGGGCCAAACCTGGGTGAGAAAGACCGATGGCCTGCCTTCGACGAACATCCAGGGATTCAGCGGCGGGTCGAACGAGGTCGGCGACGGCATCATTCTCTATTGCACGGTGCCCAGCGAGGAGGAAGGCGGCGCTCTTGTGGGGGGCGTCTACCGTTCCCTCAACCAAGGCGAAACGTGGCAATCCGCCATGGGCGAGGGCATCAATACCGAGACGAAGACGGCAGACCAATGGGCCTATGGGCCTGTCGCGCAATACAGGCACATTCTCACCACCGACGCCAACCCGCAGACGGTGTATGCGTTGAACACGAGCACCGGGTTCCATCCGCCTCACCACGAGACGGTGTACCGCAGCGACGACGCCGGACGCACGTGGCGGGCCACCTACTTCCAGGACCCGCGATTCGAGCGCTACAACGTCGCGCCCAACTACGTCACCGTCTCGGCGGGCCAGTCGCTCAAGGGAGGCGGCACGCCGTTCGGAGCCGCCATCTGCAACAGCGATCCCAATCGGCTGATCCTGGTGTGGAGCCAGTCCTACATCACGCACGACGGCGGCGAGCGGTGGTTCAATGGGGACACCTACGTCGCGCCCGGCCACGACGCCAGGCCCGGCTGCGCCTGGGCCTGCACGGGCCTGGTCGTCACCACGACGTGGCACTACTACATCGATCCCTTCGAGGCGAACCGGCACTATATCGCCTACACGGACATCGGCATGGCCCGCTCGCTCGACGCGGGCAAGACCTGGATCTGGTGGGACAGGAACACCTGGGCCCCGTGGCGAAACACGTGCTACGAGATCGCGTTCGACCCGGACGTGCCGGGCAAGATGTGGGGGGCGTTCTCCGACGTACACGACATCCCCAACGACAACATCATCTCCGAGCGGCACGGCCACAAGCGGCCGGGTGGCGTGTGCATCTCGCGCGACTTCGGCGCTTCGTGGCAGGCCGAGGCGCAGGGCATCGGGCCCAGGCCTGTGACGTCGATCGTGCTCGATCCGAAGAGCCCCAAGAACCGGCGCATGCTCTATGCCGGCGTGTTCGACGAGGGCGTCTGCAAATCCATCGACGACGGCAACACGTGGACGCTCAAGAAGACCGGATTGGGCGATCCGAAGAACATGCGAATCAGCCGCGTCGTTCTCCATGCCGACGGCACGCTCTTTGCGATGGTCTGCGCCAAGCGACCCGCGCAGAGCCAACCCCTGATGAGCGAGGGCGTGGGGCTGTACCGATCCAGCGACGGCGCTGAAACCTGGCAGAAAGTCAACGCCTCTACCTTGTTCCTGTACCCCAAGGACTTTTCCGTTCATCCGACTGACAGCAACGTGATTCTCGTCGGCACCTGTGATGCAAATTGGGACGACCGGTCGGGCGGCCTGTATCGCACCGACGACGCCGGTCGCTCGTGGCGGCGCATCGGCCGTCAGGGCCGCCAGACTTTCGGCGGATACTTCCACCCCCGGCGCGATGGATGGGTCTACATGACGCTCACCGAAGGGGCGCCCGACGCCGGCCTGTGGCTCTCGCGAGACGATGGGCAGACGTGGCAGGCGCTCGACGAACTGCCCTTCTCGAACGTGCAGTGCCTGACGTTCGACCCATCCGACGACGGTGTGATGTACGTCACCACTTTCGGCGGCAGCGTCTGGCGCGGGCCGGTCGCACCGCAGTAGGGCGAGCGTCGCCTATGGGGCGGCCACCCGGAATCGTTCGTCGGGCCATCCGAGATTGTTCGCAGCCGACTGCGGAAACGCCCACGGCGAGGCATCCGCCTGATGCAGTACGACCGGCGCCCGTTCGGCGGCCATGGCGACGGCCTGCGGCATATCGAGGTAGCGAAGCACGTTGAGAAAGGTCGGCCCGTTGCGGTGCGTCGAGGGCAGCCCGGATAGACTCAATCGCCCGACGGCCGGTTCGAATAGCGAGGCATAGAGCGCGATGCCCGCCATGTTCCCCTGTGCCGTCAGCTCAACCGGCAGGCCTTCTATGCCGGCAATATGGTTCAGGGCCTGCACGGCCCGCCGGACGTCCCAGACGCGCATGCCGTCGAGCGTCTGGCCGAGCAGCATGAACCGCCTGCGAATCTGCACGTGCCTTCGCTCGTCGCCGCTCCATGCGTCGAGCCCGAGCCCGCGCGGAGCGAAGAACGCGTGGACTTCATTGGGGGCCAGGGCGCTGCCGATGTCCATCGCGACCGTGTTGGGGTCGTCGACCACGTGGAGGTGCACACGGCTGGGGCTCTCTGTATCGGGACCCCGGACGATCCGCAGGCTCAGGCGAACGTGAGGCTGGCTGGTGAAGTCGAATCGTTCCAGACGCTGACTGGGCGTCGATTGCGAGTCCGCAACAGGACGAACATCCAGCGGTCCGGCTTCGTCATGGCGGGGCCAGCCTCGAAACACCTTTTCGCGCAGGGCGGCCATCCACGCACTGCGCTGGGCAGCCCACTCGTCCTGGGATTGTGGCACGGGCAAATTCTGCGCCATCGGCACGAAAGTCTCGTGGACGGTGGCATTGATCTGGCTCAGCGGCAGCTCGGCGAAGACCTTCAACGCTTCGGGTTCAAAAAGGGGCACGGCCGGCTCGGTAATGAGGGGATTTGCGTCTTTGAGAAATCGATTGAACCACACGAAGGCGTGCATGCGCAGTTCCTGCGTGTCCCGGTGCGGCCCTTCGGTGATGTGCAGGCCGAGCTTGTCGTCGGCGTCGTAGAGCCGGTAGATGCGCCGGGCCTTCTCATGCGTGCGCACGACGCCGTCGAGCGGGAAGATGTTGTCCTTGTCGGTGTTGGAGATCAGCAGGGGCCTCGGCGCCACAAGGGCCGCGACCAACGGATAGTCCCAACGGTATGTGTTGACGACATACATGCAATCGCAGTGGCCTTCGACGCAGCCGTCGACGACGTGGTTCCGGAGGTCGGTGATTCCCGCCACCGGCACCGCACACCCGATGCGATCGTCGATGGCGGCGATCCACCAGCTATAGGCCCCGCCGCCGGAGCGGCCGGTCACACCGAGGCGCTGCGGGTCCACTTCCGGGCGTTCCTGGAGATAGTCCAGCGCCCGGACGCAGTTCCAGGCCTCAACGCCGGCGGGCGTATAGCCCCGGCTGTTCCACCACCACATGCCGTAGCGGTAGGTGCCGTGGTGGATGCCCTCGATCTCGCCGAGTTGGAGCGTGTCGATGATGAGGCAGACGTAGCCGTGCCGGGCGAACCATGCCGCGTGGTGCTGGTAGTGGGCCTTGCTGCCGTAGGCGACGCCGTCCTTCTTGACCTGGGCGTGGCCGCAGACGTAGAGGACCGCCGGCGCCGGGCCGTCCAGGGCGTTGGGGATGTAGAGGTTGCCCGTGACGTACAGGCCCGGACGCGACTGAAAGTGCACATTCTCGATGGTGAACGTCTCGTGTTCGACTGTGTTGGTGGTCATCGCCTTCAGCGGGGTCTTCTCCGGCAGCGGATCGAGGCCGAGCATCTCCAGTAG
>JAFGQA010000427.1 GCA_016935885.1 Phycisphaerae bacterium | reverse complement strand
GCGCATCGGGGTAAGGGCGATGCGAGGCCGTGTCCAACTCCGCTCAGCGATGGAGGATCGGGACAGCGCAACCGCCTCCGTTGCCGGCGTCCACACTTGCTTCTCCTCGATGCGCCCGCATACCATCCAGGGGGGAACACCGGAAAGGGGGTCGTCATGGTCGCCCGCAGCTCGCTTGCCGTCCCTTTCTTCTCCTCGGTCGTGATGGCTTTCGCGGGATCACTTCTGGCCGCCATCCCACCGGGCGACCCCGGCCGCACCTACTTTGCCGGCTACCCGCTCACGGTCGTCGTCGACGGCGACTTCTCGGATGAGGCGTGGCAGCTCGCCCCGCGCCACGCCCACACGAGCAGACTCTCGGCCCAGGCGCTGCGGGAGGGCCGGATCGAGACGGATCCGAGTCCGGACGCGGACGCCGCCTTCGAGTTCGCCGCGCTCGCGGACGCGCAATGGCTCTACGTAGCGGTCTTGATACAGGACGATGCGCTGGTCCACGGCGAGGCGCCGGGTTGCGACGTGTGGTCCGACGATAGCGTCGAGATCTTCATCGATCCGGATGCCTCCGGCGGAACGAGCTATGACGCAGCCGACGCCCAGATCACCATCCCGCTCGCGAACCTCGGGCGTGACCCCGCATCACCGATCGTGTGCGGCATCCAGCATCCGACGCAGGGCGTCCGAGCGGCTGTGGTCCAGACCACGGACGGCTGGGCTGTCGAGGCCGCCATCGCCCTGAACATCCCCGGCAAGTGGAGCATCGCGCCCGGCGACGGTACACAGATCGGCTTCGAGATCGGCTTGAACGACGACGACGACGGCGGCGACGAAGACACGATCCTGACCTGGTCGGAAACAGACCTGGGCACCGCCTCGCAGAGGCCCGAGGTCTTCGGCGCCTTGGTCTTCGCGTCGCTCCCGACCGAGATCCACGTGCCGCGTGACTACCCGACGATCCAGGAGGCGGTCAACGCGGCGCCGCCTGGCGCGACTGTCTTCATCTCGCCCGGGTCGTACGACGAGGCCATTACAGTCGACAGGTCCCTTCAGATCGTGGGGGTCGTCCCCAATCTCCCCGAGGACGTCGATCCATCGCAGTTGGCAAGCTATGATCTCCCCTCGATCTCGGCCCCGCCCGGCGCGATCGGTATCAATGTCGGATCTCTTGTGGGACGAGTGCAGCTCGAAAACCTCGCAATCACGAACGGCAATTCGGGAGTGCTGATCGCCTCGCGTGAGGCGGAGTTGATGCGCTGCCTCATCCGAGACATAGAAGACCGGGAAGGGGTGGGGGCTTCCGGAATAGCGGCAGTCCACCCTTGCCAGAGGCTCGATGTCTCACACTGCCTCATCGATTCAATCACGGGGTCGACTCTCGCCCAAGGTACTCCGACCAGGCCAGTGTACGGCATCATGGCCGACAGCGTGGATGCCGTTTCTGTAGAGTCGACCGTGATTGCTGGATGTATGGGAGCGCATCCCTCCGACCTACCCTGGGACAAGCCACTCACTGGATTCACGACTGCGGCTGTCCACTTGCTCGATTTTCAATCGGCAGCGCTGGCGGACATAGAGGTGACAGATGTTACCGGGGGCATCTTCTTCGCCGACGGGTTTGGCGCATCGTCCGCATTCGGCATTCTGCTTGAATCAGGTCGCGAGGCAAGTGCTATTGAAATGCAAGGAACGACCGTCTCGAGAATTCGCCGGCTTTGGGGCTCGAGCACAGACCCATTCTCTCCTTCGGTCGCCACGGGAATTCGGGTTTCTCTCTCTGGATCGAGGGCCTCTTCGTCCATATCCGAGACTGTCGTAGACGATGTGCGCGCGGACCTAGCCGACCTATTCTCGACGCCCGATCCTGGAGCGCTTGGAATCCACGTCTCATTTGCTGACGCTTTTCGTGGGTCCGGCATCCGCGTCTCCAGGATTGTCGCGGCGGAAACGTGCTCCTCGAGTGGCAAGGCGGTATGCGGCATCTTGCTTGACGGAAGTGGGCCTTCAGCCAGTGCAACCATGCAGACTGTTGAGGTCCACGATCTCAGCGCTGGGGGGATCGGTGATTGCGATGGATGGAACGGCGGTACGGCTTGGGGCACTGCCATCCGAGGGGTTGAGGTCGTCGAGCTCATTGACTGCCATCAGGATAAAATCACAGGCGGCATCGTGAGATCCTTCGAAGGTTATTGTGGCGGAGACGGGGGCCCTGCGATTGCCTTAGAAGTGGAGGGCGCCAGGCGCGTTGCGCTCAAACAGTGCTCTGTCAGCGACATATTCGGCGGATCTGCGACAGGAGACTGTGGTACTTCAGGCGGGTCGGCTGCCGGTTTTGTGTGTGACTCGCTGGAACGAATCGACTTTGGCGAAGTACGTGTTTCGGGCATCAGAGGAGGGTTAACAACTAGTTTGCGCATTTCTGGTATAGAGACCCCCAGCGGAGGAGACGCTAGAGCCATCGTCTGTCGCACGGAAGGCCAATTGACAATCGAAGGAGTTAGTGTTTCGGAGTGTCTTGGCGGCGATAGCATCGCACTGTCCGTGCTCGCAGGTGGTGCAGTTGGGCTTGAGGCTGCCGCGCGTGACATGTGGATTGAAAGGACAGCCGTTAGCGGATGTGCGGGGGGGCATACACACCCGAATTCCTGTGCCCAGACCCAAGGCTACCGAGACACACTCGGCATGGATCTCAAAGCCCTGGGAGCGCTGAATCTGCGGTCCGTCCAAGTCACCGATTGCCTGGGTGGTTCGCCAGGAGGCGGCACGGACTGGTGTGTGAATTGCAGATGGCCTTCACTGCCTGGAGGGGCGGCGACAGGCATTCGAGTCTCCGCCCCGCACTCTGCCATCTTCATTTCATTGGTGGCGGATATCCAGGGCGGGAACGGTCTACAAAGGCATTGCGGCACGTTTGAGCGAACGCCCAACGTGGAGCTGACTCCCGCCCGCGGTGGAGATGCGGTTGGGATCCTCTTCTCCATGCCCGGCGTCTTCACCGTTGCGAACTCGACTGTCGCTCGGGTCGCAGGGGGCGCACCGGGCGTCGACCATTGTAGAGTCACCGCGGACTGTACCGGGGACGTGCAGGGCAGTGAAGGAAAGGCGACCGGGATTCTGCTGCCCCCGTCAAGCTCCTTCACGTTGCGAGACAGCATACTCGCCTTCTATGCGTCGGGAACTCCCATCGCTGTTCCGATGGGCCAATTCACAGAAGACCACAACTGCTTCTATGGACGAGACGGATACGACGTGCTGTTTCCAGCACCTGCACCTTCTACTCTTGTTCTCGATCCTCTCTTCGTCGACAGCCCTCACGGAGCCTATTACCTTGGCCAGACAGCGGCCGGGCAGGCCGTTCAGAGTCCGTGCATTGATGCAGGGAGCGCCTCTGCATCGTTTCTTGGCTTGGACTTCGCGACAACGCGCACCGATCACCTGCCGGACACTGGCATCGTCGACATCGGGTTCCACTACCCGGGGTCTGTTGAGCCCCCTGCAAACCTCTGGCTGATTCCTCCGTTCCAATCCATCTGCCGTGCCCATGTGCCGGTCTTCATGCGGTCACACCAGGAGGTACGCGGATTCACCCTGGGTCTGAGCTATGATCTATCCTCGGCGCGGATCGAGGACATCCTCATGGGCCCGGATCTCGAATCGATCGGCGTCGATTTCTACATGGCGAGCACGACTCCGGCGTCATGTGCCGACGGTCCGACCGGCGCGACGCTGGCGGCCGTCGTGAGCCTCGAGCCTCCGCTCCGGACGCTGCCGGCGTACACGAACCTCGAGGTTGCCGGGCTGGTGGTCCGGGCCAGGAAGACCGG
>JAFGQA010000426.1 GCA_016935885.1 Phycisphaerae bacterium | reverse complement strand
TTAGCACCTGACGAACGCGCTCGCCCAGCGGGAGGCCATGGCCATGTCGACACAAAGGGCCGCTCAGTGGGAAACCACGATCCTTGATTCCGTCAATGAAGGCGTCTTCACCGTGGACGCCGACTGGCGGATCACCGCCTTTAATCGCGCGGCCGAGCGCATCACCGGTATCGCGCGGCAGCAGGCAATTGGCAGTCCCTGCTGTGACGTGTTTCGCGCGGACATTTGCGAGAAGGACTGCGCCCTGAGGCGAACGCTGGATGGCGGCCAACCCATCGTCAACGCCACGGCGTACATCATCAATCAGCAGGGCCAGCGGATCCCCATCCGCATCTCGACGGCCTTGCTGAAAGACGAGGACGGAAGCATCGCTGGCGGCGTCGAGACCTTCCAGGACCTTACGCAGGTCGAGCAATTGCGGAAGGAACTCCAGGCTCGGTACACGTTCGAGGACATCGTAGGGCGAAGTCCGTCCATGATGCGCCTGTTCGAGATCCTGCCTCAAGTCGCCGATAGCAGCAGCACCGTCCTGATCGAGGGGCCCAGCGGCACGGGCAAGGACCTCTTCGCTCGGGCAATCCACAACCTCTCTCCACGAAAGGCCAGGCCGTTCATCGCCGTCAACTGCGCGGCGCTGCCCGATACACTGCTGGAAAGCGAGCTCTTCGGCTACAAGGCCGGCGCCTTCACGGATGCCAAACGCGACAAGCCGGGACGCTTCGCCCTGGCCGAGGGGGGCACGATCTTTCTCGACGAGATCGGCGACGTCTCGCCCGCGATGCAGGTCCGGCTGTTGCGAGTCTTGCAAGAGCGCCTCGTCGAGCCGCTTGGCGGCGTGACGCCCCTGGCCGTCGACGTCCGCGTCATCGCGGCCACCAACCGGGACCTGACCAAACGGGCTCGCGCCGGTAAGTTTCGAGACGACCTCTACTACCGCATTCGCGTGGTGCATCTGGAACTGCCAGCGCTCGCGCGCCGTCGAGAGGATATTCCGCTCCTGGTGGATCACCTGGTCGCCAAGTTCAATCGGCTCCAAGGCAAGCATATCCCGGGCGTCTCGGACCAGGTGCTCGCCCGGCTCATGGAGTATGACTACCCCGGCAACGTTCGGGAGTTGGAGAACGTCATCGAACACGCTTTCGTGCTCTGTCGCGGGGGGATGATCGAACTGAACCACCTGCCACCGGAACTCCGCCCCCTACCCGGAGACCGGGTCCAGAGCGGCCAACCGATGAGCCTCGATGCCATCGAGAAGCTCTTCATCACCGAAGCCCTCCAGCGACGCAACGGCAATCGCAGGCTGGCGGCTCGAGATCTGGGCATCAACGTCAGCACGCTCTACCGAAAGATCAGGACGCTCGACGTCGAGACCCCCGCCGTCGACGGCCGTGGACGAAGGGGATAGCGCCGCCGAATTCGGCGGTCGTGGCGGAAAAAGGGTGAGGAGCGTGGCGTCGAGGGATTCGTCATCAACTCGGTGGCAGGCCCAGGCAGGTACGACATCAAGGGATTGGGGCGCCGTCCGCGGCGCCCTCCCGCGTTTGACCTTGTGCCTAATACGACAGCGCTAGATTCGTTCCGAATCGCCGGTGGTGATACCGAGAACCCGGTTTTCGAGATCCACCAACTGGCGTTTCTGGGCCAGAATCGCGGTTTGTAGCGCTGTCATACTAAGCTGCCTGCCGGAATCTTTGAACAGATCGCCAAGAACGGGTGGCCTGCGGCTTCAGCGGCGACCGGCACGAATTCGGGCTGGGGATCGTGTCCCCGATGGCTGAAGCCATGAACCATGCGTCGAAGGGTTTCGAGAAGCACGCTGTTCATTCATTGTTGCGGCCCGCTCTCGTGCTACTCGGACTACCAGTTGGAACGGCAGAACCCCCAACAGCCAGCGCGTATCGGCATAGTAGCGGGTCAGAAGGCGGGAGGTGGATGATCGGAACGTCCTGCCTCCATTCTTGAGAACCCGACCTCCTTGCGTAGTAGTGGACAACCACCTATCTCCCGCCGCAGCAGGCAGGCGACCGTCTCCCAACCCCACCCGTTCGCCCGCGACGTTGCAGCGCACACCCCCAACCACCAACCCTAACGCCTCCGGCTCGAAGTCGGTTGCGATTGAGTCGTCGCCTCACCCGCCTTCTTGTCCGCGCCTTGCTTCGGATCGAACCGCTTCAGCAGACGCCCATCGTCTGACCAAACTTCCAGCACCCCCGGCTCATACTTGCGAGGACTGCCGTGGATCAGGATCCGCAGGTTCTCCTCCGGAACTCGGAACTCCACCGTCATCTCGTTTCCGCGCTCCAACGCGATCGCGCACCAATCCGCCTGGCTCAACTCATCGACGTGCTCAGCGTAAGGCCTCAACTCAACGGGAACCTTGAGAATCGCTCCCTTCTCGCCGGCGGCCTGCACCAAGTCGGCGCCCACCGGTTGCGTCGCCGTCCGGTATACACCGCCGGCCAGACCCGTCACCCTCTTCGCGGCCGAGACGAAGAGCGGCTTTATGATCGGGCCTATGACGTCGCGGTAGACCCTCACCCCCGGAATCGAGTGGCTCGTCGGCAGGTTCGGGTCCACCGTCGCGTCCGCGCCGGACCCGCGAGTATCGACGACGGCGATTCAACCGTCCCGCGAGCCAAACTCGATACGGTCAACGGTCCAGTGCTCACCGAGAAGCAACAGGCCCACCCTAAAGGCGGACCCATTGCTTACGCTCGCGCGGCCCTCGACGGCATTCGTCAACACGAACCCCCCTTGGACAAATGACCTGACCGGCAGCGGATCGGAGGGATCAATTCGCGGCGAGCATCAGCGCAACCTCGGCCACCCGCCTGCCCAAGTTCCGGACGGTCTCCAAGCCAAACGTATCCGCCTCGACGCCTCCCTCATGCCCGCTATGGACCGTGCCACCCAGGTGCGCGGTCGGCTTGCCCTCGCTGACGCATATCATGTCGTGGCATAGCATGGCGCTCCGGACGGCCTGTATCGTCAGTTCCTGCCCGCCGTTTCGGACCCCGCCGACGGCGAAGACCCCTCCCACGCGATTTCGGAAGAGCCATCCGTTCCGCCGGAACATCGCCGATCGATCAATGAAGGCCTTGCACTGGGCCGTCATGCAGCACAGATAGACAGGCGTGCCAATGATCATCCCTTTGATGTCCTCGTCGGCGAGCGTGGGGATCAGTTCGCGGAACTCATCCTCAATACCGCATGTTAGCTCCTCTCTGCAGACGCCGCAGTCGCGGCAAGGATTGATCACCTTGTCGGCCAGCTCGATGACCTGCGTCTCGATCTCGTCGCTGACTTCCTCGGCCGAGGCCAGGCAAGCCTGCATCGCACGGTAAGTGGCCCTCCCCTTGCGAGGGCTGCAACAGATGCCAAGAAGCTTCGTCCTCATGATCTGCCTCCAAAACACACGTCAACCTTCCTCCGGTACGAGGGCTCTCTCTCCCTCCGGATGCCGGTGACCGAGATCTTCGCGCACGCCAGCCGCCGCCGGCGGCCCGCCGCGACCTCTCGCGTCGCTTACTCGGGCGATGCCCCGCCCTTCTCGCCGGCCTGCAACGCCTCAATGGCTGACCGGAGCATCCGAGGGGCATCAGTCTCGATCGCCTTCAGTCTTTCAATCGTTTGCTCGGCCACCTTGCGTTGTAGCGTGAAGTACTTCGTGATGCGGCCGATGAATGCCGCCTGCGCCGATGGCGTCTTATAGTGCTTGAGCAGTTGTTCCGTCCATTCGAGGTTCGCCGCGACCTTCTGCAAAAGCCGTTCCCCGTCATGGCGAACCGCTTCCTCAGGGCAAGTCTCATGACAAGTGCCGCAGCGGATGCAGGTTTGGTCGTCGATAGCGGCCACGTCGCCCGCTTCGAGCGCGATCGCTCCGGTGGGACACTCCTCGACGCACGTGGCACACCCGGTGCATCGCTCTTGATCCACCCAAGGCATTCCAGGATCTCCTTATGCTATGAACCTTCCATGACCTCGCCGAATCCGTCTTCCTCAACCGGCGTCCCTTACCATCACGCGGCGCTAGGACTCTCCCTGATCGATGCGGGCAAAGGCCTTCCGCTTGTCGGCGAGTTCATCCTCGATTTCCAGGACCATCGCGTCATGCGTGCCCGCGGTATCGTGAAGCGGCTTCTTGGCTTTCGTCTGCTGGAGAAGCGCTTCAAGTTCCTCGATCTCTTGCAGCAGTGTTGCCTTCTTCATCACCTTGTCTCTCGTCTGCTTCCAGGCGCCGGCGCTATGGGCAACGTAGCCCTCTGATGATCTCCGGCTTGGCGAAATCAACCGTTCTTCTCCTGCTCGAGCCGCTGGATTCGCTGTTGAATCTGCTGCATCTGTTCGCCCAGGCTCTCGGCTTGCCGCTTCAGGCTAGACAACTCATCGCCCGGGTCCTCGGGCGGTGCCGACGGATTGCCGCCCCCTGGGCCCATGCCCTGCCCCATGCCACCGCCCATGCCTCGGCCGCCGCCTCGACCCATTCCTCCGCCCCCCCCCATCCCTCGACCACCGCCCATCCCTCGGCCGCCCCCCATTCCTCGACCGCCGCCCATGCCTCGGCCCATGCCCTGCCCGAATGGCTGAGGTGGGTTCGCCGCCGGTGCCGTGGGGTCGCTCGATGCCGCGCCCGTGCCGAAATGGCTTGCGACGTTCGGCTCGCCGGTGGTCGTGAACTGCCCGGCCTTGTACCGCTCGACGATGTCGCGAACCGGGCCCGAACAGCCGACGATGATGCCAATACCGGCAGCGGACAGCGTCTGATACGCATTGGGCCCACAATTGCCCGTCAGGACGTTCTTGACGCCCTTTTCGGCCATGAGTTGGCCCGACTGGATGCCCGCGCCGCCGCCCACTGCGATATTGGGATTCTCGATGGCCTCGAAGCTCAGGTCATCGGTCTCCACGATCAGGTAACATGGGCACCGACCGAACCGTGGATCCACCTGTGCGTTCAAGTCGCTTCCTGTCGCTGTGATTGCAATCTTCACGTTGTGTCCCTTTCCTTCCTCGAGAGCAAACGCCGGGGTCTCGGCGCGATGTTGCCCGCAACCCCGGCGACGAATCCTCGCATGTACTAACGCCTGACGCCAACGGTCAATCCTGCTTGCCTCTGACCTCGAGTTCCTCGATTCGCTTGCGAATACCGTCCAGTGCGTCCTCGAAGTACTCCGCTTGGCCCTTGAGGACGTCGAGTTCCTGATCGCTGCCCATTCCCGCGGCAAAAGGGGCGGCAAACGGTGCCACCGGAGCGCCGAATCCGGAATAGCCCGCGGCAGGCCGTTGCCATCCGATCGGACCAATCGGATAAGACCAGTTCCTCCAACCTCGCCCGCGTCCGCCGCCTCGCCCCCAACCCCAGAAGCCTTGTGGCCCCACGGAATTCATGTATCCAGGCACGGCATAGCCGATGCAATAGCCAGCCGCTCGTCCTGTCATTGGGCCCATTCCGGCCGGGCCGGTTCCGTCTCCACCTGGCATCGCAGGTCTCCTTCAGCTTGCGAGGTTGGTTCAACCTCTGGCCGTTGTCGTTTCGTGCTTCGGACGGGCCCTCCCGGTTGCAGGGCCCGTCTGATACGCAAGGCACGTGGCGCCCGTGGCCCGGACAGACGCACTCTCTATCCAAGCCAATCACATGAAGCCCACGCGACATCCCTCGTGCCCGCCCTCGCCCATGGACCGGTCTTCCCGGATCACCTGCGCTTGGGAGGACCCGACTCATCGTCGAGACGGGGCCCTATCGGATTCGGGCTACCAGCCGGCCCAACGGCGGCCCCAGCCACGCCCCCGGCCGAAGCGGCGCCCCCAACCGCGACCGAATCCTCGTCCAAACCAGCCGAGTCCTCCCTGCCAAGCCGCCGGGTACGCCGGGGGATACCCATAAGGCCCCGTCGCGGGACCGTAGGCACAAGGGAGATAGCCGCCCTGAAACGCCCTGGGATCGACAGCCCACCCGCCCATGGCGTTCATGTAGCCTGGAAACGGAAATCCGACGCAGTAGCCGGCTCCCCGACCTGTCATGGGCCCCAGTCCAACGGGGCCTGTGCCGTCACCTGCTGGCATCGTTGTAACCTCCTTCTGATCTCGTGGATGGTCCCGCCTCGCGGCCCGGCAGCCATCTCACTTACCACCTGCCGCGTCGACGCCGTGAGCGGAATCGCCGACCTCCCCTACAACAGCCAGGCATCAAGAAAGTATCTTGTCCAAGTCGTCCGTCGATGAAGGCCGTCAACACTCGAGGCACGTCGCCGCAGATCTGCGGGATCACCCTGATCCCCGCGGCGGAAACAGCCATTTCCAACGACCAGGAAATCGCCCCGCAGACCAGGACGTTGGCCCCGACCTCGGTCAGCCGACCAGCGCGCCGCCGCGGGTCCTCCACGTTGAACTCCACGTCCCAGCGTGCCTCCTCGACGCCCTCGTTGACCTCGACGACCAGCACGTGCCGGGCCACGTCGAAGACTGGGCTGACCCGGCCATTCCAATGAGGGATCGCGACCTTCATACCGTTGGGGTCTGTTATCACATTCCGTGCCAAGCCACTTGTCTTTGTAAGCATATAACAAATAACATCTTATGAAGAACTCTCGATTCCGGGCCCCTATCAATCGTGCAGAAAGATAGCTTCCATCGCGAGTGAAGTGGTAAAATGCGCGATTAGCACCTGACGAACGCGCTCGCCCAGCGGGAGGCCATGGCCATGTCGACACAAAGGGCCGCTCAGTGGGAAACCACGATCCTTGA
>JAFGQA010000047.1 GCA_016935885.1 Phycisphaerae bacterium | reverse complement strand
GCGGCGTTGCCCAGCCATCGAACCACCGTGCGGGCCCTGGCGTAACGGCCACGGCCATGCTATACGCAATCCTTATCATGCCGCCATATTCTCAAACTACGGCCCCGCCGAGTCGCTACCATCGCCGCCGCGCGTGCGGCTCGGTCATTTCGTTGACGATTCTGCCGCTGTGGTGCTGCGGGTGCCCGGCTATGGGGACCTTACCCACCGCGGCGCCGGTCATGGAGCTGACGGACGAGCCGACGGAGCGGCCCTACCTGCTGTATGTCCCCAGCATATACTCCGATCGGGTCTCCTGGCCGATCGTGGTCGCCTGTCACGGGACATGGCCGTACGACACGTCCCGCCTGCAAATGCGGGAGTGGGCGCAGTTTGCCGAGAACCGGGGCATCATCGTCCTGGCACCGGAACTCCTCAGCACGAAGGGCGACTTCCCGCCCCCTCCGGAAAGCCAGATCGACCTCCAGCGGCAGGACGAACAGGCCGTCCTGTCGATCGTCTCGGCAATCAAACGGAAATACAACGTGGCCGAGGACCGAGTCTTCATGACGGGCTGGTCTGCCGGGGCGTATCCGATCCTCTACGCCGGTCTGCGGAACCCGGATGTCTTCCGGGCCCTTGCTGTCCGGCAGGGCTCCTTCGACGAGCGATTCATGGACATCCCGACGGATTGCCTGGGCCAGCGTCAGCGGATCCTCGTCATCTACGGCATGGCCGACTTCCTGCGCGACCAGTCCAAGGCGATGATCGAGTGGCTTCGGGCGCGGGGATTCTACGTCGATGAGAAGGAAATCGCTGGCAGCCACCGGCGGATCGACCCGAAGTTGCCGTGGAGGTTCTTTAGCAAGGTGGTCAAGGAAGGCCCTTGGATCAGGATTCGGGCACACGTTGTCGATCCGGGGCAACCGCTCGCCATCCGGTTCTACCTCGATGCGGTGCCAAAGGCCGAACGACAAAAGTGGTTCTTCGGAGACGGCGACGAATCGTACGAACCCTCGCCGGTTCACACCTACGACCAGCCCGGTCGGTATGAGGTGACCGTCAACGTCGCGCTGAAAGACGGCGGAAAGTATTCTCGGAGACAGCTCGTCCGTGTCGGGGACTTCCAGGGCCGATGACCAATCACCAAGCGCCGTGCGGGAGAATCGGCAACCACCTGCAAAGCTGGCGGTATGAGGAAGGCCACTGAAAGGTGCCGGCGATCAGGCCCGCCCCGATTGGGGTTTGGCGATCGTTATCCGCCCCGAATGGGACCGGCGGTTGGCGCCGCCCCGAATGGGGCGGAGGAGCATAGCCACGGGTGAAGCGAAGCGGAACCCGTGGTCGCGGATCGCACGGAGCAGCACCTTGCGGACCTACACGCTGAGAACACGCACCCAGGCGCGCGGCACGCACCACGAAACGCTGAAACGGCGGAGCCCTGTGGATTCTCATCGCCAGAGGCGGTGGTTTGCCGAGGCAATCAGTAAACATCCCCTCCGCTACTGAGCTTCATCTCGACTGCGTCGGCCCGCTTGGCCACTTCAGCCAACTGCTTGCGAATCTCGTCGGCATCCGCCGTGGCGGCCAGTTGGTTGGCGGTCACCACGAAGTAGTCCCTGTCCTCGATGCGCTTCACTGCAAACGCTCCGTAGACCAGCTTGCTGTTGAACCGCAGGAGCGTCATCGCCCGCCGTTCGTCCGCCGGGCCGCAGACGGAGAGGAAGCTAATGACGTCGTGCCCCTCGTCGTCGCGCCCGTTGAACAAAACGTGCACCTGTTGCCGCCGCGACTCCCCGATCGGCACGATGACGCGGTAACCTGCTCGCGTCTTGTCGTATTCGAAGCCGGCCTCGGCAACCACGCGTCTGAGCAGCTCCTCCGTATCCGGCTTGGGAGTGTCGAAGCTCGCTTGTGGCTCCGGTTCACTCGACTTGCCAGCGGCGCCAGGTGCCGCCGGCGCACAGGCGAGCAGCGTGCCGCATTGGACACAGAACATCGAACGGATATGGTTCTCAAACTTGCAGGTAGGGCAAATGCGCCCGGTGGCCGTCATACCGTGATCTCCTGTAGCCCGCGGCTTCCGCCTCGGCCACGTTGCACACGCAACACCGGCCGCGCGGCCCGTGACAGTACACGTCCCAGGATCTCAGTAGCTCAGAATGCAGCTTCAGATGCCTGTGGCAAGCGCGATCAGGGCCCATGTATCCACCGCTGGCGCAGCGGCGGCACAGAGGCTTCAGGGCGCGGCCTTGGTAGTGTACACCCTGCCCTGCCTCGTGACGATTCCCTTGGATCGGGCGCCAATCCAAGCCATGCCGGGTTGTGCATCGTGGAGTCGTGGCCAGACCGATCGGACAGGGCCGCGTTCGCCATCGTCTGTACGCGAGCCCGACCGCTTCCTTCTTGTTCCGACTGGCGAGCAGAGGCGGCCCCATCACCGCCTGAATCAGCCCGGCTATTCTAACATTCTCGGCGGAGACGATCGTAAACTCTTATCGGAGCACGGGTTACGGGCTACGCGGCGCGCATTCCGCACAATCCCCCGCAGCTTGCCCACCAGCCCTCTCAGATTCTAACATATTGTCTTTCAACGGTTTACGACGCTTATAGACGGGCGTCAAGTATCCCGGCTCCCTGTTTCATTCGTGCTATGCGTTGTCGCCAATCAGCCCCCAGGTCGATATCGATATCTAGTGCTGGAAAGACACCTGGGTATCCGTTATAGTCTTATTGACGTGAGCACTCGACTGGGGCTGAGCAGGAGGGTGGTATCGCTCGCACTTTTCCTTCGTTATTCAAGCCCTCACTGCTCCCTGCTCGGCAGCTCACTTTTAGATACGCGGGAGCGGTGTCCGGAACCGGGCACCGACGGCAAGGCCGTGGCAGCGCAGTTGGAAGACTGGTCGCGCATCTGCTACGCTTGTCAAAGTACGTACCGTCGGAGCGCGGTCGATACGGACGGGGCGCGAGGGAACGTGTAGCGCCCACCCGATAGTAGCCCGCCGCATTGCCACACAAGGTCACACGCGACCAACGCTTGATACCCCATGCCTGGGTCGCGTTCCTTGTGACGAAGCACACACCATGGCGAAGCGCCTCGATAGCCTGATGTTCGTTCGT
>JAFGQA010000425.1 GCA_016935885.1 Phycisphaerae bacterium | reverse complement strand
GCTTGGGCCAACGCGACCGACGCCGCGTGGGATGCCTTCTGCAAATGAAGCAGCAAATCGACAGCATCGACCGTGACGTGCCGTGCAAAGGGTGCGGCTACAATCTCCGCGGGCTGTCTCCAGCCGGCAACTGCCCCGAGTGCAACGAGCCCATCGACGCATCGCTACAGGCGCTGAAGGAGCGAACAATCCCGCTGCGGCCTGCGGAAATGGATCGACTCAATTCGGGGCTGGTCCTGCTTCTTGCGGCCATCCTTGCGGAGTTGGCTCTGTTCATTCTTGCGATTGTGGTGTCTGAGCTTCATCGCGGTCGGATCGTGGCGCATCTCTACATGGTGTGTTCGGTCGCTGCGGTCCTTGTGGCGGCCGTCGGCGCGAAGAGATGCGCACGGGAATCTTACACGGTGGTCGCGACCTTGGTATTGGCCGCGATCGTCGCGGCACGCGTGGTGCTGCAATTCACGGGGGCGCTTCCGTGGACGACGCCATCCATGGCCATTGCGATGTCCATCGCCATCGCCGTTGCCGCCGGCAGCGTGCTGCACAGCATGTCGCCGGTGGCTCGAATGATGAAGGAGACGGCCCTGGCGAAAAACTCTCGCCAGGCACTGATCGCATTCCTTGGATTCAGCGCGCTTGCCGGCTACTTGTCCCTGATGGGCCGGCCAACGATGTACAGCATGGAAGGAATGCCATTCCTGGCAGACGTCGGCGTGCTCGGGATAGCGCTTGTGATGCTCTGGTCGTACCGCCGGAAGTTGAAAAAGAGGCTTCCAGCCGGCCCGGCGGCCTGGCATGGGTAAGCGAAGCCGTCGTTGTCGTCGGAGCTTACCCGTGGGCATCTACTCCAGCCGGCTTTCACGGGTAATGAGTGACCCGCTCCCACGGGTAATGAACGGCCCGCCCCCGTGGGGCGTGTCGTTCGTTACCCATGCCACCCCATTTGAACGCGAAACACCTGCTCGGGGCAGGCGTGCTTGTTATGGACCCCATTCCACGGGTTCCGCTGCGCTCCACCCGTTGCCTCGATCGTACGCGCCTGTGGGCTGGGGTCGCCAATCATCCGTTTGAGCTGACGCACGCTACACACGTACGCGCCCGTCAAGGCATAGCACACGGCTTGGCCCTCACAGGGACAGAGAGCAGGATTCACCGCCACAGGGAGAGGGAGTAGAATACAGCTCAATAGGGAAAGCGAGTAGAATCCACCCCAACGGGGAGAGGGAGTAGAATCGACCCGCCCTTGGCACGCGTCTAACCGCATGACATGAAGGAAGTAAGTCCATGCAAGTGAATGAAGCCGTCTTGGAGAAGGCCGTTGTTCGGTGCCGTGAGCGCGGCATCCTTATACCCACGTTTGCCCAACAGCGTGATCCGTCGCTGGTGCCGGAGTCGGTTCGCTCTCGTCTCAAGCGGGTCGGACTGTGGGACGTCGACCCGATCAACCTGTTTCGCATCACGTGGAAGAACGAGCCGCACGAATCCGGCGGGCTGTTCAACGACGGCAACTGGATCGAGTTCCCGAAGGCGATGACCGGCGTCGATGCGAGAATCATCGGGCTGGTCGGCAAGTGGTTTCCGACGGGCTCGCACAAGGTCGGGGCGGGCTTCGGATGCCTGGTGCCCAGGCTCGTCGCCGGACAGTTCGACCCGACCACGCAGAAGGCCGTCTGGCCGTCCACGGGCAACTACTGTCGCGGCGGCGCGTTTGACTGCGCGCTGCTGGCGTGCCATGCCGTTGCCATCCTGCCGGAGGAGATGAGCCGTGAGCGATTCGACTGGCTGCACGAGATCGGGGCCGAGGTGATCGCCACGCCGGGCTGCGAGTCGAACGTCAAGGAGATCTACGACAAGTGTTGGGAGATCCGTCGAACACGGCCGGATTGTGTGATCTTCAATCAGTTCGACGAGTTCGGCAACGCGATCTGGCACTACCATCTGACGGGCAACATCATCGAGGAGATCTTCCAGCGAATCGCAGCCGAAGAACCGCCTGTGCCGAGCGGTCCCCGCGCTGGCGCTTGGGGCTCGGATCAACGGCCCTTCGGTGAGCGTACCTCAGGCTACCGGCTGGCCGCCTACGTCTCGGCGACGGGTTCGGCCGGGACGATCGCCGCCGGGGATTTCCTGCGGACGATTCACCCGGCCATGCGGGTCGTGGCGACCGAGGCATTGCAGTGCCCGACGTTGCTGCTGTGCGGCTTCGGCGGCCATCGCATCGAAGGCATCGGCGACAAGCACGTGCCGTGGATTCACAACGTCCGCAACACCGACGTGATCTGCGCGATCGACGACGAACAGTGCATGTCGATCATGCGGCTGTTCAACGAGCCGGAGGGACGGGCATTCCTGGTGAAGGAGGGCCTGTCCGAATCGCTGGTCTCGCAACTGCCGCTGTTGGGCATCTCCTCGATCTGCAACCTGGTCGGAGCGATTAAGACGGCCAAGATGTTCGAGATGAACGGCCGCGACGTCATCTTCACGCCGCTGACGGATTCGATGGAGCTGTACGCCAGCCGCGTCAAGGAGCAAATGGAGTTGCACGGGCCATACCACGCCACGACGGCGGCGCGTCACTTCGGCCGCTATATAGAAGGCATCGGCACGGACCACATGCACGAGCTGACGTACGCGGACCGCAAGCGCCTGCACAACTTCAAGTACTACACGTGGATCGAGCAGCAGCAGCGGGAGGTCGAGGACTTAAACCGCATGTGGGACCCGGATTTCTGGGTGGAGGCGTTCACACAGGTGGGCGAGTGGGATCGACAGATCGAGGAATTCAACGGTCGTACGGGTCTGGCGCCGCCTCGGTAGGAGCGCAGCCCACAGGATCACACCGGGTGGTCCGTGACAGTTTAGAGCGTTTTAGGGTTGAGCGTGCATGCTCCATTGACGCTTCGTTGTAGCGTCGCCCCCCTGTGGCCGACGGGGATGACCAGTCT
>JAFGQA010000424.1 GCA_016935885.1 Phycisphaerae bacterium | reverse complement strand
TCAAGGGTGAAGGCTGACCGCTCCCTCACGGTCGCGGTTCGGATCGGCGTCAGCGGCATAGGCAATCTCAAGCTTAGACTGCTCTAGTGCCGCGTTTCACAAATCCGTACGACCACCTCGGCCCCCCCCACCGCTGAAGCGATGGTCCCCGATCAGGCACTGCTGACACAGCAGTGGCACATGCCACAACGCATCCCTGAAACGAGCTGTGACAAAGCACTGGGCTTATCGCTTTCGCGAATGTATCATGCTGGCCAGTTTGAATCGTGCGGACGCAGGATCGGACACGAAGGCAACATCGGTAAGAAGAACACTGCTCAGAAGGTATCACATGTCCCGAGTCAAGAGCTGGTTTGCCGCAATTCTCCTTATCCTCCCCATTGCTGGCGGATGCGGCGGTGGCGGTTCCATGAAGGGCAAAATCTGGGTCTATCGCTACCCCGACTTCTACCGGCCTGAACTCAAGCGCGTGGCCGTTCTGCCCTTCGCGGACCGCACCCGCTCCCACGGCGTCGGCGAACGCATCAGTGACAAGGTCTCCGCCATCCTTACCAACAACGGCACCTACGAGGTCTACACACGTGCCCACCTCAAGGACATCCTTGCCGAACGGGACCTCGCCGACGCAGGCATTATCGACGCCGACGTGGCCATGGAAATCGGCCGCCTCAAGTCGGTCCAAGCCTTGGTGTGCGGCGTTTGCGACCGGTACGAGACCACGACACGGAACGAGACGCGATACAAACCGGTCGCCGTCTGGGGCAAGAACGCGCAGGGCCAACGCGTCATTACCGGGTGGAAGAAGGAGCCTTATCAATGGACACAGCACGACGCCTTCGTGGAGTGCCAGGCCGTTGTCATTGACACGGCCACCGGTCAACAGTTGACCGCCGTTCGCGATCCGTCAAGCGACAAGACCTCCGGAAGTCCTCCCAAACAGACGACGGCGGACATCCTGCGATCGGCGGAGGAGGACCAGGTCAACCGGATCGTCCAGGCCATTGCCGTGGTTCGGACACCGATCAAGCTGAAGGGCACGGTCCTCAAGACCGCCACCGACCTTTACGACCAGGAGTGGGATTGGCAGAAGCAAATCCTGCCCGAAGACGGCCATTTCTTTGTGGTGGTTAAGCTCCCGCCCGAGGCGGACCGGAACAACTTCAAGATCACCATCGTGCCGAAGGACGAACGCCAGATACTGGCCGAACACTCCTTTGTCTGGGCCAAGGGCCAGGAATGTCGCGGCTACAGATTCGACGCCAAGCCAATCGTCGATCAACACGGCTTCGGCAAGTATCAGGCCAAGCTCTACTCCGGCCCCGAGCCCGTTGCTCGGTACGACTTCAGCATTGTCGAGATGCGATGATTCTCGTACCAGCGGCGGGGGCAGTGGGGGTGCGAGAAGGGATTCTCGCACCAGCGAGCTTGTTGCTCGGTACGACTTCAGCATTGTCGAGAAGCGATGAGGCACGTCAGAAGTCGTCGAAACCCGTGTTGTCCTCCGGCAAGCGTCCGTTGGCCCAGCGGCGAAATCGGGTAGAATCTTGCCCGCCAGACATCACGCGTCGCCGTCGGGCCTCCGATGGCCGAACATCGATGGGCGACGGCTCGTACCAGACCTTCGAGGACGCTCACCATGCCGAACACCAGGCGGAACGTCGTCGCCTTCATCAGTTCATACATCCCGCGGCACTGTGGCATCGCCACCTTCACCCACGACGTGGCGACGGCGGTCGCAAAGCACGCATACCATGAACCGCTCGACGGCTCCGGCAACATCCGGATCGTCGCCATCAACGACCGGCCGCAAGGTTACAGTTACGGACCGCAGGTCGCCTTCGAGATCCAGCAGCATGTTCGCGCGGACTACCGCAACGCGGCAGAGGTCCTCAACACCAGCAAGATCGACGTCGTCTCGCTCCAGCACGAGTTCGGTCTCTTCGGTGGGGAGTACGGCGAACACGTGCTGGACCTGGTCGATCGGCTGAGGGTCCCATTGGTCTCCACCTGCCACACGATCCTGGCCGACGTACCGCCAAAGAAGCTCCAGATCCTCCGGCACATCTGCAAGAAGAGCACCATGATCGTCGTGATGGCCGAGAAGGCCAGGGAGATCCTGAACGAGTTCTACGGCGTACCGATGGACCGCATTCGGATGATCCACCACGGCGTGCCGGATGTACCGTTCAGCGATCCCGAGCCCTTCAAGCGGCGGTTCGACGTCGCCGGGCGCCCTACGATCCTGACCTTCGGCCTGCTCAGTCCACCCAAAGGCATCGAGTTCCTGCTCGACGCCCTGGCCAAGGTCGTGCCCGATCATCCTGATCTGATCTACATCATCCTGGGCGAGACCCACCCCGCAGTCAGGCGAGAATCCGGCGAGTCCTATCGCCTCTCGTTGGAAAGCCGCGTCGTCGATCTTGGCATCCAGGACAACGTCGTTTTCCATAACCGGTACGTTTCGTACTCTGACATGCTCGAATACCTACAGGCCTCCGACATCTACGTCACGCCGTACCCAAACAAGGAGCAGATCACATCGGGTTCGCTGGCCTACGCTCTGGCATGCGGTATCGCCACGATTTCCACCTCCTATTGGCATGCCCAGGAACTGTTGGCAGACGGGCGCGGCTTGCTGGTCGAGCCCGGCGACGTCGACGGCCTGGCGGGCGCCCTCCGTGAGTTGCTCGATAATGAGGCAAAGCGAACCCGGCTTCGCAAGGCCGCCTACGAGTTTAGCCGGCAGATGCTTTGGCCGTCCGTCGGCCGACAATACGCCGAGGTCATCGAGGAGGCCCGCAGCAGCTTTGCGGAGAGGGTGCGAGAAGGGATTCTCGCACCAGCGGTTCTCGCACCAGCGGGGGGGGCGGGGGCGGGGGTGCGAGAAGGGATTCTCGCACCAGCGGCAGCGATCCCTCGGCGGAGGACCCTTCTGCGCATCTCCCTGCCCGATGTGCGGCTGGATCATCTGTTGAACATGACTGACAGCACCGGCATCCTGCACAAGGCCGTGCACGCCACGCCCGATCGTCGACATGGATACACGACAGAGGACAACGCGCGAGCCCTGACCGTCGCGGCGATGATGTGGTCCATCTTCCAGGATGAGCGGGCTCTCCCCTGCATGCAGACCTACCTCTCCTTCCTGCAGCACGCCCAGTCGATCGAGGGCGGGCGATTCCGCAACCTCATGTCATACGAGCGCCGCTGGCTCGATCCCGCCGGCAGCGGTGACTGCCAGGGCCGCGTCGTGTGGGCCTTAGGCTACCTCGTTTCCCACGCGCCAAACTCACCGACGCAACGCGCCGCCGAGACTCTCTTCCGCTGTGCCCTGCCCGGTATCCAGCAGATCAACAGTGCCAGGCCATGGGCGTTTGCGATCCTGGGATTGCACTACTACCTGAGGGCCCACTCGGACGACCAGGCCGCCCATGACTTGCTGCAAGACCTCGCCTCTCGCTTGAACACCGCCTTCGCCGAGCACGAGACGGATGAATGGCAGTGGTATGAGGACTCTGTTACCTACTCCAACGGCCGCCTGCCCCAGGCCTTGATCATCGCCGGCTTCATGCTTGACAAGCACGAGTTGGTTGATCGCGGGCTGCGGGTCCTCCGGTGGTTATTAGGCGTGCAGACCACAGACACCGGCCACCTCTCCATCATCGGCAATGACGGCTGGTTCCGGCGTGGGATCCAGCGTCCTGTCTTCAACCAGCAACCGCTCGAGCCGGCCTCGTTGATCGGGGCCTGCAAGGCCGCCTACCGCACCTCCGGCGATGCCACCTGGCTTCGCGAGATGCGCCGATGCTTCGAGTGGTACCTGGGCCGAAACGACCTGGGAACCGCCATGGTGGACTTCAGAACGTGGGGCTGCTACGACGCCCTCATGCAGTCGGGCCTGGATTTCAACCAGGGCGCCGAGGCCCTCGTTTCCTGGCTCCAGGCACTCCTGACCATGCACGAGATGCAGACTGGCGACGAGATGCTCGTCGGCTGAGAGGAATGGCGATAGTCGAGTGACATCGATAGGCTGCCGCTGGTGCGAGAATCCCTTCCCGCTGGTGCGAGAATCCCTTCCCGCTGGTGCGAGAATCCCTTCCCGCTGCCGCTGGTGCGAGAATCCCTTCTCGCACCCCCACTGGTGCCCCCGCCGGAGGAATGGCGATGGTCGAGTGACATCGATAGGCTGAGGATCCTCGCGCGGCTCCCACGCGACCGCACGGAGCTGTCAGCCTGCACGACAACCATCGCATCCAGGCCCGCCCTGATTTGGACGATAGACACACTATGTAATGATGGTCAACATGGTCAGGGCTCGTGGCTCTGCACACGAGTTCCACGGCACGCTCGCGAGCTTGGAGGGAGACTCTCACCCATGCCCCCGCAAAGCGAAGACCCTCGTCGTCGGCTGCTGAGGCGACATCCTAAGAACCCGCTCCTCACCGCCAGGGACTGGCCCTACTTCGTCAACACCGTCTTCAACGCGGGCGCGGTTCGCCTGGCGTCCGGCGAGACCCTGCTGCTGTGTCGGGTTGAGGAATGCTCCGGACGCTCGCACCTGTGCGCCGCACGATCCAGTAACGGCGTCAACAACTGGAAGATCGATCCGGAGCCGACCTTGCTGCCAGACGTCGAGCACCACCCCGAGGAGAAGTGGGGCATCGAGGACCCGCGTGTCGTCTGGGTGCCCGAGCTCGATAAGTACGCAGTAACCTACACGTGCTATTCCCACGCAGGTCCCGGCGTCGCCCTCGCGCTGACCGAGGATTTTCGCAAGTTCGAACGTGTAGGAGCGGTGATGCCGCCGGAGGACAAGGACGCCGCCTTGCTGCCTTGGCGCTTTGGCGGACGCTGGGCCATGATTCACCGCCCCATGCCCGGCTCCGGCAGGGCCAACATCTGGATTTCGTTTTCGCCCGATCTCAAACACTGGGGCGACCACACGGTCGTCCTCAAGGCCAAGCGCGGGCCCTGGTGGGACGCCCGGAAGATCGGCCTCTCACCACCGCTGATCGAAACGAAGGAGGGCTGGCTGATGATGTACCACGGCGTTCATTTCACGACCGCCGGGTCGATCTATCGCGTGGGCTTGGCATTGCTGGATCTCGACGATCCCACGAGATGCCTCCTTCGAGGTGACAACTGGATCTTCGGTCCGGAAACCGAGTATGAGCGGACAGGTGACGTCGGAGACGCCGTCTTTCCGTGCGGCTACACGATCGACGACGACGGGGATACGATGAACCTTTATTACGGTGCTGCCGACACCGCTATCGCGCTCGCCCAAGGCAGCATCCGCGACATGCTCGAATGGCTCAAGAAGCACAGCAGCCCCGGCGACGCGCCCATCGAATAGGTGCCCCACGCAATCCGGTCTGCCGCTTGCGATAAGACCGCCCGCTTGGCTTGCCGTTTGGCGGATCGCACAAGCTCGCCGTGTGCAACCTGTCTGCCGACAGGCAGGCCGGTCAGTCGCGCAGCTCCAGCCCGTCCGCGTCGCGCATTCCCCCGCACAGGCAGACGATGCCCTCAATCAGGCCCCACAACCCGATGATCCCGCAACCCGCCCCTGGAATACAGAAGAACGAGCCGATTCCACCGGAAACGCTCAACAACAGCATCAGCAAGCCGATGCCGTTGTATCCGAGATAGAACCGGTGAATGCCGAGTCCGCCGAGGAAGATGCCGAGCAAGCCCGCCACGAGCCTGCTCCTCGAGCTCACGGAACCCCGTCGGGCATAGCCCGCTTCTGGTGGAACCGCCCCCGCAACCGGGGGCATCCGCGGAACAGGTGGAACCGGCGGCCCGGGTGACGGCAGACCGGCGCCGGCGCCATCCGGCACCTGCGGAACCGTCGGTGCCTCCGTGGATATGGGCTCATCTCGTTCGATCGCGACGCCCGCAGCCTGCCCCGACACACGCCGCAGCGCCGCCGCAATGGCGGTGATCGAATCCGCCTGGACCCGCCTCTCGGTACCTCGCTCAACGAGAACGGTCGAGGCGACGATCCGCCCCTCCTGCACCCAGCGTACAAGCGTATCTATATCCGCTGGGCCATATCGATTTCCCTCCGCGTCTATGACGAAGTAGTACACGGTTACACTCAATCAAGGCCAAGGCACGGCCGAGAAGACGACGCCCACGCGCCTATTTATCCTGCTCGGGATCCTGTTCGGCCGCGACCACCGACTCACGCGACGCACCTTCGCCGCCGTCCGCAGCTCGCCTTTCCTCGGTAGACTTGGCGATCTCTGTGCGGTTATTTCCGGCGTCAGAAGCCTGGTCCGGGTTTATAACGACGTCAGGCGACGGCCTCGGCGTCAAGTCCGTGACGTTCGCCGCCACCGCGATCGGCACTCGCGCCTCGGGGCTGAACCGCTGACTGGTCGTCCGAATCCCCACCACGCGACCGATCAAGTACTCCACGTTGACATCCACTGTGGGCGGAACGTCCACATACGCCACCGTCCGCCGGGTCTCCGGATCGACCAGCCGATAGCGCCGCTTCTCCGGGGCAAAGGCGTAACTCTGCCGCAGTTCGCCTTCAAGATCGAATTTCTCCATCGCCGCCTCGGCACGCCGCCGCGTGATCTCCATCCGCCTTTCACTCATCCGCGCCCGGAAAGCCGCCAGTTCTTCCGCGGCCGCCTGCGTCTTCGCCTGCTTCGAGTGCAACTCGATCAGGTCTGCCAACTGCTTCATGCGGATCTCCGCAACCCGAGCGGGCGTACGCTCCTCAGACTGGGCCGCTATCTCCCCGTAACGCGTCCGTAACGACGCCCAATCCTGCTCCCCCGATGATGGTTCCCGCACCAGTCCATGTAGTTCGCTCTCCAGCACCGTCAACAACGCCTGATAGCGCCCCGATGGTCCGGTCATTCTCTCCGACGGCCCGTCAAGCACAGGCTCGACCAGGACAATGTCCTCGGCTTGCTTCACAGAACCAGCATCACCCTTCTGTTGCGACCCTATCGCAGAATCCACCTTCAGTGGCAGCTCATCCTGGCAAAACTGTGGCACCGGCGTCTCGCCGGTGGTCTTCACGGTCTGGAACGGCGTTACCGAACGCGGATCCGCCGCGCCCCCTGCAGGCCGCCTGCCGCCCGGGGCAGACACCGCCTTCTCAACCTTGGGCGCCACCGTCTCGGCGGGCCGTTCGACCGACAGGACCTCCGGTCTGACGGCATTCGCTGAAGGACCTCCCGGGTTCAGATAGCGCTCGACCATCCCGATCCGCAGGTGCGGCGGGACCGACGCCACGTACTGCTTCGAGATGTACAGGCCCGCTCCCCGCGGCGGCACGATCTTGTAGAAGCCATCCATCTCGCCGAGGATCTCGACCTGCGCCCCCGCATTCAACACAATCTGCGTCGATGTCTTGCGGGGCGCCAGGTGGCTGCCTGCCCGAACATAGACCCTATCCTGCGCGACCTTGCCCGTCTTCGCGCCGGCCTGCCGTTCCACCATCGACATGTCAATGTAGCTGAAGCTCTTCGGCGGCGGCACGATCTGGTACCAGCCGAACTTCTCAGCCAACACCAGCACCCGGTCGCCGGCATTCAGCTTGGTGGTCGCGTAGTAATTCGCCCCGGGGCCACTGCGCACGTACACGTTCATCCCCGAGACCTCCCCCTCCCAGGGGAACCGACCGACCTCGTCCCCCGGCTCCGCCAATGCTGGTAAGACCGAAACCGCCGTCACCGCGAATACCACTATCGAAATGGAAATCCCCGATCGCATGATGGCTACCTCCCTGTCTCAGGCATGCGCCATGGCGGCGCGCGTCTCCTTGAACTGAATCCTACGACGAGACGTTATGCTCGATCCCAATCGTTGTCAACGGATTGCTTCCGGATCTCCGCCCGTGCGTCCGACGACCATCAACCGACGGTCCTGTTGGGACATTCAAACGATGGTCCCAGCTTCAAGATCGTGCACGCAATGTCCCGACGGGCTATCATGCCACCGAATCTTCGAAGGACTGAAGCCGGATCCGCGAGATCGGCTCTCCTGGCGGATCAACGCTTTGACGCTCGACGTTCTGAAGTTTCGACGTCTCTACGTCTTCGAGGCCAAGATGCTCGCTTACGCCATCCGTCATGCCGAGTCGCTCGCCAACTCAGGCCAGGACGACAACCTCAATTCCGGCCTGTCGCCCCTCGGCGACCGGCAGGTTCACGCCCTCGTTCAACGCTTCGCGTCCACTACGATTACGGCCATCTATAGCAGCCCGTTCCTCCGGTGCATCCAGACCGCCGTGCCGATCGCCGAGGCCCTCAACCTGCCCGTCCGCCTCCACCCCGAGCTGTGCGAGTACCACCACCTCGATCCCGGCACCCCGGTGGATACGAGCCTCGCCACCGCCGAGACCATTGCCAAACGCCATCCACAGGTCGTGCCCTGCCCAGACCACCAGGCCGCATTCGACTGGCCCCGGGCCGACGAGTCATTTGCGAACGTCCTCAGTCGCACCAAGTCCTTCGCCGCGTTCCTCAAGGACCGCTGGCGGGACCAGACCGACATTGTCATGCTCGTCAGTCACGGCAGCCCCATTGCCCGCCTGATCGAGGCTTGGCTGACCGACCAACCGGGGCCCTCGTTCCGCTTCACCATCGACAATGCCGCCGTCGCCGCCCTTCGCTATCACGACGGCGTCAGCAGCCTCGTTTGCCTCAACGAGACTTCTCACCTACGGGGCCTTCCCGTCCCCCATAGCGCCAATTTCCGGCAGGACGGCGCCATCAACCCCATCCCCACATCAACTTACTGGTAGCGCCTTTTGCTCCCGCCCCCAATCGTATTATCATGCCGCTATGAACTCGCTACGAAGTGGCAGGACAGTCCGATCGTGCGTGTTGAGCGGCATGGCATGGCGCGACGGGTGGCACTGGCAGCTTGCCTGCCAGTGTGCATGGCCCTATGCGCCCCGCCGGAGAGACCGCACGGGCGGGCAAGCCGCCCGTGGCACCCAGACTCCATCCCGCTGGTGCGAGAATCCCTTCTCGCTGGTGCGAGAATCCCTTCTCGCACCGGCCTTTGGGCGGCGTGGCATGGCGCGACGGGTGGCACTGGCAGCTTGCCTGCCAGTGTGCATGGCCCTATGCGCCCACCGGAGAGACCGCACGGGCGGGCAAGCCGCCCGTGGCACCCAGACTCCAATGCCGCCGGAAGTATCACGTGCCCTCCATTCGAGCATGTTCACGCGCGTCATAGACGACCCGCCCCCGTGGGGCGTGTCGTTCGTTACGCACGCCACCCCGTTTGAACGCTAAGCGCGTACGTTCGATCCGAAAGGCCCTCCATGCCCGCCCGCCCCGTTGACATCGGCCCTTTTCAGATCGGCGCCGGCCACTCGCTGTCGCTCATCGCCGGCCCCTGCGTCATCGAATCGACCGACCACTGCCTCATGGTCGCAGACCGTGTCGCTGGCGTCTGTCGCCGGCTCGGCATCCCTTACATCTTCAAATCCAGCTTCGACAAGGCCAACCGCACGAGCATCGAGGGCTTCCGCGGCCCAGGTCTGGAAGCAGGCCTGCAAACGCTGGCCGAGGTCAGAAGGAAGACCGGCCTGCCCGTCTTGACGGACATTCACCTGCCCGATCAGGCACGCTCGGTGGGCGAGGTCTGCGACGTCGTCCAGATCCCCGCCTTCCTCTGCCGACAGACCGACCTGCTCGTCGCCGCGGCCCGAACCGGCAAGCCCGTCAACGTCAAGAAGGGCCAGTTCATGGCCCCAGATCAAATGGCCCAGGCCATCGGCAAGGTACGCGACGCCGGCAACGACCGCGTCCTACTGACCGATCGCGGCACGTTCTTCGGCTACGGCCGCCTCGTCAATGATCTCACCTGCATCCCGATCATGCAGCAGCTCGCCCCCGTGGTCTTCGACGCGACGCACAGTTGCCAGATCCCCGGTGGCCAAGGCCACCAATCCGGCGGCCTGCGGCAGTTCGTCCCCCTTCTCGCCAAGGCCGGTGTTGCCGCCGGGGCCGACGCGCTCTTCCTCGAAGTCCACGACCGCCCCGACCAGGCAAAATCCGACCCCGCCTCGGTTTTCCCGCTCGACGAAGTTGAACAGCTCCTGACAGCCTGCGTACGAATTGCTGAGTGCGTTAGAGCAGTTTAAGCTTGAGATTGCCTATGCCGCCGACGCCGATCGGAACCGCGACCGTGAGGGAGCGGTCAGCGTTCACCCTTGA
>JAFGQA010000423.1 GCA_016935885.1 Phycisphaerae bacterium | reverse complement strand
GATGCACCTGTGGCACCGCCGTCTCGGCGGTGGATTCACGGGCTTTGGCGCCCGTGCCACAGTCACAGGCAAGCGTGAACTGCTCTAGCCGCCGCCGGAGTCACCGAGATGGGCGTCGATGATCTCGCCGAGTTGGGCGGCGGTCCGGTATCCACGGACCATCTCACTGCCCACGAAGAACCTCGGCGTGGACGTCACGCCGAGCTCGTCCCCGGAGTCCACGTCCTGTTGCACGCGGGCCACCTTTGCCCCGCCGTCCAGGCAGGCGTCAAACGCCGCTTGGTCGAGGCCGAGCGTCGCGGCGTGCTGTTTGAGCATGTCCTCGGAAAGATCGTCCTGGTTGTCAAACAGTAACTCGTAGTAATCAAGGTATCGCCCCTGATCGCCGGCGCATTCGGCGGCGCAGGCTGCCAGCACCGCCGCCTCGTCGCCCATGGACAGGAACTGGCGGAACACCCAGCGCACTTGATTCGTGTCGATGTACTGTTCCTTGATCGTGGCAAACTGGGTCCGCGTGAATACGCCGCACGGCTCGCAGTGAAACCGCGTGTACTCCACGACCGTAAGCGGGGCGTCTTCCGAACCCAGGACATGGTCCGATTCCACGATCACCGGCTCTGGTCCGGGAGTCGTGCAGTGGCAGCATGTCCCGTCCAGGCCCGTGGCACAAAGCGCGGCGACGATCAGCGCCGCCGATGCGTACCGGACATGTCGTGCCCGTCGAGAGGGATGATCGGAGGTGGGATGGCTTGGATCATTCTGGGTCTCTGTCTGGATCACTGTTGCATCTCCCCGCGTGGGTCAAGACCGCCCCGCCGGACGTCCTTCAGATCGGATCATCCTTCGAGAGTGGTCCTTGATTCTGTGCGAGGCGGTTTTGCGTCTATCCGCCGCTCAGGTGCCGGCCGATGGCTTCACCAAGCTCATCGGCGGTGTCGACCTCGGAAACCAACTCGCTGCCGACGAAGAAGGCCGGGACAGTGCTCACACCCAGGGCCACGCCGGACATGGAGTCCTGACTGATGCGGGACACCTTGAAATCGCCGGCGAAGCAGGCGTCGAACTGCGTTCTGTCCAGACCGAGGGTCGTGGCGTGCTGCTGGAGCATCTCGTCGGTAAGGATCACCAGGCCGTCGTCGTCCGTCGTCTCGTAAATCAAATCGCGGTACTCGACGAACCGGCCTTGATCGTGGGCGCATTCCGCCGCCCGGGCGGCCGGCCCGGCTCGTTCATCGGTGGAGAGCGGGAAGTGCCGGAAGACCCAACGGATCTTGCCGGTATCGATGTATTGCTCCTTGATGGTCGGGAACTCGAGCCGGGCGAACTTGCCGCAAGCGGCGGACTCGTAGCTCTCGTACTCGAAGACGACAAGCGGCGCCTCGGGGTCGCCTAGGACGTGGTCGGATTCCAGGATGACCGGTCGGCGGACGGCGCTGTTGTCGTCACTGCCGCTGCCCCCGCCATCACCTCCATCGGCAGGGAGCAACGTCTCCGCGCAGGTTCCGCCGGTCATTCCCGCCGCGGCAAACAAGATCACCAGCAGCAGTGCGGACACGGGAGACAGGCACCACGACCGAGGGCGTGGCCGCACGCGGCGGCGGCTGAGCATCAGGTTGGGTTTCATTGCAATCGCTTCCGGTATCTCAGTAGGACCGCTCTTTGGACCTACAGTGGTTTGTCGGCGAGTTTGACGCCGATTCGTGATGTGCGAGGTTAACACCGGCCGGCCGGCTCCGCCAAACCACCTTGCCGGACCGCGAGATGGGGCTGCACCACGACTCCACCGTGTCGTGCCAGTGTTATCAAGTCTATGATCGTCTTGATCTTCGGTCAAGGCTACGGACCATCCGCCAACGGCGTGATGGGGCGCGCCGTCCTCTTTTCTTACGATTGGCAGCTATGGGATTATCGGCTGCCGCGTGGCGGCTTGTCCAATGGCGGCTGGCCTCAACGCTCAGCCGGAGGCCTGAGCCGTCACCCTTCAAGCCTTCAAGCAGCCTGGCCCGCGCCGTTTTACGCCGGGGCTTCAGCCGCGATCGTGCATCGACGATGAAACAGTGAGTTATCGGTTGACAATCGCCTCATTGCCGGCGAACAATTGGAGAGGCCGGCAGTGCTTTCGGCGTTGGCGACGCGATCACGGCCTCTCGCGCAGCCGATCGACATGATTGTGTGAATCCCCGGTTGCGTCTGAACCGTCCGGCCACGACCGTACCATTCGAACATGATGACAACAGCAGACCAGACTTCGTTACCTACGCCGAGAAGCCGTCACCTTGCGAGAAGGCGTCACCCTGTCCCCCCACTGCGGCTGATTCTGACCGTGGCGGTCAGCGTTCCACTGTACGGGGCGACGTGCTCGGGTCTCGGCTACCTCTTCGGGCCGCAGGCATGGACGGACGGCTCGAACACCGACCTGGAACTGGCCATCGCCGTGGTCCAGCCCATCGAGCAGGTAGCGGCAACGCCCGGCGCCACAACACCCATCCAGTGGGCCGACATTGCCAAGACGCCCGGCACGGTCGTCCGCGTCGCCGCCCAGCGTGTGAACGACCAAGGCGAAGACGTCGGCGACCCGATCCACATCATCGGTGACGGCACCGCCGGATCGGGGCGCGACGCGATCGCGGACGGCGATAACGACGTTGTCGATTGGGACATCACGGGCGTCCGCGTCGGCAGTTACGTGATGACCGTCACGCTTGAAGCCCCCGACGGCACGACGGCCACCGCCGTGTCGCGCGACGAGGACAAAGGCACCAACGGCGTCATCTCGGTTCAGTCGCCCCTGCCCGCGCCGACGCTTACCTTCACGGCGCCGGGTAATGACGACGTCACCGTCAACGTCGGCGGCACATTCGACATCACGTGGTCCGACAACGGGACCGCCAATGCCCAGGCCGTCTTCACGCTCGGCCTGGACACAGACGATGATCACGAAAGCGGCAATGAAGTCATTCTGCTGAGCGACCAGCCGCTCAGCGACGATGGTGACGACGGGTCATTCACATTCACCGTCGTGGACGAAAACGGCGACGCCGTGCCGGAGGGTACCTACGTCGTTTTCGCCATCCTCGACGACAGCGCCCACCAGATCGTCACGCAGGAAGCGACGGGGCGGCTGACCGTTGCGCCGTAAGGACAGCCCGGAGCGGTGCGTGATGCGTGAAGCGTCGTTCGTGAAGCGTGAAACGTGAGCCGTGAAGTGCCTCGGTGTGGCTTGCTGTTTGGCGGCCTTGAACCCTGAATCCTCGAATCCTCAAACCCTCAAGCCGTTGAGTGCTCACCCATCAAGCGCATTTCGTCAACCGACGGCTGAGAACTCGAAATACGTTTCACGAGACGTGCTCCTAGAGCAGTCTAAGCTTGAGATTGCCTATGCCGCCGACGCCGATCCGAACCGCGACCGTGAGGGAGCGGTCAGCCTTCACCCTTG
>JAFGQA010000422.1 GCA_016935885.1 Phycisphaerae bacterium | reverse complement strand
TCAGGTTCCAGGCTTCAACCTTCGGCGTTCATCCTCTATTCTTCATCCCCGGTTCTATTCCACCCGGCCTTTGATCTCCACCGTCGCGCCGACCTCTTCCAGCTCCTTCTGGAGCTTTTCGGCGTCTTCCTTGCCGATGCCTTCCTTCACCGCCTTCGGTGCCGAATCGACGAGATCCTTCGCCTCCTTCAGGCCGACCTGCGTCGCGGCGCGAACGACCTTGATCACATTGATCTTGCTCGAACCCGCCTCCTTCAGGATGACGTCAAACATGGTCGGCTCTTCCGCGGCCTCGGCGTCGCCGCCACCGGCCCCACCGGGCGCCATCATGACGCCGCCGCCGGCTGGCTCAATGCCGTACGCATCTTTCAGATAATCCGCCAGCCCCTGGGCGTCCTTGACTGACAGACTGACGATCTTGTCGCCGAGCTCCTTGATCTCGGTACTGAACTCCTTCGCGGGTGCTTCTGCCATCTTGATGGCTCCTCGTTGTGTATCGGCGCGAACGAACGATGTCGATCGACGCCTGGTTCCACCGACCCGATAGCCAAGGT
This sequence comes from Phycisphaerae bacterium, assembly GCA_016935885.1. The sequence goes on along the minus strand of JAFGQA010000422.1, from coordinate 8,142 downwards.
CACGCTGACCTTGTTTAACCCCACCGCCGACAGCCGGTGTCTCGACGGGACAGTCGGGCTCGGAAGTTCATCATTCTAATAAGCCGCGGGCTTCAGCCCGCGCCGTCATTCGCCCGGAGCTCCGGACTGTAACTGCTCGATCAGCCGCACGTGCTGCAGTCGATGCCTCTCTTCAATCGCGCAAGACCGCGCGGGCCCCAGGCCCGCGACTCTCCTGTCAGGCCACTCGCTGAATCTCCTCGCCTCTCTCCAGCTTCTCGACGATGGCCTTGAGGCAGCCTGCGACCTTCCCGCCGACGTTCAAGCAGCCGGCGATCCTCCGTGCCGGTGAGATCGCCAGCATGACAATCTCGCCCTGCAATTCCGTCCTGCCCTTGCGCTTCGATACTTGGTCAACAGAGAGGATCTCCGGCTCGCCCTCCACCAGGCCGAACTTCAACTCCAGCGCCGGGTAGTCCTTCGTAAGGCGCATCAGCTCCTTGGCTGCGTCCACAGGGCTCGGGCCACCGGTCACAAACGCACAAGGCCCCTCCAGAAACGATCCGAGCGGCTCCAACACGGTCCCTGCCAACACACGCTTGGCCGCCCGGTTCTTGACGACATGGACCTCGATGTCCTTCTTGCGAAGCTCGCCACGGACCTCGTTCACAGCCGTGCCGCTCAGGCCGTGGACGCTCACGACCATCACGCTCTCAAGGTCGCGGTACCGCTTCGCCAGTTCCTTCTCGACAGACTCTTTCACTCTGCGACTCATGACGTTTCCCGCCTATACGTTGCCCATACCCTTGATCCGTGAATCCACCGAGCCTCCGTCAACAAGACGTTCTCCTGGCTTGTTCGAGGCGCTAACGCTGCGCGACCTGAAGCTGGATCGCCGGGGACATCGTACCGCTGACACATATCTTCTTGATGTACGTGCCCTTGCTCGCGGCGGGCTTCACCTTCCGAATATGATCAACGAACGCCTCGATGTTCTCCCTCAGGTCTTCCTCCGAGAAGTCGACCCTGCCGACCACGGCATGCACGTTTGCCCCCGCATCATTCCGGAACTCGATCTTCCCGGCAGCGAACTCACGGACCGCCGACTCGACGTTGGGCGTGACCGTCCCGTTCTTCGGCGATGGCATCTTGCCCTGGGGGCCCAGCACGCGCCCGAGTTTGCCGACCTTGCTCATCGAACGCGGATGCGCGATCGCCACATCGAAATCCATCCAGCCGTCGCTGATCTTCTTGACCAAATCCTCGATGCCGGCCTCGATCGCCCCCGCGGTCTTGGCCTTCTCGGCATCCTCGCCGTCACAAAACGCGATCACCCGCTTCGTCTTGCCAATGCCCTTGGGAAGCGACACCGCGCCGCGGATCATCTGGTCCGCGTGTTTCGGCTCGATGCCCAGGTTCATCACCAGATTCACCGTCTGCGTGAACTTCGTGTCCCGAGTGATGTCCTTTAGCAGCTTCAGCCCCTCGTCCATGCTGTAGACCTTGTCCTTGTCCACCTTCTTGAGGTTCGCCAGATGCCGCCTACTCTTGCCACGCATCGGACGCCCCCGGCCCCGTTTGCGAGCGACGGCCGACTCGGACTTTGCGGCAGCCTTCTTCGTACCCTTGGCCTTCGCGCCGGTCTTCGCCTTTGGCTTCTCCTGGGAGATTGCCGCCTTCTCCTTTGCATCCGGATGCACCTCCGGTGGCGAGCCTTTGTCCTTCGCACGCTTCCCCTCGGCTGGCGTGCCCTTCCGCCCTGCTGCCTTGGGAGCATCCTTTGCCTGTACATCCTCCGCCCCGGCGTTGCCGCCGGCTTGGTCGGCCTTATCCTCTACCATGGTAATCCCTCATGAAGAAACGACCTCGCGGTCTGCCACGATTCACGGCTCGTGGTCGAGCAACGCCCTAGAATCTAGAGACTAGAGACTAGAGACTAGAGACTAGAAGCTAGGAACTGAAGACTGGTTATCCCCTCAGGCCTCTATTTCTATCCCCATGTTCCGCGCCGTCCCCAACACGATCTTCTTGGCTGCGACCATGTCCCCGTGGCAGTTCAGGTCCGCCATCTTCGTCTTGCAGATCTCCTCCAACTGGGCCTCGGTCACCTTGCCGACCTTCTCTTTATTCGGCACGCCCGAGCCCTTCGCGATCTTCGCCGCCTCCTTGAGCAACACCGCCGCCGGCGGGCTCTTGACGACGAAATCAAAGGTCTTGTCCGCGTAGACGTTGACCACCGCCGTCACCGGCATGCCGTTCAGGTGCTTCGTGCGGTCGTTGAACTGCTGGACAAACTGCCCGGGGTTCACGCCGTATTGACCACAAGCCGGGCCGATCGGCGGCGCCGGCGTCGCCTGCCCGCCAGGCCCCTGAACCTTGAATACTACCTTCGGAGTTTTCTTCTTCTTCTTCGCCACGAATCAGCCCCTACCGCGATGCCGCCACCTGGCGATTGCGCATCACGTCAACTCCACCTGCCAATACTCCAAATCGATCGGCGTCGCCCGGCCGAAGATCGTCACGATCACGCGCACCTGGCCTTTGTCCGGGAACACCTCGTCGATCTCCCCCTCGAAATTCTCGAATGGGCCCTCCTTGACCTTGATCGGATCACCCTTCTTCATGCCGGCCATCCCCGCCAGCGTCGGCTGCTCCGCAGACTTCTCCACGACGGCCAGCATCTTCTCCACGTCGTGCGGCTTCATCGCCGTCGGCTTGCCGTCCGAACCGATGAAGTCCCCGACGCTCATCGTCTCCTTCACCATGAACCAGACGTCTTCCGGAACGCTGCCATCCTCCTCCGTCGCCATCTCAATGAAGACATAGCCGGGATAGAGCTTGCGGTCATATACCCGCGCCACGCGGCCCCGCATTCGCTTCTCTCGTTGCGTCGGAACCAGAATCCGCCCAATACGGTCATCCAGATGCTCGATGGCCACCTTACGCTTCAGGGCCTCGCAAACCTGCTCCTCACGGTTGCTGGCAACACGGAGGACATACCACCCCATCCCGGAAGCAGTCTCCCTCGAACCATCACCGCCGCCAGACTGCCCCCCCTTGCCTTCTTCTCCCGCTGGGATCGGCACCTCCGGCTGTGGCCCCACAGCGGAACTGCCCTCAAAGGCGCCGCCTTCAGCAGACACGGGTCCCTGCCCCCCGGAGTCGCCCTGTTCGCCCACAGGCCTCCCCGCGTCCGAGTCGATGCCCTCGCCCAGCACCACCTTCGATCCCTTACTGTCAACATCCGGCATCAGAACAGTTCCCTGAGCGCTTCGAGGATGCCCGCCCCCTTCAAAACGCCAATCGAGTTGAAGAACGTGATGAAGAACAGATCCACAACAAACAGAAGGATCGCCAACGCAATCACCACGAAGACAACGACCTTGGTGGAACCGATAATATCCTTGCGCGTGGTCCAGCTGACCTTCTTCATCTCGCCTTCCGTGGCGATCAGAAAGTCGCAAACCGTGCGATTCAAGGCCAACAGCCAGTAGCCCAGCAACCCGAAGACCGCGATCACCGCTACGGACACCCCCACCTGCAACAGCTTCGCCGTGCTCGGATTCTCGCTAACAAGTTCGAGCTTCTGGTACAGAAAGTAAGCAAGCCAGCAGACCAGGGCCAACGTCGACATCGCCGTGCCCAGCCGAGTGTGGGAACCTTGGCCAGATTTGTAGATGTCGAAGAATCCGCGCTTGGCCTCACGACCGGCAGGCTGCTGCCCCGATCTAGCGGGGCCGCGATCCTCGAACGGTCGATCCCGTCCGCCAGCGCCCTCGACTGCGTCAGACATGCGATTCTCCTTGTCGGCAACCGCCGAGCCAAGACCCGGCCCGCCTGCCGCCGTTGAACCTCTCCTGTTACCCTTTGCCATCGATCATCTTGCCCGGTCGCATGTCTGAACCGGAAGGACCGGTGCCGCACGCCAAACACCAGGAGCGAAGGGACTCGAACCCCCAACCGCTGGTTTTGGAAACCAGTGCTCTACCAGTTGAGCTACGCTCCTACGTCCTAAGTGGAGCACAGACGGCAGAAACGACAACGCCAACAACGCAACGCAACGCGCCAGATCGTGCAAAACGCAGTTTCCGGCACCAGACAGGCGGTTATTTTCGCTTCACCTTGTGCACCGTGTGTCTTCGCTCGGTCTTGCAGAACTTCTTCAAACCGCTCTTCAGACGCTCGGGAATACCCTGGCCGGTGTGGATCTCGGTGCGGTAGTTCAGGCTGTTACATTCCTTGCACTGCAACCACACTATCTCTCGCTTGCTTGCCTTTGCCATCGCCACCCCTGCTCAACGAGCGAATCGATCCAGAACCTATGCTACCCAGAATCTACCCAACTCAGAATCCGCCTGTGGCACCGCCGTCTCACCGGTGACGACACAGTCTCTGGTGCCTTCGTCACGGTCCCGGGACAGGCTCTTACTCGAGAACCTTTGTCACAACGCCGGATCCAACCGTGCGGCCGCCCTCGCGGACCGCAAACCGCACACCCTCTTCCAACGCGATCGGTGAGATCAAAGTGACCTCCAACGTCACGTTGTCGCCAGGCATACACATCTCCGCGCCCCCGAGGAGCTTCAGGCTGCCCGTCACGTCCGTTGTCCGCACATACAACTGCGGCCGATAGTTGTTGAAGAACGGTGTGTGCCGGCCACCCTCCTCCTTCGTCAAAACGTATACCTCGGCCTCGAACCTCGTGTGCGGCGTGATCGTACCCGGCTTGGCCAAGACCTGACCACGCTCCAGCTCCGTCTTCTCCACGCCGCGAAGCAGTACGCCGACGTTGTCGCCCGCGATGCCGGATTCCAACGTCTTGTTGAACATCTCCACGCCGGTTACCACCGTCTTGCGAGATTCCTTGTTCAGACCAACGATCTCCACTTCGTCGCCGACCTTCACGAGGCCACGCTCGATCCGACCGGTGCCGACCGTCCCGCGTCCCTTGATGCTGAACACGTCCTCCACCGGCATCAGGAACGGCTTGTCCGCCTCGCGTTGCGGCTCCGGAATGCTGGCATCCAAGGCGGCCAGCAACTCCCCAATGGGCTTGTTCAATACCTGGTCGTCCGGATTCTGCAAGGCGCCCAGGGCATTCCCCCGAATGATCGGAATGTCGTCGCCCGGAAATTCGTACTTGGTCAGCAGCTCGCGAATCTCCAACTCCACCAGTTCGAGCAACTCCGGGTCGTCCAACAGATCGACCTTGTTCAAGAACACGACCAACGCGGGCACGTTCACCTGACGGGCGAGCAGCACGTGCTCGCGCGTCTGCGGCATCGGACCATCTGCCGCGCTCACAACCAGGATCGCTCCGTCCATCTGGGCGGCGCCGGTGATCATATTCTTCACGTAGTCTGCGTGGCCCGGGCAGTCCACATGGGCGTAGTGCCGCTTCTCCGTCTCGTACTCCACGTGCGCTGTCGCGATCGTCAGAATCTTCGTCGCGTCGCGACGGCCATCCTTCTCTGACGCCTTGGCGATTTCGTCGTAGCTCTTGAACCTTGCCAAGCCCTTCTTCTGCTGCACCGCCGTCATGGCCGCCGTCAGCGTTGTCTTCCCGTGATCAACGTGGCCGATCGTCCCGACATTCACGTGTGGTTTGGTCCGTTCAAATTTTTCCTTGGCCATTACAGCGATTCCTCCGCATCTATTCGAAGACTACGATGACCTTCCTCAATCGATGACATATCCTTCGTCGCAAACCCAAACTCCATCTGCCGGAGCCAAGCCTTTTTCCAGCAGCCTCCTTACACTCCATCAATTGCCTGGTGCCAACTGTTGGGCACTGATGCGCCACACCACGGCGATCGAATGAACGCGTCACGCCGTGGACCCCGCACAGTGGATTCGCCAACACCTCCCGTGACGGCGACACATCCACCCTGGGCAGACGTGCGACACTCAGAAGCTGCTGACGGGATTCGGACCCGTGACCTCGTCCTTACCAAGGACGCGCTCTACCAACTGAGCTACAGCAGCACGCACAACGCGCCCACGCCGGAATCGCCGCTTCTACCGAACGATCCCGCAGACGACGACCCAAGGTCCTTCGCCAGCCTGCGAATAAGAACGACAAGTATAAACCCTCGAACAACGCAGTCAAACCCAAATCCAGTTCAACCGGATCGGTGGACTTCATGACGGTTTGGGTGGGTGCCACTGGCAGCTTGTCTGCCAGTGTGGTTGCCCCATGCGTCCACCAGAGTAGTCGCACGGGCGGACCAGCCGCCCGTGGGACGCGGGATCGAATATCGCCGGAAGTGTCTCGGACCGGGCTCGGTGAACTCCTTGCTGCGGCGCCCCCAACACAAAGACACGTTAGTTCAGGCGAAACAAGGACTTATGGCGAATTAATCGCGTCCGCCGATACCCCACCGCCACCAGAAGGACGGAAGAGCAACTTCACTAACACCTGTTCCTCGGCGAACCGTCTCCGCAGCATCCCCAAATCCTCCCCGCGCACCAGCGCATCTTGGATCGGGATCACGAATCCAGCGTATTCCGACATGCGGCTGGCCACCACCTCCAAATCGCTTTCCACGTCAAACGCACGATCCAGGTAATAGGCTTCTTGCGGCGGCACCAGATTCCTGAAGACGTATCCTCCCCGCCGTTCGCTGCGTACCGGATTCCTGAACAGAAGCAAGCGATCATACGCGCCGGTCCTGGCACGGATTCCTTTCCACGCCGCCACCTCCTCCGGCGGATACGAGACCCGGCCGAAGTAGTCATCCGTACCAGCCAACCCGAACGCGACCACGACCGCCATCGCTGCGAATATCAACTCGTTTGTCCGTCGCCACCCAAACCCACGCACCCAATCGCGAACCGCAATGAGTGCCCGCGCCGAGGACACCGCCGCCGCGGGCCCCAGATAGAACAACCAGTAGTTGTGCCGCTCGTACTGCCGCCAGAACACGAGCAACCACACGACGCCCGTCGCGGTCACAACCCAAAACCCGCGAACGGGGGACCTCGCCGTATCACCACCGACTTGCTCGCCGCCGCCACCGGCCAGTCCCTTGTACAATCTCGCCGCCGACAGAACCACGCAAACGGCCGACAACGTGATGACCGGCCAGGTCAGGTTCTCAACGGTATAGTCCCACACACCTCCCCGCGCGGAGCCATCCTTCAGCAGCGCACCGCCCTCTGCGCCCGTCGCGCGCGATTGGAAGATGGCGATCAGGTCACCCCACCGGCCGTCCAGTCCCGCATAAACCAGGTAAACCAACATACCAGCACACGCGACCGCCGGAAGCCCCCACGCCAGAATGAGCGCGGCCCGATCGATTCGTCCGCGTGCACGCTCGATCCCGGCGTACACCGCGAACACGCCCGCAAAGACCATGCCCGACCAGTCCACCCAGATCACACTCCACATGGCGATCGCCCACAACGCCCAGATCAACCGCCGCTTGCCCCTGCTCCCAGCATTCTCATCAACCACCTTCGTCCACGCCGCCACTGCCGCAAGCATCAGGCACAAGCACACCGCCTCATGGTCAACCATCCGCCCGAAATACGCCGCCATCGGCATCACGCCGTAGGTCAGGCCCGCCAGCAGCGCCGTCTCGACGCCCCATCCCCGGGCCACGAGCCACACGAGCAGCGACATTGCTCCCAGCGAAAACATCACCGGAACCAGTCGCGCAACCCACTCCGCCTCACCGAGTACGCAAAACGCCCCCGCCACCAGCCAGACCAACATGGGCGGGTGCGTCGCGTAGATCGATCGCTCATCCGGCGCCGGCACCGCTTCCCCCACCGCCACCAGCGGCATCCCGTGGTGCACCTCCGCCGGATAGCGCAGGAAGTTCCGCGCGAGCTGCGAGAAGAAAGCCCCGTTCCAGTCGTGCATCCCCGTCCATGGCCGCGAAAGCCCGTGCGTCAGCCCCGCGGCATAGACTACCAGCGACACCAACAACACGCCGTACCGCCCGCCCCAAACCCGGTCACGGCCCCCGACTGTGTCCCACGCTGATAGATCACTCACAACTTGTGCTTTGGTAAGCACACGCGGCCACCTTGTCAATCACCAAGCCCAACAGACCTCACCTGTCCCGACCCGTGTCCCCGGGATCGGGGTCCATGACAGTTTAGGCGGGTGCCACTGGCAGCTTGCCTGCCAGTGCGTCTGCCCCATGCGTCCACCAG
>JAFGQA010000421.1 GCA_016935885.1 Phycisphaerae bacterium | reverse complement strand
TCCTTTCTCGGCACCGGCTTCAGGACCGAGAAGGGATTCTCGGTCCAGCAATCGTAGTCGCGTTTCTTATGAAACGCGGTACTAGTCTATCACAGGATTCTCGTTTCTGAGAATCAAGGGCTGACACGCAACCGTGTACTTCCTGAGCCGTCGGATCGTGTAGGAGACGTGAACTTGACGTCCCATAACCCTCCCGGAAGGCCTCAGTGCATTCCCCGGGGCGGAATGAGAAGCTTCCTGCCTCGAGTTGAACGCGGCCGTGGCCCCGCGACTCCCGGATTCGACGGTCACGGTATCAGACTCTGACCTGAGAGCAACGGCCGGAATCTACGCAACGTTTGGGTCTTCCTTCGGTCGGAGCTTGAGGTCTCCGGGTGAACAGATGACCTTCTGCCGCGGCCCCTCGGCGCCCGCTCGTGGCCCGCCTGACGAAGGTCGGCGCTCAACTTGGCCGCCAGCTTGCGAGCCCTCGCCTCGCTCTTCGCCCGCCAGATGGCCCGCAGACGCTGGGTCGCGTCGGGCCGTTCGGCCTCGGGCAGCTTGTCGATCACGCTTATGGTCTTGTGGTTCGTTCAACGCTGCCGAGCCAAACCCAGACTGTGCTCGTTCACCGCCGCCCGCAAGCCCGACGCCCCGTCGGCGAACCGTGCTCAGAACGACAGCCTCGGGGCCGCCCAGTGAGATGATGACCCCTTTGCTGCCAGCCCGCCCGCTGGCGCAACTTCCCTCCCGAATACATGTTGCCAGGGAGCACCTCGCGAACGACATCCGGCCGACCAGTACGGGCGGGTCCGTGACACTTCCGGCGGCATTCGATTCTGGGTGCCACGGGCGGCTTGTCCGCCCGTTTGATGTCTCTGGTGGACGCATGGGGCATACGCACTGGCAGGCGAGCTGCCAGTGGCACCCGCCTAGACTGTCATGGACCCAGTACGGGCGTCACAATCCGTGCGGCCGACTGACCGACTCTGCAGGATGACCGGAGGATCGTCCGAATTGACTACTTCCTTCGAGCCTGTTGTTGTAGTTTCGCCAGTGCGGCAAGGGGGCGTGCCTGTAACTTGAGTCGGCCCGTCGTTGCCTCCCAGCGATACACGCTTGCTGCCGAAACGCCCAACTGGCGGCCGAACTCGGCAGCCGAAAGCCCCAGTTGCCTGCGCAGCCTGGCGATCGACTTGCCGGTTGGTCGAATCCTCGTCGCGGCCTCGTTAGACGCGCCGGTCCGCGCCCGGCTCTCGGCGGCGGCTTGGGCGAGCTTCTTTCCGACGGCGGCCTTTCGTTGCGCTTTGCTGGAAATCGAGGATCGGCCCGTTGTCGGCGCGGATTCTCGCGGCGTCGGCGTGGCTTGTCGCCGGGATGCGGGGCGTGTCTCCTTGCCCGTCCGGATCGAGGTGACGCGCTCAACCGCGCGGCGTCGCATCTTCCGTTCAGCCTTGGGAGCACGTTGCGGTTCGCTCGCGACATCAAGGTCGATGCCGAAGATGTCACCGAGCTGCGCGTCGTCGAGCACATCGCTCGTTGCGACGGCGTCAGGCACCGCCATCTCTGTGGAAATCAACTCCTGCGCATCGACATCGCGGAGCAGGAACAGCAGTTCCGGCCGGCTGTCGAGCCGACTGCCAACGCCGTACAGCACGGCTGCGACATGCTTGCACATCACCGCCCAGTCGGGACAGTCACAGCCGAGTTGTATCTCACGCGGTTGAGGAAAAAGGCCCTGCTCGCGGTCGGTCACAACGGCCATGACCTGGTCAGACAGTCTGCCCCGAAGCAGCTCCAACATGGAACCGATCCGCCCGGAGCACCTCTTCTTAACGGACTCCCAGATGGCCGGTTTCAGCTTCTTGATGCGGATGTCGACGTTGTACAGCTCTGAGCCGCTGACGATGGCCTCGATGCGCCCGGGGTGGATAGCCAAGTGGCAGACCGAACCGTTGCGGACATACGTTCGCCCGCGAGGCAAGCGGTTCTCGAAATCGGAGAACGATTCCAGATGATCGCACCAGCCCTTGCCCCAAAAACTTTGTGCGATCGTTCGCCCTTCGATCTCGACGGGCTGAATGTCCTTGCCTTTCTTGCGGAGCTTCCCCATCTCGCGCAGGGCGTTGGCGCGTCGCTGGGCCACGGGAACGTATGGAGCCCACTGTATCCAAGACATCATGCTCTCACTCCTCACATCACATCGTCGCGCGCGTCACGTCCAGCCGGACGAGTCGTATTAGTTCGTCGTCGGGCAGCTCCGTCAAGTTGATCTCGCCGTCGTCGGCCAGGATTTCGTCGGCCATGTGCCGCTTCTCCGCGATCAGCTCGTCGATCCGTTCTTCAATCGTCCCGCTCGTGACGAACTTGTGCACCAGCACGTTGCGTTTTTGGCCGATGCGGAACACGCGGTCGGTCGCCTGGTTCTCCACCGCCGGGTTCCACCAGCGGTCGAAGTGGATCACGTGCGAAGCCGCGGTCAGATTCAGGCCCGTCCCGCCGGCCTTGAGCGACAGGATGAAGAACGGCGGTCCGTCGTCGTGCTGAAACCGCTCGATCAGGCCCCTGCGTTTCTTGACACTCGTTCCGCCGTGCAACACCAGCCCCGCACGACCGAAGACCGCGGCAAGATGGTCCGCCAGCGCAGGAATGATCTCGCGGAACTGCGTGAAGATCAATGCCTTCTCCTGGCGCTGTGCCAGTTCTTCGCAAACCTCTCCGAGGCGGAGGAACTTGCCGCTGTCGGAGGGGCTGTAGTCGCCGTCGCCGGAAAGCTGGCTGGGGTGGTTGCAGACCTGCTTCAGTCGCATCAGCGTCTGGAGCACCAGTCCGCGCCGCGCCATGCCGTCGGCGTTCTCCAAGGCCGAACGCATTCGCCGTACGGTCTGTTCGTAGAGCCCGATCTGCTTCTTCGTCAGGTTGCAGTACCGTGTTGTCTCGATCTTCTCCGGAAGGTCAGCGATGATCGAACGATCCGTCTTCAGCCGGCGTAGGACGTACGGCCCGACCAACCGTCGCAACGGTGCGAATCGGTTCCGTTCCTGCTCTTGCAGACCCTTGACGAACGTCTTGAACACACCCGCCGAGCCCAACAGGCCCGGGTTCAGAAAGTCGAACAGTGACCACAGATCGCCCAGGCGGTTCTCCACCGGCGTGCCGGTCAGGACGATCCTGGCCTCTGCGGGGAGCCTCTTCGCCGCCTTGCTCTGACGCGTCGATGGGTTCTTGATCGCCTGGGCCTCGTCGAGAATCACCAGCCGCCAGTCCATCCGCGTCAGCCAATCCTGGCGGGTAAGCATGGAGTAGGTCGTGACGGCCAGGTCGGTCTCGCGAAGACGCTGCTCGGGAGATCTCGCGATCCGCTCAAGCACACGGCGGTCCGTCTCGGCCGGATGCAGAAACGTGAGCTTCAGCGACGGCGAGAAGCGCTTCGCCTCGCTGCGCCAGTTGCCCAGAAGCGAGGCCGGCACAACCAGCAGCGACGGCCTCCGCGGCTGCGTGCGTTGTTCATCCCGATCACACAACAGAAGTGCCAACACCTGAATCGTCTTGCCCAGCCCCATGTCGTCAGCCAGGCACGCCCCCAGCCCCAGCGTTGTCAGAAACCGCAGCCAGGCCAAGCCGACGCGCTGATAAGGCCGTAGCGTCGCCTGCAACCCGTCACCAAGCCCGTCACCAAGCTCGACCGCATCCAGTTGCCCCGGCTCGCGCAGGCCCGCTAGAATCTCCCGCATCCCATCGCCGGCGGAAACGTGTAGCCAGGGACGTTCCTCTTCCGCTCGATCCTCATGCTTCAGGTCTGCCGACGCCCCGGCCAGCAGCCGCATTCCCTCGACAAAGGAGATTTCACCGTTCGTCGCCCGGTTCTCCATGGCCTGCCAGTGGTCGAGCGCCTCGCGCAGTTTCTCGCGATCCACCTCAACCCATTGGCCCTTGAGCAGGACCAGCCCGTCTTCGCCGGCAAGCAGTTCAGCCAACTCCTCCGACGAGAGAGTATCATCGCCCAGTGCCAGCTTCATGTCGAAATCCAGCACCGCGCCGGTGCCGAGCGTGGATTTCTTCGCCTGGCCGATCGTCACCGACACCTGTGGTCGGGGGCGTTTCCTCCACCAATCCGGGAGCCGAACCGACAGGCCGCTGTCCTCCAATTCCGGCGCCGTCCGCAGAAGCGCATACGCTTGCTTGGCGGTCCACGTCATCGGCTGATACACCTCGCCGGAATCCACCAGTTTCATGACCCATTCGCAACGTTCGGCGGCCTGCTGGACCGGGGCGAGCAGCTTGATCAGTGCGGATCGATCCTTCGCCCCGGCGTACTGCTCCAGGGCCTTGCGCAGCGGCAAGTGCTTCAACCGTCCCCCTGTGCCGAACCCAGTCGCGTAAGTCGCCAGAAAGGCAAACGGGCGGGCCTGATCGTTCTTGTTCTCGGCCAGGTGAAAGCAAACGCGGCCAACCTGATGCCACTTCGGGGCCCGCGCCTGCAGGAACGCTTCCAGCCCGCCCGCCGAGGTGATCGCCTCCGCCACCCACTCGTCCAGCGCGCTCCAGACGTTCAGCAGAACCTGCGTTGTCAGATACTCCCCGCCCCGCATGGGCGGCGCCGTGAGCACCCAGGTCGCACACTCAGCCGGCGACGGCGGCTCAACCTCGATCTTCTCCGCCGACCCGGGAATATGACACAATGCCGTGACGTACCGATCCGCCACACCCTGCCAGTAGTGCAGGGTCAGCGATTCGCCCGTGGCGGTCTTCTCCGCCGCCAGCGTGAAAAGTCCTTCCCTCCAGTCGTTGGAAAAGACCTCCCGCAAGGCTCTCACGTCCACGGAGTCGGTCTGACCCTCGGGGGATTCCCAGCACAGATGCCCCGTCGGTGTGAGTCGAATCTCTGACACGACTCCCACTTCCGCCCTTTCTGAAGACCCAGTCAATGTTGTCAATACCTGATTTGCGATCGTAGCCTCCTTGAGCCGTGCGGCACACTCGCATGGTTCGCAAACACCGGGCATCCTACGCCAGCTTCACTAGTACCGCGTTTCACTGGAAACGCGACTACGATTGCTGGACCGAGAATCCCTTCTCGGTCCTGAAGCCGGTGCCGAGAGAGGATTCTCGGCAGAGCGTACAGT
>JAFGQA010000420.1 GCA_016935885.1 Phycisphaerae bacterium | reverse complement strand
GGTGCCACGGGCGGCTTGTCCGCCCGTGCGGTCTCTCCGGTGGGCGCGTGGGCATACACACTGGCAGGCAAGCTGCCAGTGGCACCCGCCTAAACTGTCATGCACCCGCCCGAGGATGCGCTGAGACCGTTCTGGGACCGTGGTGTCCTGCCTGCTCAAGTGCTCAACCGCGGACGAATAGCTCCATCAACTGACGCGCGGGATCGACCATGAACCCACCGGCGATGGCATTCTTCTCAGTGAAAGGACGCTGCTCGGTCGAGTGAACGCCCGTTCCCGCATAGCAGAACGGCGGCGGCGTGGCGTCGTGGGCCTTGGTCGAGACCGGCGTGGGGTGGTCCGGGGCGACGAGGATGCGCCATGCGTCATGACGCCGAGCCGCTTCGAGCAGCGGGCCGACGATGAACTCGTCCACGCGCTCGATCGCCTTGATCTTCTCGCCGGCATCGCCCATGTGGCCCGCCTCGTCCGGCGCTTCGACATGCACGACGACCATGTCGAATTCATCAAGGGCGGCGAGGGCGGCGTCCCGTTTTCCCCGGTAGTCGGTGTCGATGTAGCCCGTGGCGCCTGGTACTTCGATCAGGTTCATGCCCATGCAGACGGCGAGGCCGCGAATGATGTCCACGCCGGTGATCACCGCCCCCCGGCAGCCGAACCGCTCGGCGAACGGCTCGAGCTTCGTCGGCCGGCCCTGGCCCCATAGCCAGATGTGCGTGACGGGGGCGCGTCCCTCCTTCCGCCGGATGCGGTTCACCTCGTGGTCCTCGAGCATCTCGCCCGCCCGGTCCATGATGGACCTGACGCGATCGGCCCCGGCCCCGCGCGGCCAATGATCCGCCACGGGCTGATCCGGGATGTCGTGCGGCGGAGCGCAGGTCACTTGCAACTCCTTTGCACCGCCCGCGATCAGAAGGTTGCGATAGGACACGCCGGCGTGGAACGCGAGCGCCTCGCCGGCGAAATGCTCGTTCAAGTCCGTGATCAACCGCTCCGCCTCCTGCTGGGCAATGTGGCCGGCGGTGAAGTCCTTCATCAGGCCGTCGAGGATTGTCACGAAGTTGCAGCGGAAGATGATCTCGTCAGGACCGGCTGTCAGCCCCCTGGCGGCCGCTTCGAGCGGCGCGCGGCCGGTGTAGCACCTGGCGGGGTCGTACCCGAAGATCGCGAGCGTTGCCACGTCGGTGCCCGGCGTGAAGCCGGTGGGAACCGTGACGATCCGCCCCAGGCGGCCGTGCATGGAGATCCAGTCAGTATGAGGGATGTGGGCAGCTTCCAGTGGTGTGCGGCCGTCGAGTTGCGGCAGCGGTTCATCCGCGGCGCCATCGGGCAATACGATCACGTACTTCATCGTGCGCATCGTGCGTACATCCTTCACTGTTTAGGGTTCAGGGTTCAGGGTCCTTGGTCTCACACTTCCTCGTCTTCGTGATCAAACTCAAACGGCTTTGGGGCGACGCTGATCGGGCGGCGGTGGGCGACATCGGCCAACAGGCCGATGGCCAGGTAACTCGCCACCAGGCCGCTGCCGCCCATGCTCACGAACGGCAACGACATGCCGGTGATGGGCATCAGGCCCATGGTCATGCCGACGTTGATGACCGTCTGGGTAAAGATCAACGCGCAGACGCCAACGGCGAGCAAGCGGCCGAACGCATCGGTGGTCATCGACGCAATGGTCAGGCCGGCGACGACGATAATCAGGTAGCAGGACAAAACGGCCATGCAGCCGACGAAGCCCCACTGATGCCCGAGGACGGCAAAGATGAAGTCGTTGTGTTCTTCCGGCAGGAGGTTGTATCGGAAGAAGGCCCCGCCGCGGAAGCCTTGCCCGAATGTCCGGCCGCTTCCGAGCGCGATCTTGGATTGGTTGAGCTGGTAGCCCGCATCGAGACGCCAGCGTTTGTCCGCGTCGTCCTGTCGAAACAGAGACTGGATGCGTCGACGCTGGTAGTCGTTCATCAGCGGCGAGAAATAGAAGATCGGCACGGTCACCGCCCCCAGGGCGAGGATGAGGAGCAGGTGTCTGTTCTTGGCGCCCGCCGCGTACAACATGACGAACAGAGTCGGCAGCAGGAGGATGCTCGTACCGAGGTCCGGCTCCTTGAGGATCAGCGCCATGGGGATCAGCGTCAGGACAAAAGGCCCCAGCAAGCCGCGAAACGTGCGGTAGTTCGTGCGGTATCGCAGGTATGCGGACAGCGCCAGGATGTAAATGACCTTGGTGTACTCCGAGACCTGGAAGCTGACCGGGCCGAGGACGATCCAGCGATAGGCGTTCCGCCGGGGTGAGATCAACGGGTCCATCGGGACGGCCCGGGCGATGACCAGCAGCGTTAGCAGGATCAACATCAAGCCAAACAGGGGGTAGGCCCAACGACCGACGCGGCGATAGCCGGCGAGTTGGATCAAGACGAACCCGGCCAGGCCCACCGCAAGGAAGGCCGTTTGCCTTATGGTATTGGCCGGCCGGGAATCGGGCCCGGCCTCGCCGGCGTAGATGCTGAGCAGGCCGAAGGTTGTCAGGGCCAATGCCGCCGTCAGGATCACCCACGCGATGGGTGGAAGGATGGATGTAGGATAGAAAATGAAAGATTGGACGCGACCGAGGCGGGAACATGAAGGTTGAAGGACTGAACTTGACCAAGGCGGGAGCGTAAAAGACCGTCGTTGATCGTTCCTTTTCATCTTCGGTCCTTCTGGCGAAGGCCGTAACGGGACGGCGGTGATTCCGCCAAACGGCAAGCCCCGCTTTCGCGGATCGAGCTTCCGCTCCGACGAACACACTCGGCTGCCCCGCCCATTTGCTTTCTCCATTCTCCTTTCATCCGTGTTCCCCCCTTTTCATCCTTTATCCTTCATCCTTCACCCTTCATCCTTCAAGTAGCCCCTGGGGCTTTCCAGGAGTGCCTCGAACACATCTCGGCCAATCGGGCCGGCCGTGTGTCCGCCGCCGCCGCCGTGCTCCACGAGTACGGCGAGCGCAATCCTCGGGTTACGATACGGCGCGAAACCCGCAAACCAGGCGTGCGTCGGGACCTCGCCTGATTCCGGATCAGGCGGAGGATACCGTCTGACCGCCTCGGTCTTGACAGGCTTCGTTCCCGGCGGAAGGCCAAGACTCTCGCAAGCGGCTTCTGCTGTTGGGGCAACGATCGATAATGGGGGGCTGACGATTGGGAATTGCGGATTGGGGATTGCCCCTTGGCTGCTGAACGCCGATCCCTTATCTCGCGTTTGTTCGGCGAGGAACGTGAATCGCCGCTCCACGACGCGCGGGACGCATTGGGCGCTGCCTGTCTTGCCGCAGATCTCGATGGCATCCAGCCGGGCATGTTTATACGCCGTGCCGCCTGGTTCGTTGACGCAACGGTACAGGCCACGCCGCGTCAGGCGCCAAGCGCTTTCGGGAATGCCACGGATTGGCACGGCGGGACGGTCCCGCATGTCGTTGGCGATGATCGTGGGGTCTTGGTAATAGCCTGCGGCAAGCGTGGCGAATGCGTTTGCCGCCTGGAGCGGCGTGATCTGGATCTCGCCCTGGCCGATGGCGTAGTTTCGCCCGTCGGCCAGGCGGAAGCCACGCTTGCGATGCGACTTCATCCAATCGAGGGTTGGGATCAGGCCCGGGCGTTCTTCGACCAGGCCCGTCCGCGAGACTTCAGACTCGGAGCCCTCGGCTTCCGGGTTGCGGCTTTCGGCTTGGGGGCTCGGCGTTAAGGACTGGGCATTGTCCTCTGATGGCTCCTTTGCTGTGCGACCTTGGATGAAAAGGCGGTAGAAATCGGTCAGTCGCTTGCCGTTGATTCGCTGCCCCAGCGTGTAGAAGTACACGTTGCAGCTGTGCTGAATCGCTTCCTCGGCGTTCACGTAGCCGTGGCCGGGCATGCCGCGCCAGTGCGTCCAACAGTGCCACTTGTCTGAGCCGGGAATCAACTGGCCGTCGCAGAAAACGGTCGCATCGGGATCGACCAGGCCGTTGGCGAAGCCCGCGAGCAAAGCCACCGGCTTCAGGATCGAACCCGGCTGGTATTCGCCCTGCACCGCGCGGAATAAGAGCGGGAGGCGCCTGGCATCGTCTCGCAGCGCCTCGAAACGCGCCCGCAAGTCCTCCAGGTCGTATGTCGGGATGCTGACCAGGGCGAGGATCTCCCGCGACGCCACGTCGATGACGGCGCAACTGGCTCCCGTGGAGGGCGGATGCGCCGCCACGGCGTCTTCCAGGATTCGTGTCAGTTGTCGTTGGAGATCCAGGTCGATGGTCAGTTGCACATCCAGGCCATCGATCGGCGGGGCGCGGTCGCTGATCCGCCCATCCAGGTATCTTTCCTCGAAGCCGCGCTTGCCGCGGAGCATGTGTTCGCTGAGCCGTTCCACGCCGGAGATGCCGACCTCGTCACCGGCGCGGTAGGAGGCCAGCCAGTCGTCGCCCAACGGGTCGTTTCTGATCATGTCCGCCGAGACCTGCCCGAGTCGGCCGAGGATGTGGCACAACGGCTCCGTGCGATCAGCCCAGACGCGTCGCACGGAGGGCTCGACACGCACGCACGGCAGGCGCGACAACTTCAATTCGATCCGCGTGCGCGCCTCGGGGGTGACATCACGCAGGATTGCGTGGAACAAATCCTCCTCCCGCAGCCTAAGCTTCTCCAACGGCTCGCAGAGCCCCGTGACGCGACGAGCCTGCCAGATATGGCGCCGAAGGCGCTCGACCGACTCGCAGATGGTCTCGCACCGCTCGCGGAGCTGTTTCATCGGCACGCCGGACGCATCCTGAATGGTCAGCCACATCTCCTCGATGCGGCGTTTGGCCTCCGCTTCAAGGGCCGCATCCGAGGCGCGGCGCCGCTGCGGCTCGTGTTTGCGAATGTGATCGGCGAGCAGGAGCAGGTAGGACCGGCTCATACTCAAGATCCCGTAATGGACCGTCACGTCGTGCGCGGGTTCGTCCGAGACCAGCACCCGGCCGAACCTGTCGAGGATACGGCCGCGCAGGGGGGGCAGGAATTGCCTCGGTGACACGAGCGCAGCGTCGGCACGCTCAAGATACTCGTCGCCCTTGATCACCTGCAATTGGTACAACCGGGCGACGATGATGATGCCGAAAACCACCGGCAGGGCCGCGACAACCTTTAAGCGCCGTTCAAACATGAGCGAGACTTTCAGCCGTCAGCTCTGAGCTGCAGAGCTGACATGCGGCAACTTATTGCCCCGGTTTCTCCCGCTGGCGAGCGGAAGCTGATAGCTTCTTGTACGTATCGCACCGCCGGCTGTTCACCTCGGAAAGCGTTGAGCCTCGAGCGGTCGAGAACCGGGACCCAGCCATTGCCACCGCTTACTCGAGTCTGGACGCTCCGACTTCTCGGCGTCTCCTATCGTACGCGTAGCCGGTGGGTCGCACCAATGCCGAGAGGACGACGAAGGCGTCGTAAGGCCCAATGTCCGTAGGGGGCCAAGACGGCCGTGTAAACGGCCGCATAGATCCCGGTCAACAGGATCTCGCCGAAGCGGCTGGGGGCATGAACGACATACAGCATGTAGACGCCGGCAAGCAGCGACACGATCACCTTGGCGGCGAATGTGAAGAACAACTGTGTCACAATGCTCTCGCGGAACGTCAAGTCGCGGAGCCTTACGATAACAAGCCCGACCAGCCCGAACGACAGGGCGTACAGCCCCACGTTCGGCCCGACGGCAAAGCTTGAACTCGTCAAGTCAATGACCAGGCCGATGAACCAGCAGGCCAACAGGGCATCGTACGTGCGGGCCGCCAGGGCATAATGGACGGCCAGAATCACCATCAGGTCCGGCCGAATCGTGTGGACGGCGATGAAGGGCGCGACGGATTCCTGGAGCACCGTCACAACGAGGAGCAATATGACAAACGCGATCCAGTGCATATGGGACACGTCAAGGATCGAAACGTCGGAACGTCCAGAATCGGAACATCACGGCCCGGTTGTGGTTGGTCTCCCTCTCGTCTGGAGGTCTTGCGATGCCGCAGGAGGTTCTCCGGTCGACGGCTGATAGCTGACGGCTGATAGCTTCTTCTGCTTGTCGATGATGCGGATTGCTGCCCGGGCGATCGTCAGCCGGACATACAGTGGCTGGTCCTCGCTCTCGAAGGCGGCTTTGAGAGACTTGAGCGCCTCGGGACTTCCGATGGCCTCCAGCGCCAGCGCGGCCAACCCACGCGTCCGGGCGATTTGCTGCTCCGCCGGGTCGTTGTCCCAGCCCTTTCGGGGCGAACGGTACCAAAGGTGCCCGATGGCTACGTCCAGCCCGTCTTCGTAACCCAGCCGGCCCAAACCCCGGGCGGCCGCGAGCTTCACCTCTGGGAAATCGGCCCGACACAGGCGATCTCGAAACAAGTCCTCCGCTTCGTGGCAAGTCGCGTTCCCCAGGAGCATCAACGCCAGCGTCGCTTGGTCAGGATAGGAGCTGTTGCCTTGATACAGCAGCACTTCGGTGGCATGTCTATCACCGAGAAGGGCCAGCGACTCGGTGATCTGCATCTTGGGCAGGTCCTTGCGTTCACGCTTCAAGGCCCGATGGAGCAGCTTGGCCGAACACGGCTCACGCAGTCTTCCGACAGCCAACGCCGCGTTGGCGCGAACCCGCGCATCACGGTTATTCAACATGTAATCGGACAATTCGCCGGTACGCCGCTGATCGCCGAGACGATGCAGGGCGTACAGTGCCGCGATCCTGACGTTGGGATCTGGGTGCTCGGCGCGCGTGAGGATTCGATCGATGAAGTCGGCGTTGCCCATGGAACCCAACGTCATCATCGCCGCGAAACTGACGCCCGCGTAGCCGTTCTCTATGTTAAGCCCGATGCACGGCAGACCTTCCCTCGGCGCAACTTCGCCCAGTGCTTCGATCGCGTTCATTCGCAGGGCCGGCTCATCACAGAGGGCCGCCTCCTTGAGAACCTGGATCGCCGAGGTCCGGAAGCCGACCTGCTCTTCCAGGGTAATCGACCCGCGTCCGGGCGGCGCGACGCATCCCGGCAGGGCGAACAACAAGATCATTGCCGACCGATGAATGACAACCGACGGCTGATAGATGGGAGTCCGTTTCATTCTTCATCCCTTATCCTCGCCGGCTTCCGCCGAGAGGACCGTCGCAGCAGCCAATCCACCAGCATCAAAACATACAACGCCACCGCGCCCTGGGCAAACCAGTCGCCCCACCGTGTATAGATCGTGACTCGGCTGTCGCACTGCATGTTGGCGATGATATAACCCGGCGCGGTCCACGGCTTTGTCCGCCACCGGGCGATCGTCTCCAAGCTGTCGTCGAGCCGCTCGCGGAATTCCCGAATGGCGCCAAGGCGGAACTCGGTCCGTTTGTCGGTCAACCTTCGGAACAAGGGCCTGAACCGTTCGTCCATGTATGTGTACTCGGGCCCAGCCGCCTGGAGCGCCTTGAGAAGATCCTGCAAATATACGCGGCCGAATTCCTCGAACGTCTTCTTGTACGCTTCCTCCGATGAGACCTGCGGCTCCATCCTGTCCACGAGGACCTTGAGCCTGTCCATCGCCGTAACCACCGAGTCGAGCCGCCTGCCGGTCTCCTCCGACAGTGCAACGAGATCGTGAATCTTACCGTTTGGGTGGATCTGGGCACTCGCCCCGGTATTCACGCTGCGGGCTATGGGGATTCGATTCTCCACCGCCCGGAAGACCGCCGTGGACAAGTGCTGCTCCAGTTCCGCGGCATGAAGGAACCAGCCGTCGTTGCTGATGGTGAGGAGCATGTCGATGTTCTTGTTGCCGCCTGATTCTCCGCCGCCACGCGTGAACACTCGGGCGATGTAGGGCATGCATTCCTCATAGCAGATCGGCACGGCCGCCCGATACCGCTGGTTGTCTCGTGAGACGGCGCCAAACTCAAACACGGTATAGCTGTCTCCCGGCGTGAGCGAGTATTCGACACCGTCTCCCCCCCAGGGCGTCATGGAGTTCAACCAGTCGTACAGTGGGCGGTAGCTGTACCGAAACGGCACGTACTCACCGAACAGCACCAGGTGCACCTTGTCGTAGCGGGCAACGGGTCGTGTCTCCCCTGGCTCGAGCAGGAACGCTGAGTTGAAGGTCTGTACTCCCGGCGGGAGGGCTTTTGGCCGCCATTCCAACGACGACGAACCGAGCACGATCGGCACGCCGAACTCGGTGCTCAACGCCTGAAACGCATCACGCACCCTGCGGCTGAAGCTCTGGTAGGCCTTCAAGGAGCCCTTCGGGAAACGCGGGAACCTCTGCTGGCGTATTTCTTCGAGATCCGCTGGCGAGGCATCAAGAAACTCGTCGTTGACGTAGCAGGCGATCGCCGTCTCGGGCATGAGGATCAGGTCCGGCTTCTCGGCGGCCGCCTTGCGGGCCAGTTCCAGGTATGCCCCAAAGATCGTGTCCGAATCGTACCCGCGGCGATCCACATACATCGGGAAATCGTGCTGTACGATTGCGATCCTCGGCCCGGGCATGAAGGACGCCTTTGAACGCTGGGTGCTGCCGTAGATCACTGTTCCCAGCAAGACCAGAAGCGTCGTCAGTGAACCGACCGGCAATCGCGTGCCCCGCTCCGTTCGCCAGATCAGGATGGGCTGAATCAGCAAATCGGTGATCCAGCCGTTGAGCATGACCAGCACGAAGCTGACGCCGTATGCCCCCACCAGGTCGCTGATCTGGATCATGGTCAGGATCTTGTACTGACTGTGACCCAACAGGAAGAAAGGGAAGCCCAGGTCGCCGATCGATCGCAGGTACTCCATGGCCACCCAGGCGATCGGCGCCGTCAGGGCAACCGAAACGCCGTGCCGCCGATACATGTGCCGAATCGGCCAGGCAGCCAACGGGAAGAATACCGAGAAGCCGACGCAAAGGGCCAGATAACCCTCCCACGTCACAGCGATCAACCATCGAACGTGAACCAGGAAGAAGCCCAGCCCAAACAGCAGACTGACGAGGAAGACGAACCGCGTTCTCCGCGCCGCACAAACGCACACGAGCCACGGCACCAGGCACACGTAGCCCAGCCACCACCAATCGACCGGTGGGAACACCAGGCAGCACATCAGTAGGCTAAGTCCGGTCAGCACCAGGACCGGCATCCTGCTCTGAATCGTCGCCTGTGCTCCCACAAGCCGGGCGGGCTTGCGAAACCGCCGGCCGGACAGGACCGAGTCCGCCAAGTCCGCCGGCGAGCCGACTGCCGCCGAACCGGTCTTCCCCGGCAAGCCTACCGTTGCCGAGTTGGTCTTCGTGGCACTGTCGCGCCGCGGTGCCTGCTTCCTCGTCGCCGCTTGTCGCTTCGTCTTCTTGCCCATAAGATCCCGGGCAGTGTACCGCACACCGGCCCGGAACGTGAACCCCAGCTCATTGCGAACACACCGCGGCTCGGTTGCCCTGGATGGCGTCCGCACGCTAGATTGTCCAGTCATGCGAACCGCTGATTCGGGCCGCGAGCACTCCCTGCCCTCCATCCTGGACACAGTCCGTCGTTACTGGGGTTTCGTTGGTCTTCGCCCGATGCAGGAGGAGGCCATCCGCGCGGGGCTGGTCCGGCAGGATTCCTTGGTGGTGCTGCCGACCGGCGGCGGCAAATCACTGTGCTACCAGGTGCCACCGATCCTGATCGGTCGGACGGACATCGTCGTCTCGCCGCTGATCTCGCTGATGAAGGATCAGGTCGACGGCCTGCGGGCATGTGGCTATCCAGCCACTGCCCTACACAGCGGTCTGACGGCCGAAGGGCGCCGGCTGGCAGAAGACTTCGTCGCGTCTGGGAAGTGCCGGCTCGCCTTCGTTGCCCCGGAACGCCTGCTGACTCCCTGGTTTCTGAACCTGGTCGACCGCCTGGCCATCCGAGCGTTCGCCATCGACGAGGCCCACTGTATCAGCCACTGGGGCCACGATTTTCGTCAGGAATACCGCCGGCTCTCGGTGCTCAAGGAGCGGTTTCCCGACGCCAGCATCCACGCATACACCGCTACCGCGACGCAGCGCGTCCGTGACGATATCATCGAGCAGTTGCGCCTGAAGGACCCCGCCGTGCTCATTGGGCGCTTTGACCGGCCGAACCTTGTCTATCGCGTCATCACGCGCAGCAACCGAAACCGGCAGATCATCGATGTGATCGAACGCCACCGCGGCCAAGCGGTCATCGTCTATTGCATTAGCCGTAATGATACCGAACGCCTGGCCGGCTACCTTCAGGGCCGGGGCATCCGCGCCGCCTTCTACCATGCCGGCATGAAGGCCGATGACCGCCGCCGCACGCAAGACGACTTCACCAACGAACACATTGACGTCATCGTCGCCACGGTGGCGTTCGGCATGGGCATCGACCGCAGCGACGTCCGCTGCGTGATCCACGCCGCCATGCCCAAGTCTGTCGAGCACTACCAGCAGGAGACCGGGCGGGCCGGCCGCGACGACCTGGAGGCCGAGTGCGTGCTGTTCTACTCGGTGGCGGACGTCTTGCGGTGGAAATCCCTCATCGAGAGAAGCACTGAGGAGGCCGACAGTCCGCCGGAAGTCCTCGCGGCCGCGTCGGAATTACTCGAACACATACGCCGATTCTGCCTGCCGAACCGCTGCCGGCACCGGTCGCTGTCTGAGTACTTTGGCCAGGCGTACGACGAAGAAAACTGCAACGCCTGCGACGTGTGCCTGGGCGAACGCGACGAGGCAGAGGACGGCACGGTCACCGCACAGAAGATCCTATCCTGCGTGGCCCGCGTGCAGCAGCGCTTCGGCATCGGCCACGTCGCCGACGTCCTCCGCGGCACGAATACCGACCTCGTCACGGCATTCCGCCATCACGAGCTGAGCACCTACGGCTTGATGAAGGACACGCCCAAGAAGAGCCTGATACACCTGATGTATCAACTGATCGATCAGGAACTCCTCGACCGCACGACTGGCGATCGCCCGGTGGTGAAGCTGAACCAAGCCTCGTGGAAAGTCCTCCGTGGCGAGCGCAAGGTCCGGTTGATTCCCCCGAAGGGCGAGGCGAAACCCGTGGGGGAGGCCCGCTACGACAAGGCCTCCTGGGCAGGGGTTGACAGAGGCCTGTTTGAGAGCCTTCGTGGCCTCCGAACACAACTCGCCCGCGCCCGCGGCGTTCCGCCCTAACCCGGATTATTCATACTTCCTGAGTCGAGCCACGCGGGGCGGTCCTCCGGAGGGTAGTGGCCCATTGCTGTTGGCCGAGC
>JAFGQA010000419.1 GCA_016935885.1 Phycisphaerae bacterium | reverse complement strand
GGTGCCACTGGCAGCTTGCCTGCCAGTGTGTATGCCCCACGCGCCCACCGGAGAGACCGCACGGGCGGACAAGCCGCCCGTGGCACCAAGAATCGAATGCCGCCGGAAGCGTCACGGACCCCCGCTCCCGGGCGAAGACGCTCATCTGTTGCGGTTCAGTGCGTCGAGCCATAGAATACATTGCCTGAAACACGGACCCCCAACGGACTGTGAGGCCTACGATGGCGGAGAACGGACCATTATACAGGGACCCAGCGCACGAGACCTGGCGCATTTTCCGCATCATGGCCGAGTTCGTCGAGGGCTTCGAGGCCATGAGCCAGGTGGGGCAGGCGATCTGCGTGTACGGGTCCGCACGGATGCCGCCTGACAAGCCGCAATACAAGTGGGCGGAGGAGCTTGGGGCCAAGCTCGTGGAGCGGAGGTTCGGCGTGATCACCGGCGGCGGCCCCGGCATCATGGAAGCGGCGAACAAGGGCGCCTACGAGGCCGGCGGCATGTCGGCCGGCCTGAACATCTCGATACCCGAGGAACAGGAAGCCAACGCCTATCAAAACGTCAGCCTCGAATTCCACTACTTCTTCGTTCGCAAAGTCATCTTCGTCAAGTACTGCCTGGGAATGGTCTGCTTTCCCGGTGGGTTTGGGACGATGGACGAGTTCTTCGAGATGATGACGTTGATCCAAACCGGCAAGAGCGCTGTCTACCCGGTCGTGTTGTTCGACTCCAAGTACTGGATGCCGCTGGTGGACTTCATGCGGGGTACGATGCTTGAAGAGTACGAAACGATCTCGCCGGAAGACCTGGACAGGTTCCTGGTTACCAACGACGTGGCAGAGGCCGTGGACTACCTCCGCAAGCAGGTTGACGAGTCACTGGCCGACCTGCGGCATCCAAGCAGTGTCGAGGAGGTCGGCATCCCGTCCGAACAGCGCATCACCGGCGAGGGGACCCGATACGGCCGACCGCCCAAGTGGAAACTGAGGGATTCCACGTAATCCCAACCAACTGCCTTTCACGAAGAGGAGCCTTGGCCTTCAGTCCGCGCGGTCTCTCACAAATGTCAGATACTTGTCCTCTGTAAAAGGCCTTCCGAGCCGACGCACGCGGCTCTTCGGGATTGCGCTGCGCGACGGCAGGCTGCTGCGCATCATCGTTGGTGTTCCGCATCGGGCACAGGATCGATGCCGCCCTGGCTCCACGGGTGGCAGCGACAGACCCTCCGCAGGCTGAGCCAGCCGCCGCGCCATGGGCCGTGGCGCCTGATCGCGTCGATGGCATACTCGCTGCAACTCGGGCAGAACTTGCAGCTCCCAAGCAGCAGTGGCCGCAAGGCGAACTGGTACGCCTGCACAAACAACACGATGGCAAACGCCACAAAGCGGTTGAACACCGTCGCCAGATTCGCGTGGCCCCACAGGCTCACGCGGCCGGGCGGGCTAACGTGGCTTGATCGGTCCACATGGCCGGGCGAATCTGCGTGGCACCGCCGTCGCGGCGGTGGTCCCACAGGCGAGACCTCCGCGCCGCGGTTCCGCGACACAGGCGGGCCTTCTGTGGCACAGTCTGCGGGTGAATTCTTCATCGTCGCACGCGCTTGTTCGCCATTCCACTTTCTCGTTCGTCATCTCACACGCTTGAACGCCAAACGATAGATCAGGCGGCCCTCCCGCATGTACTTGATCTCGAAGTTTGTCTCAGTGCGTTCGTTAACCGTTCCGAACTCGGCATCGTCGAAGCAGACTTGCGCCAACTCCTGCCGGGCGAATGTCACCGACCTGATCTGCTCGAAGTATCCGGCGTGGTCTGTCTGGATCGCCAGTCGGGCGCCTTGTGCCAGGACCCGCACGGCCGCCTCGACGAAGTCCGGCGTGAACAATCGCCGCCTGTGGTGGCGCTTCTTCGGCCACGGGTCTGGATGATAGACGTGCAATGCTGACAGGCAGCCCGGTGCAAGCCTGTGCATCACGAAGTTCTTGGCGTCCGTACGGATGAGGCGGACGTTGGCCATGCCCCAG
The DNA here is from genome assembly GCA_016935885.1 of Phycisphaerae bacterium. The sequence goes on along the minus strand of JAFGQA010000419.1, from coordinate 3,765 downwards.
CGAGCCATTCGGTCGGCCGCGAACTTGTAGTACTTGTTGGCCCATTCAATGCCGAGGAAGTTCCGCTCCGCGCACTTCTCGGCCATCCGCAGAAGGAAGCCGCCCTTGCCACAGCCGATCTCCAGTTCGACGGGGTGGTCGTTGCCGAACAGTGCCCGCAAGTCCGCCGGCTTGCCCAGCGACTCCAGCGGGACGGCGATGGCGTCAAACGTCAGGCGATCCGCGTGATCCACATCGGCCATGTCTTGCATTATAACGGCGGCCGATGGCGAGACAGTAACCAGCGGACTTCCTCCATGCCCAGCAAGCGAGCCGTCGCGAGGTAGGCCAGCACGGCTCCGATCAACGGCCCGAAGACCTGCGCGGCCCGGGCGCCGGTCGTGCCAACACCGGACGCGTCCATTCCCGCCGTCCAGCGGAGCAGGGCCCAGGCTGCTAGCCCCGCCACGGCACTCGCCACCACCGTCCGCCCAACCGAGGCTGCGATGGCCCTTGCCCCGATTCGCCCCTCCATGCGCCTGCGCAACAACCAGACGGAGATGCAGACGTGCAGGCATGACGCGATCGTCGTGCTGATGCCGAATACCATCTCCCTAATGCCTGCGTGCCAGACCAGCGTCAGGTTCATCGCGATGCTCAGCGAGACCAGGTAGCAACTGATCCACATCGGCGTCAATGTGTCTTTCAGGCTGTAGAAGGCACGCAGCAGGATGTGTTGGCAACAGAATGCCGTCATGCCCAGCCCGTACCACTGTAGGACGCGCGCGGCACGGAGCGTTTGCTCGGGACCGAAGCGGCCGTGCTGGAACAACAGCGAAACGATCGGCTCGGCGAGCAGGATCATGATGACGCCCGACGGCAGTCCGACGAAGACCGCCAAACGCAGCGACTGGGCCACCGACGAACGCAGGCTGCCCATTTCACCACGGCTGGCGTACAGGCTGAACAGGGGAAACGCCGCCGTCGCCAGCGAAATAGCCAAGACCCCGAGCGGGAACTGATACAGCCGTTGGGCGTTGTTCACCGCTGACAGCGCACCCTCTTCAAGCGGATACTTGAACTGCCATGCGAGAAACGAACCTGTTGCCGGATCCTCGGGCCCCTGTGTCAGAAACGTGCAGATCTGGGCATCGAAGAAGACGTTGAACAACAGCACACCTTGTCCCAGAAGCACCGGCAGAAAGGTCCGCCCCATGTGTCGCAGCTCGGGATCGGTCCAGCTCGATGACAGGCGAAACCGCACGCCGTGCGCGCGTAGCACCGGCATGATGATCGCCAGTTGGATCACGCTCGCCACCAGCACGCAGACGGCCACGCCGTAGATCTGTTCTTCCAGCGCGTCGCCGACCGCCGGCCCGACCGCGAGCACGCCGATGATGATCATGATATTCAGCACGCACGGCAGCAACGCGGGGACGGTGAAGTGCTGGACACAGTTCAGGATGCTGGAGAACAGCGCCAACATGCAGACGCCGACCATGAACGGCATCATCACCGCGGTGAGGCCGATTTGCAGCGATCGCATCTGCCCGCCCGGCGCAAAATGCCAGACGGCCAGCACACCGAGTTCCAGCAGGATGGTCAGGATCGCCAGCCCCAGCGCCATGAACCCCGCGACTCGGCCCAACAGCAGCCACGCCACCGGCTGTCCGCGCTTGTCGAGCACGTCGGTGAACGTCGGGACAAAGACCGCCGACAGCGCGCCCTCGCCAAACAGTCGGCGGAACAGGTTGGGAATCAGGAACCCGTAGTTGTACGCGTCCTGGACCCAACCTTGGCCGTAGACGTGATTGAGCACGACGTCACGGGCCAGCCCGGTGATGCGCGAGGCGAACGTGCAGCAGGCGATCACACGTGCCGAGCCGAGATATCGCGAGTCTTGGGCCATGCGGGCGGACTATATCCACCGCCGGTGCAGGGCACAATGAGCGATGTGGCCCATGCACCTCAGCATTGTCGAACCTCTTCAGCCCTGTGGCGTATAATCCCGTCATGCCCACGCGATCCCGGATCAAACGTGCGCTCAAGTGGGGTGGAGGCGCTTGGTGCTTGCTGATCCTCATCTTGTGGGCAGGGACCCAATATCGAGTGATCGGTCGCGTCGGCGGAGACGGTTATTCGTTTTTCGTCGGCAACGGCGCTGTCGAGTATGGTTACGGATGGGGATGGATCAGGCGTAGAATGTTCCCGGTCGGGATACCGCCAGTGGGCTGGTCGATCCGCCCACTGATGCCTGCACCGTCCGAGCAATGGCGCGGCTTGCCGGGCGGCCCAAACGGTCTGGGCCTTCACGTACCGTTCTGGGCTTTGCTCCTGATCCCACTACTTGTGTGGGTCTCGGTGTGGCAGGCCGAATCACTATGGAGTCCACCACCGCACCGGCGGTTGAAGGCGCTGATGGTCTGTGGCGGCGTAGCGATTGCATTGGCCCTGCTGCTGGCGGGAGGCATCGTCTGCCACGAGGATCGCCAAGAGGTCAGATACCTCGCGATGGGTGTGCTCTGCCTTCTCACCGCCGCCATCCCACAGGTCATTGCTTGGCTGCGGGACCGTCGGCGATGCGCGCCCGGCCTTTGCGAGCGCTGCGGCTACGACCTGACGGGCAACGTCAGCGGGCGGTGCCCGGAGTGCGGCACCGCCGTACGACCGACGGACATGACACCGTGACGGCCCTCGTGACCTCGGCTTGCCGCTTGGCGGATCGCCCCGGGTTGAGCCAACTCTTGCTCCACGCGACCCCCTGAGCGTCGCGCGACCCGGACGGCGGCGTCCTTGAATTCGACGCGACGTTCCGATATACTGCCACTGTCCGAGAGTCCCCGGAGGATGCTTGGAAGCTGCCCGGCGTCATGTTCTGGGAGGAGAAGCGGGATGAGGTGTGGCCCTACATTCACGTGCATGTCCGCAGTACTGGCTTTGGTGATGGCGAGCCAAGGCCTTGCACAGGAACGATACGAGTTTAGCTTCGCCTTCGGAGAGTACTGTGGGTGAGGCGCCAGCATGCTGGGCGTCCGGTCGGACGCCACGGACGGATGGGATGCCGAGCTTGACTACCTGATCGGCACCGCCGGCACCGGTTTCGCGGGTGTGTACCACGAGTACGATCCCGAGGGGTGGCTGGGCGACACCGGTTTCTATCGCACGGACTATCGTTCCTTGCTTGCACCCGACGAGGGGATGTCGTGGGAGTCGCTTTACGTCTGGGCCGATCCATCGTATCCCGAAGAAGAAGAATCGATGTACTTCTCGATGGTGTCTGATTCGACCTACCCCCCCCCGCCGGATCGCCGCTACCTTCTGCACCTCGTGTCCGTGCCGGATGGCGTCTCGGGTGCGCCGGATGAGGGAACCGTTTGGGAGCTTCTGCTGGACGAGGTGCTTACCCTGGACTTGCCCACTTATCGCACCACCAACGGCCTGGACGGTTACCGATTCTCCTTCACGATAACGGCCGTCCCCGAGCCGACGACGATCGGCCTGGTCGCGGTCGGCGGGGCGCTGCTTCTGTCGCGTTCGCGACGCAGGCGCAGTACCTAACAGCCCGTAGCGAAACTGTGGCACCGGCGTCTCGCCGGTGGTTTTCACGGTGAGGAACGGCCTTTCCGAACTGCTGTTTTCCCTTTTACCACGGGCTGCTAAGGCATCGCGCGGGAATAACGTGAGCGATTTTGCCGTTTGGCTACAGCAGTTTAAGCTTGAGATTGCCTATGCCGCCGACGCCGATCGGAACCGCGACCGTGAGGGAGCGGTCAGCGTTCACCCTTG
>JAFGQA010000046.1 GCA_016935885.1 Phycisphaerae bacterium | reverse complement strand
GCTGACATCACCGGCGGCCAGACCCGTCGCACCGATCCCCAGAATCACTGCTGCCACACACGCTGCTGCCTTGGACTTGCTCATCTGCCTTTTTCTCCTACTTCCGGTTACGGTTGCCATCACTTGACATTGCTACTGCCATCACGGTTCGATCCATGGACTTTCGATGATGCCTGCCCCATCCATTGCAAGCTGCGTGCCAGCATCTGCGAAAGCCCACAAATGATCGCAACCCATTCCCAAAACACGACATATAGGCATGACTCGGGATGAAACCGGAGAGACAACGTGAAACAAAAATGTAGACGAACCAAGATGGCCTTACAAATTTGTCTCTTGCCCGACACGCCCCACTCCGACGGTACGGACAGGAAAGAATACCGGGCGCCTCCGACCTCTGGTAGAATGCCCCAACACGTGCCTGATCCGGCCAAGGGACCTGATGCAAGGGACTGACAGACAACACAGGACAATAGCATGACGAAGACTTCGCATTCCGACGAGCTCCAGGCCGCCATCGAGGCCGCCCGACGAGCAGGCGCCTACTTGTGCGAAAGCCGAAACGATGTGGACATCGCCAGAACCAAAAGCGGCGCCAAGGACTATGCAACGCATCAGGACCAGGAGTCCGAACAAATCATCCTGCAGGAGATCGAGAAGCGATTCCCATCGGATGCCGTGCTCGCCGAGGAGTCGCGTCCGACGCACCATGACGCTGAGCGACTCTGGATCGTCGATCCTCTCGACGGCACGCGGAACTACGCCAACGGATTGACGCATTTCGCCGTCTCCATCGCCTTCTGCCACGCCGGCATGGTAGAGGCGGCCGCCGTCTACGTGCCTTGCGACCAGGAGATGTTTCACGCGCACAGGCATCACGGTGCGTACCTGAACGGCACCCCGCTCCAGATGCAGACCCCCTCGAAATCGCTGGAGGCCAGTCTCGTGGCGACGGGGTTTTCCTACGACCAGGGCCCGGATCTGCATCCCCACATGAAGGTCTTCGAGCAGGTGATGAACGTGGCGACGGACGTTCTGCGATTCGGATCGGCGGCAACGGATATCTGCTACGTCGCCGCCGGACGTTTCGGGGCCTACTACGAATCGGGCCTCAAGCCCTGGGACGTTGCCGCGGCCGCATTGATCGTACAGGAAGCCGGCGGGATCGTCTCGGACCTCTCCGGTGCCCCCCTCGATCTGTTCGCCAAGCACGGAACGACGTTCCGCCTGAACGCGCTGGCCGCGAAGAACGCCGGGATTCATAGCCGGCTCGTCGAACTCGTGGGCCGTCCGCAAACGACAGAACCAGCACGCCCATCTTACCCAACCTCGCCAATCGACAATACGTAGTTGCCACAATTGACATGCGCGACTGTGCCGTCGTATACTGCCCTTCAATCGGCGGGTTCGGAGAACGCCGACATCACAGGCACGCCCGGACGACGTTGGACGGGGGGCATTTTGAAAACCATTATCTGCAAGGAGGCAGGACGATGGACAAGGCTCGAATCATTATAGGACTATTGCTCGCGATGGCGGCGGTTACGACCGCCCAGAGTATCACCTTTCCGTCTCTGCAGCGAAAAGGGGCCATCGAAGACGCGTACGTCTCGCCGACCACCCCCACCACCGCCGCACCCGTGGTGCTGCACGTGACGGCCGCCGACGCCCTGAAGGTGGATCGGATCGAGAAGCAGCAGATCGGAAGCATGTACATGATCCGGATCTACTGGACCGAGCCATCCACCGGCAGCTCGGTCTTCGGCGCCGGACACGCCCAGGAATCGCTGGGGGTGCTGGCCAAAGGAACGTACCGCCTGTTTATCCAGTCGCTGTGCAACAACCTTCTGGCCGGCAGCAAGCAACTGTCGTTCGAGGTCGTCGACGCGCCCACGCCCACGCCGATTACCATGCTGGACGTGATCGACAACGTCTGGGTCACGCCATACCATCCCACCACGTCCGAGACGGCGGTCATCCATGTGGCCGGCACCTGGCCAACGGCCGGCTACGTGCTGTCCGTTTCGATCACGCGCCTGGCCGGACGGGATATCACCGTGGATTTGTACTGGACCGCACCGCAGGACGCCGTCGCCCAGGTGGAAACGCCTTTCACCTACGAGTCTCCGGTGAAGCTGAGCATCGCCGGGACCTACGCGGTCCATGTGCAAGTGTATCTCGCAGGGCAACTCGTCGACTCGCAGGAAACCTCCGTCGAGGCCAAGGAAGAGAACGGAACCAGTTGGAGTTGGCCGTGGGCCTTCCCGTGGGACCTCTTCCCGCGATAGCAGGACACGCGAACGCTTTTCCGTCAAACGGTAGATACGGCTCACCCCACAATCGGAGCCCGTCTTGAACATGGGGGTCGGTGTGCTGCCGGCCCCTTGCGTTCGTCCGGTGCGGTCGCTTCGCCCACCTGACAACCACTCCCGCCTGTGCCTGCCCGGCAATAGAGCAGACCACAATGACCGGGACGGGGGTCTGAAGAAATGCCGCCAACCCATCGAGGAAAGAAACAATGGCGGGCACCGCCTCCTCCTTCGTTCATCACCCTGACTGCACGACAAGAAGAATCCGTTCCTGCGAAACGGTGCCCACCGCCCTTCCATGGGCAACAACGTCATCGTAGCGTTTCCTCGTGGTGCGCCAATTGTGGCAATTGCGTATTCTGCGTCGTCAATTCCGATGAGTGGACGGTCTGGAGAGTGC
>JAFGQA010000418.1 GCA_016935885.1 Phycisphaerae bacterium | reverse complement strand
ATTCGTTACTGCAGCCACCCGTAGGTGTCCGGGCAGTGTCTCAGTCCCGATGTGGCGGGCCAACCTCTCAGTCCCGCTACCCGTCGCTGCCTTGGTGAGCCGTTACCTCACCAACAAGCTGATAGGAAATAGGTCGATCCCAGGCCGGTAGGCCCGAAGGTCCCCACCCTTTGGTCTTCAGGCGATGCCACCCGAAGACGTCATCAGGTATTAACACCACTTTCGCAAAGGAGGCCGAAGCCTCCGGCGGTATCCCTCGTGCCCGGGGTACGTTACCTATTCGTTACTCACCCGTTCGCCACTATGCGCCATAGTAAACCACAACGCACCGTACGACTTGCATGTCTTAGCCACGCCGCCAGCGTTCGTTCTGAGCCAGGATCAAACTCTTCGCTTTTTATCCGTTAGAACGCGGGACGGCTGCGCCGTCTCGCGATTCTTACGAAGACTTAAGGCTCAAACGCTCGTCTGCAAACGAGAATGTTTGAGCTTGCCGACCACACCACGGCGGCCGACAAACACACCCACCAACCGACCCACGACGTGAGTCCGCTGCCGGTTGATTAGGATCTGAACTGCGTCGCACATTGCAGCGTGCGAGCGGCTCCACATTCTCGCGGCGATCTCTGTTCACTTGTCAAAGAGCACTTCGGCACCGGGGCATGGTTGGCCTCGGTTGCTCCCGCACGCAGCACACCTGCTTGGGTCTGCCACTCACGAGCGCCTTACTCTAACACACTGATCGGCCGTGTCAACAAGGATCTTCCGCCAATGACCGCTTTTTTTCGTGCCGCAGCGCAGCGCCCCCCGCGACCACCGCGTTATCCTACCACCCTTAAATATACCCCAGGTTTGGAAATCGTCAAGTCTCTCGCCGGGCTTCCATAAAGCCACAGCCCAGAAGGACTTGCGGTCGAACGCCTACCACCGATCGAATGCCCATCACAAGGCATCGTGAGCAGCAACGGGGACACGACCGGCAGAACTGCCCGCCAGCGCGCGTCAGTGGCTGACAGACGAGAGCTCCAACGGTATATTGCCACCCGGCGACACCGGGGGCCTTGAGTCACAAGCTGGCCCGCCGGGTAAACGCCTCTTCACACGGGGCTGAGCGTCCACGACTGGTACATCCGAGCTTCAAAGGTCCGACACATGTGGATACGTCGCACGACCATCACAGTCATCATTGCCGCTGCCATATGCATCTTGTCGGAAGCCGGGTGCATGACGCAAGACGAGTGGGATCGCTTCTGGCACACGGACAAAGGCTCCCAGCCGGATCCCACGCCGCGGCTCATTTCCAAGACCAAGGCGACCCGCGGCACGGTCGGTGAGTTGGTAACGGTCGATGGCTTGCGACTCCTCCAGGTTCGCGGCTTCGGCCTTGTGGTCGATCTCCCAGACACGGGCGGTAGCGACGGCCCCGAAGTGGTCAAGAGCCACATCATCAAGGAGATGCGACGCCGAGAGAAGCCCGGCCGATCGACCGTATCACCCTCGGAGATGCTGAAAGGACGAGACACCGCGCTCGTGGAAGTCAGTGGGCTCATCCCCGCCGCGGCGAACAAGGGCGACACATTCGATGTCGTGGTGCGCGCGATGGGAACGCAAACCACGTCGCTAGCCAGCGGACGCCTCTTCCTCTGCGACTTGAAGCCCCACGCAGAGGACATCGACAGCATCTTGGGGGCGAAGACCATCGCGACGGCCACGGGACCGATGTTCATCAGCCCGATCGGGCTCGAGAAGGAAGTGCCCGACAAGATCGACCTCCGCAAAGGGCTGGTCCTCGGCGGCGGTATCGTAAAGAGACCGCGCAAGGTGCGCCTGGTGTTGAACGATCCATCTCCCAGCACCGCCGCGAGAATCGTCGACAGAATCAACGGCCGCTACACAAAGAGGGATCCCATCGCCGAGGGCACAAGCTACAGCGCGATCGAACTCACTATCCCCAGGAAATACCGCAGCCGCAAGAGCCTGTTCCTCGAGTACATCCTCCACACGACGCTCAACTCAAGTCCGGCGGCGCTCCAGCGGCGGACCAGAGAGTTGGTCCAGGAGATTGCCCATCCGGACGCCGAGTTCGAAGCGATCGGCATCGCGTGGGAAGCGATCGGGCGAATCGTCTTGCCCGACATTCAGGAGCTGTATTATCATCAATCGCCCGCGACGAACTACTATGCCGCCCGTACCGGAATGAGGCTGGGCGACAACGCCGGCATGGAGGCGGTGGTGAAGCATGCACTCGATCCCGAAAGCCCCTTTCGCCATCAGGCCGTCGAGGAACTCGGCTACGCCGTCGACATGCACGGGGCTGGCGAGTGTCTCCGCAAGCTGCTCGGGGACTCGGACACCGCGATCCGCGTCCGCGCGTACAGGGGCCTGAGGCGTCGGCCCCACCCTGCCATTCAGTCAAAGGTCCTGTATCAGGACAACCTCGTCCTCGACGTCCTCGACTCGACCGGGCCGTACCTGATCTGCGTTCAACGTTCCGCCACCCCAAGGATCGCGGTCTTTGGCGAGCACGTGCGTTGCCGACCACCCGCCATGTACCCCGGCGAACGCCGCGACGAGCGCTTCCTGCACACGCAGATCAGCGCGCAGGCAGACAACGAAGACCTGACCGTAATCTACAAAAACAAGCGTACCGGCCGAGCATCGCCGAAGTTATCGGTCCCCTTCAGCGTCCCGGACTTGATCCGGTTTCTCGGCGACACGCCGACCAGCGATGCCGACGGCAAGATGGAAGCGCTTGCCGTCCCCTATGACGAGATCGTTGACATCCTGTACACCTTCTGTCAGACCGGCGCCATCCCCGCCGAGTTCATCGCCGAAGACCTGACGGGAACGGAGACCGCCGGCGACATCCCACGGGAACGCAGAGAATCCGAGTACCAATAGAACGCTTGTGCTGCCGCCGTCTCGGCGGTGTCTTCACGGGCTTCGAAGCCCGTGCCACAGGTATTACAGGATCCATGCCAAGATCCTGGTGGCACCCCTCGGCACGGTTTGTCCCGTTGAGTGAACGCTCGATGCGTCTGGGCGTGGCCGATGGCGTTTCCCACTGAACCGCCAGGTCACGAGCTCCGTACATGGGAGTATTGAAGGAGTAAGAACGTGTTCGGATGCCTGCGGCAACGGCGCGGCATCGGTGGAAGCCGGGTCCGTGACAGCCTGAAGCACTTCATGGTTGGATGCACCTGTGGCACCGCCGTCTCGGCGGTGGATTCACGGGCTTTGGCGCCCGTGCCACGCCGCTTGAACGTTAAGCACACACGCGACCTTGGTCGGGGGTACTGGGGACGCCACCACGGCGACCTTGGGCAGCAGGGCTAGGAGCCTATTGGCGATGGCCCGAGCACTGTAGCTTTCAGCCAGGAATCGCGTTCGGACAGCTTTGCTGACTCCGCGCAGAAGCAAAGCCAGTCCGGTTGAGGCCGCGCGGGCTGAAGCCCGTGGCTCGTTGAGACTCCCCCCTTTTCATCTTGAAGCGGATCAAACCGGTGCTACGCACATCGTCGGGTCGGCCGCAAATGCGACAAGCGGGTCGGCCTTCGTTATAATGGCAATCGGTGCTCCGGCTTGATCGCACGGAGGAGCGTGAGCCGGATAACGGCAGCGCGAAATGCACGCTGCCACGGGTCTCGGGTGCGGGAATCGAGTGGAGCGATGGGCCACCTCGCGGGATGGTTACGTCGATATGCCTTCGGGATCTCGCCGGAGGAGACGTCTTTTGTCCACCGTGGCTTTCCGGGCCGGGACTCTCCTGCGCGGGAGCGTCTGGAGCACGTCGCCTCGATGTTTGTTCGCGGGTATCACATCGCGCTGACGAACGACAAGGCCGACGCGCTCGGACAGCAATTGCAGTCGGTCGAGCTTGAGGTGCGTGGTTTCGCTTTCGAGGGGGCGGCGATGGCGCTCGCGCTTCTGGACGTCCTCACACCGTGGAGACGGAACCGAGTGCAGGCATTCCTCGATGGCCCGGGGGCGTCACACGCCTACATGGTTCACGTCGGTGTCGGCTGGGCACTGGCCCGGCTGCGAAGGCGGCCGGATCGCTGGCTCGATCGGTTCGACCCGCTGCTCCGGTGGCTGGTCGTCGATGGCTATGGATTCCACGAGTGCTTCTTCCACCGGCAACGGTGCATTGAGCAGCAGGCGGTGCCTGGCCATTTCAGAGGCTACTACCGACGGGCGTTTGATTTTGGCCTGGGTCGGTGCCTTTGGTTCGTGGACGGCGCCGAAGCGGAACGTATTGCCGCAACGATCGCGTCGTTCCCGCCGGAGCGTCGGGACGATTTGTGGAGCGGCGTCGGATTGGCGTGCCCGTACGCGGGCGGCGCCGATCGTGGCGGCGTGGAGGCGTTGCGCGAAGCCGCGGGGGCGAGCCTGCCATGTGTGGCGCAGGGCGCCGCGTTCGCCGCCAAGGCCCGGCAGCGGGCCGGCAACTTGGCCCCACACACGGAGATGGCGTGCGAGGTTCTGTGCGGGATGTCGGCGGCCCAAGCGGCCGGCATTACGGACGCGGCCTTGGAATCGCTGCCGTCTGACGGGGCCGAACCGGCGTTCGAGGTGTGGCGAAGGCGAATAAAGTTGAGCTTCGCCGGCGGTCGTGTCGAGCCGGGGATCGGGCCCACAAACGCCGGTGCGGTGTCTGGCAACCCGATCGCCAATCAGGGGCGTCGGCCGAGGCCGCACGGGCTGAAGCCCGTGGCTCGTCGGGGTTCGGAGAGCCCACACGGGCTGAAGCCAGGGGCTCGTCGAGACATTGAACGCGCAGAAAGAGACGGGGGGCGTGGGCCGTGAGATCCGCCATTGCTATCGTCGGCATGGCATGCCGCTATCCGGATGCCAGGTCACCGCAGGAGTTGTGGGAGAACGCGCTTGCCCAACGTCGCGCGTTCCGGCGGATGCCGGACGAACGAATGTGCCGGGACGATTACTATTCTCCCGACCCCGCCGCGCCGGACCGAACCTACGGATCCCAGGCGGCGGTGATCGAGGGCTACGAGTTCGACAGGATCCGTTTCCGCGTGGTCGGCAGCACGTACCGCTCGGCGGACCCGGCCCACTGGTTGGCGTTGGACATCGCCGACGCCGCGTTGACGGACGCGGGCTGCACCGACGGCGAAGGGCTTCCTCGGGAGACGACGGGCGTCTTGCTGGGCAACACGCTGACCGGCGAGTTCTCGCGCGCAGGGGTGATGCGGCTTCGCTGGCCGTACGTTCGCCGCGTTGTTGAGGCGGCGTTGGCGGCGGAAGGCTGGGCGTCGGATCATCGCCACCGGTTCCTGAAGGACCTTGAGAGAAGCTACAAGAAGCCGTTTCCACCCACAGGCGAGGAGTCGTTGGCTGGCGGACTGTCCAACACGATCGCCGGGCGGATCTGCAACCAGTTTGACTTCAAGGGCGGCGGTTACACGGTGGACGGCGCCTGTGCCTCGTCCTTGTTGGCGGTGATCAACGCGTGCAACTCACTCGTCAACGGCGACTTGGACGTGGCATTGGCCGGTGGCGTGGACCTGAGCTTGGATCCGTTCGAGCTTGTGGGCTTCGCCAAGACCAGCGCGCTGGCGCCCGAGAAGATGCGCGTCTACGACGTCCGGTCGGCCGGATTCTGGCCGGGCGAGGGCTGCGGCTTCGTGGTGCTGATGCGGGAGGAGGACGCCATCGCCCAGCATCGCCACGTCTATGCCACGATCCGCGGTTGGGGCGTTTCCTCGGACGGCAGCGGCGGGATCACACGCCCCGAGGAGAAGGGCCAACTGCTGGCGCTCAAGCGGGCCTACGACCGGGCGGGCTTCGGCGTGGACACGGTGGCGTATTTTGAGGGGCACGGCACAGGCACGGAGGTCGGCGACGCAACAGAGCTTCGCGTGTTATGCCGCGCCCTGCGCGAGGCCGGTGTCGGATCGTCGGGGGTCGTTGAGGCCGCACGCGTTGAAGCCCGTGGCTCGTCGGTGGCCGCTATTGGCTCGATCAAGGCGAACATCGGCCATACGAAGGCTGCGGCCGGCGTCGCTGGGCTGATCAAGGCAACCATGGCGCTTCGTTATCAAGTCCTGCCGCCGACCACAGGTTGCGAACGGCCGCACCCCGAGCTAAGCGGCGAACCCCCGGTCCTTCGTATCCTCGATAAGGGTGAATCGTGGTCGGTGGACGGCGCCCTGCGTGCCGGCGTCAGCGCGATGGGCTTCGGCGGCATCAACACGCACCTCGTGCTGGAAGGAGCCCCGGCACAGGTGTCTGTCGAGGCAGCACGGGCCGAAGCCCGGGGCTCGTCGCGGCGCGCGGCCCTCGATCCGAGGACGCGCTCACTGCTCACCTCTGCGCAGGACGCCGAACTGTTCCTGCTTGGGGCCAAGAACGCCGCGGGCTTGAAGGAGATGGTGGAACGGCTGTCGGCGGTGGCGCCGCGAATCTCTCAGGCGGAGCTTGCCGATTTGGCGGCGAGCCTGGCAGCCCGTGGTGAAAGGGAAACCAGCAGTTCGGAAACGCCGTTCCTGACCACGAGACCCACCGGCGAGACGCCGGTGCCACAGTCTTGCCACGGGCTGCCAGCGCCGTCGGATTCCCGAACCGCTGAAGTTGAGGCCGCACGGGCTGAGGGCCGTGGCTCGTCGGGGGGCTCCGTGGTCCAGCGATCCACGCGGTGGCGCGCGTCGATCGTCGCGTCGAGCCCGGAGGAGCTAACAAGCCGCCTGGAGACGTTGGCGACGTGGCTGGCGGAAGGTCGGACTGCGCATATCGACACCCGGTTGGGCATCAGTCTTGCACAAGCGACGGGCAAAGCCCGGATCGGGTTCCTCTTCCCCGGCCAAGGCTCACCGTCGCACCTGAGCGGCGGGGCGATCCGGCGGCGGTTCGACTTCGTGGACGAGCTGTATGCAAAGGCGGCGTTGCCGGCCGGTGTGGATGACGTGGCCACCGAGGTGGCCCAACCGGCGATCATCACGGCGTCGATCGCGGCACTCGACGTCCTAGACGGGCTCGGGATCGCAGCGGAGGTGGCGGTGGGCCACAGCCTGGGCGAGCTTGCGGCGCTCTATTGGGGCGGGGCGCTCGACCGAGACGCGCTGTTGCGCGTCGCCAAGGCTCGTGGCAAGGTGATGGCCGAACTGAGCAGTCCCGACGGCAGCATGGCCGGCCTTCGAGCGGGTCGGGACGAAGTCGAGCAACTGGTAGACGGCGAAACGGTCGTCATCGCCGGTCTGAATTCACCGCGGCAGACGGTGATCTCGGGCGAGTCGAAGGCCGTTGCCGCCGTGATGGGCAGGGCGAAGGCCAAGGGCGTTCGCGCCGTGCGTCTGTCGGCATCACACGCGTTTCACTCGTCGTTGGTCAAAGCGGCGACACCGGCGTTGCGCGAGCACCTAGCCCGCGAGGCATTCCGGCCCGTGGCGCGGACCGTGGCGTCCACCGTGACGGGTTCGCGCCTCGCAGGAGATGAAGACCTCGCGGCGATTCTGTGTCAACAGGTGACGTCCCCGGTACGTTTCATGGAAGCCGTTACAGCCGTGGCCGACGACGTGGACCTGTGGATCGAGGTCGGTCCAGGTGAGGTCCTCCGCGGGCTGGTCGCTGATTTCGTGGACAAGCCGGTCGTCGCGCTAGACGCCGGTGGGCCTTCGTTGGGCGGCCTGCTGGGGGCGGTCGGCGCGGCGTACGTGATTGGGGCGCCGGTCAAGCACGCGGCGTTGTTCGAAGGACGCTACGTGAAGCCCTTCGACCTCGATCACCGTCCGAGGTTCTTCGTGAACCCGTGCGAACGTGCGCCGGCCTCCAAGTCCGGATGGCGATACGAAGACGACGAGGCGGCGCGGGATGAGCGCGCGGCTCGCCCCACTGGTGTCGCGGAAGTGGCACTCGGCGCCACGCCGCTGGAAGTCGTCCGGCAGCTCGTAGCCGACCGCGCGGAGCTGCCGGTTTCCGCCATCAGGAACAACAACCGCCTGTTGGATGATCTGCATCTGAATTCCATAGCCGTCGGCCAGTTGGTCGCCGAGTCCGCGCGGCGGCTGGGCCTTGCACCACCGGTTGCCCCGACGGATTACGCCGACGCCACGGTGGCCGGTGTGGCCCGGGCCTTGGAGGAACTGAAGCGAACGGGTGGCGCCGCGGCAGCCGTCGAAGAAAGGCGGGCTCCACCCGGTGTCGATGCGTGGATCAGGCCGCTAACCGTCGAACTCGTCAAACAAGCCCTGCCGGGAGGACACCAAGCGCCCCCGGCCGAGACGGCCGTGGCACACGAAAGGACGGCCGTGTCACATGACAGGGCGGCCGCGCCACAGGAGATGGCGACGGTAGCACAGGATGGGGCGGACGCACCGCGTGAAGGCGCTGCCGGCTGGCGTGTCTTTGCTCCGCCTGGTCATCCGTTGAAGGAGAGAATCCAGGCGGCCTTCGGCTGGCGTGCCACGGGTGGCGGCGTGGTGGTGTGCCTGCCGCCAGAGCCCAACGAGACGCACGTAGGGCTCCTGTTGGAGGCCGCACGGGCAGTGACGGTGGCGTCGGAGGTGGGGTCGGCGGGCTCCGCGGGACCGAGGTTCGTGCTCGTGCAGCACGGCGGAGGCGGGGCAGCCTTCGCCCGCACGCTCCACCAGGAACGACCCGACATCACGACCTGTGTCGTTGACGTCCCGGTGGATCACGCGAGGGCCACCGAGTGGATCCTCGTCGAGGCAATGGCGGCCGTTGACTACAGTGAGGCGTGGTACGACGCGTCCGGCCAACGACGTGTCCCGCGGCTGCGCCTTTTGGATCACGCAGAGGCGCAGAGGCGCAGAGGCGCGGACGTGCAGAGGTGCACAGGCGCAGAGGCGCAAAGGCGCAAAGGCGCGGAGGCACAGCGAGTCCTCGAATCCTCGAATCCTCCCCATGTGGATGGTCGTGCGGGTCCGAGGCCGTGGCTCGTGGGGCGGGAGGACGTGATGCTGGTCACCGGTGGCGGCAAGGGCATCGCGGCCGAGTGCGCCCTCACGCTCGCGCAGGAGTCGGGCGTTCGTTTGGCGCTGCTCGGCCGGTCAAGGCCCGAGGAAGACGCCGAGCTGTCAGCCAATCTGGAACGGATGGCCGCGGCGGGCACGGAGTTTCGATACTTCTCGGCAGACGTCACCAGCGCGGCCGATGTCCGGGCGGCCGCCGGCCGGGCGGAAGCGGAGCTCGGCCCTATCACCGCCTTCCTGCACGGTGCCGGCACGAACGTGCCACAGTTGTTGACGTCGCTCGATGAGGCCGCCTTTCACGAGACGCTGAATCCCAAGCTGCGGGGCGCTCGCAACGTGCTTGCTGCGGTCGATCCCGATCGGTTGCGACTGTTCGTGGCCTTCGGCTCGATCATCGCGCGGACCGGCATGCCCGGCGAGGCGCACTACGCGGTGGCCAATGACTGGCTCGCGGAACTGGCAGACCGCTGGGGCAAGGAGCATCCCCATTGTCGGTGCCTGACGCTCGAGTGGTCGGTCTGGTCGGGCGTTGGGATGGGACACCGGCTCGGCCGTGTGGACGCCTTGGCACAACAGGGTGTCACGCCGATTCCGACCGAGGAGGGAATCCGGCAACTGCGCCTCCTGCTGGGGCGACTGTCAGCCGACGAGGCCGGGGAGACGCCGTCCCGCGTCGTCATTGCCGGCCGGTTTGGCGAGCCGCCCACGTTGAGGATGGAGGAACGTGATCTGCCGCTGCTGCGATTCGTCGAGCGATCGAGAGCGCACTACCCAGGCGTCGAGCTCGTCCTGGACGTCGAGTTGACGGCCGAGGCGGACCCCTACCTGGATGATCACGTGTTCGCCGGTGCCAAGCTGTTGCCCGCCGTGATGGGTTTGGAGGCTATGGCGCAGGCGGCGATGGGGTTGATGGGTAGCGCGACGCCCCCGACGTTCGAGAACGTCAAGTTCAACCGGCCGGTGGTCGTGCCCGACAACGGGACAGAGACCATCCGCATCGCCGTGCTCCTGCGGGTATCGGGCCGCGTCGACGTCGTCTTGCGGTGCAGGAAGACCGGCTTTCAGGTGGATCATTTCAGTGCCACGTGCATCTGGAAGGATGAAGGTGGAAGGATGAAGGATGAAGACGCGGAGGATAGCAGCTCCGTTCATCCTTCATCCTTCATCCTTCATCCCTGCGGCGTGCCGCCCGTTGACGTTGATCCCGAGCGGGATCTGTATGGCGGCATCCTGTTTCAGGCTGGCCGGTTTCGCAGGCTGCGGGGCTATCGTCGCTTGATGGCTACCGAGTGCGTGGCGGAGATCGGACCGGGCGAGGGTGTGAACTGGTTCGGCCGTTATCTGCCCGGGCAACTCGTCCTGGGCGATCCCGGCGCCCGAGACGCGGCCATCCATGCCATACAACCGTGCATCCCGCACGCGAGGATCCTGCCGGTCGGTGTGGACCGCATCGTGCAGACCCACCGGTGCCAACCCGGCTTTGTTCAGACGTCGGGTCCGCGCCTCTCCTTTGCCCGCGAACGCTCGCGAGACGGGGACGTCTTCGTGTACGATGTGGACGTGACCCGGATGGATGGTGCGGTGTG
This sequence comes from Phycisphaerae bacterium, assembly GCA_016935885.1. The sequence continues at coordinate 12,592 of JAFGQA010000418.1, read as the reverse complement.
TGAGCGGTGGGAGGGCCTTCGGCTCCAGATCGTGGGTGGCACCGGGCCTCAAGCCCCGTGGATCGAGCCGCTGCTGGGGCCGTATGTTGAGCGGCGGATCGGCGAGCTGGTTCCAGGGGCGCATGTCACGGTGGTGGTGGAGCGCGGGACCGCGTCCGAGCGACGAGAGCGGAGCGATCTTGCGATCCAGCGCGCCCTCGGCCCGGGGGCCACTGGGCCGATCCGGCGTCGGCCAGATGGCAAACCTGACGTCGCGGCGGACGGCCGGGCAGTATCGGCGGCACATGCCGGCGACCTGACACTTGCCGTGGCCGGTCCGGAGCCGATCGGCTGCGACGTCGAACCTGTGACGGCACGGTCGGGTGAGGCCTGGAGAGATCTGCTTGGCCCCGAGCGATTCGCGCTGGCGGAGGTGATTGCCAAGGAGACGAGCGACGACCGTGATCGCGCAGCCACCCGCGTCTGGGCGGCGTGCGAATGCCTGAAGAAGGCGAGTGTCACGCTAGACGCCCCGCTTGTCCTCGCTTCGTCGCAACGGGACGATTGGGTCATTCTGTCATCCGGGTCATTGGTCGTGGCCACGTTCGTGGCGCCGGTGCGCGGCACCGAGGGGCTACTGGTCCTGGCGGTGTTGACGAGGAACAGCGATGCGCGTGTATGAGTACCGTCATGTCGTGGGTTTCGGCGAGACGAACCTCCTCGGAAACGTCTACTACACGCACTACCTGGAATGGCAGGGCCGGTGCCGGGAGATGTTCCTGCGCGACCACGCGCCCGAGGTATTGGGCGAGCTCTCCAGGGACCTGCGTTTGGTGACGGTCCGGTGCTCCTGCGAGTACTTCGATGAACTGTGGGGCCTCGATGAGGTCCTGCTGCGCATGCGGCTCGCGGCGTTCGTGCAAAACCGTGTCAAGATGGACTTCGAGTACTACAGGTGCAAGGATGGGGCCGAGCAACTCGTCGCCAAGGGCGAGCAGGAAGTAGCATGCATGAGGGCCAGGGGCGACCAGATGGTACCCGCCCCCATCCCGGATGGCTTCCGCGACGCTTTGCGCCCTTACTCCGAGGCTTGACAAGGGGAACGCATGAAGGATGAAGGATGAAGGATGAAGGATGAAGGATGAAGGATGAAGGACGAAACCGTTGATGGCTGACAACTAACAGCTAACAGCTAGTACCGCGTTTCACAGGAAACGCGACTACGATTGCTGGACCGAGAATCCCTTCTCGGTTCTGAAGCTGGTGCCGAGCAAGGATTCTCGGCAGAGCGTACAATCGTTCTGTTTGTGAAACGCCGTACGAGGAGCTATTAGCTAATAGCTGATAACGCTCCATGACGCCGGTCTATCGGTATTCGATTCGATGCCCCAGGCGGGTCGTGGCGGTCGCCATTCTGGTCACGCTGGCGGTGGCCCCCGGCGTGACGCGCCTCCGACTGCGAACCGACGGAAACGCCCTGCTTCCGAGGGACGCCCGCGAGATTCAACTCGATCGGTCGATCCGGGACGAGTTCGGCGTCCTGGACCAAATCGCCGTGGTGATCAAGTCCGATGATCCACACGGCATCTTCAACCTCCACACGCTGGATCTGGTTCGGAAATGGACCGGGCGATTCGGGGAAATCGAAGGGATCGACCCGGAAGACGTGGTCAGCCTGGCCACGGAGAGTAGTGACCGCGTCGTCACCGGCTCGTTGAGGAACCGGCGGTTTCTCGAACCACCGCCCAAAACACGCCAAGACCTTGACCGGGTCCGCGACGATCTGAAGCGCATCCAGCTCTACACCGGCACGCTCGTTTCCTACGACGATCGCGCGACCGCGATTCTGATCGGCGTCCCTGACGGTGTGGATCGTCCCCGACTCCACCAAACGCTCCAGAGCATCGTCGCCGAGCAGGGCGACATCCCCGAGACGGTCCATATCGTCGGTGCTCCGGTGGCGGAATCGCTGTTGGGGACACACATCCTTGAGGACCTCGGCGTTCCGTCCGCCTTGATGGGCCGTCACATCCCCGGTGGCGACGAAGCGGGCAGATGGCGTTTTCCGCGATCGGTCTACGAGCTTCGGCTGTTCGTCGCGCGGCACATCGGCTTGGTGCCGGTCGCGGTCATCATCATGGCCCTGGTGTTTCTCGTCAGTTTCCGGAGCCTTGCCGCCGCGATGCTGCCATTGGGTGAGGTCGGTGCCTGTCTGGTCTTCGTCTTTGGCCTGATGGGGTGGTGTAGTGTTCCGATCTACCTGACCATCGCCGTGTTGCCCGTGATCCTGACCGCCATGGGCGTCGCCGACGAGATCCACATCTTCAGCCATTACCGGCAACACCTGAGGAAGGATTCGAGGGGTCCAGGATTTGAGGATTCGAGGATTCAAGGGTCGCTGCCGCCCCAGATCACTCGAATCCTTGAATCCTCGACTCCTCAAATCCTTGAATCCTCGAATCGTCGAATCCTCGTCGGCAGGACGATGGACGAGATGTGGCGGCCGGTCGTCAAGACGTCCGTCACGACGGCAGTTGGTTTCATGTCGTTCGTGCTGTCGCCGATCGCGCCGGTGCGAGCCTTCGGCATATTCACCGCAGTAGGCATCATCTTCTGCATGTTATGGTCGCTGACGGTCATTCCCGCCTGCCTCGTCCTGCTGAACCCGCGGCATTTCAAGGGCACGCATCCGCGAAGCGAGACCGCGGATCGACGCGAGCGAGCGGGCCTGTTGCACGGGTTCGCCACGGCAGTTGTGCGTTATCGGTATGTTGCCATCCTTGCCGGTCTCCTCGTCCTGGTCGCCGCCCCCTTCGGTGTGCGACGGGCCTTTGTCCAGGACAGTTGGATCGACGGGTTCGCCCCCAACAGCGAATTCTACCAGGCTACCCAGATGGTCAACCGATCCTTTCACGGAACGCACATCCTTCTCGTCTGCGTTAACACGGACGACGAGGAACTCCACGGCGAGGTGATGAGCGGCAACGTGGAGCACTTCGGGGCAAAGCTGCCCGTCGATCAGCAGATCGATCTCAAAACGCTGATCGGCAGGTGGCTCCGCATCTCTCCCCCCGATGCCCCGGATGTCGGTGGCGGAGCCGAAGGGGTCAAGGATTCAAGGATTCGAGGATTCGAGCATTCGAGCATTCGACGAGGCAAGCGGCCCCGTCATCCTCGCATGGCCCGAATCGATGGCGCCGACCGACAGGGCGAGTTGGTTGCCTTCAGGACCAACCGCAATGACGGGTCCCTCAGGCCAGTGCCGCATCGCGGCCCCGATGAGCTGTACACGTACGAGATCAGGCCGCGTGCATTCCTATTCCCGGAGACGGTTCGATTGGTCGAGGGCCTGGAAGGCTTCATCGAGTCGCACCGTGAGGATGCCGTTGGCGGCGTGATCGGCACCGCCGACTACATCTCGACCATCAACTACATGGCGAGCGGACAGAAGGAAGTCTGGCGGTGCATCCCCGACGCACCCCACCGCATCCGATGGCTGTGGCAGCAGTACAAGCGGGTCCGAGGAGATCGCCGCCTGAGCGAGATCATGAATCCCGAACACAGCCGGGCCCTGATCACCGTCTTCATGGAAGACGCCAATTACATTGCCACGCGGCACCTGATGGAGGACATCCGCCAGTACGAACGAACGTACCTTGCCCCGCACGGCATCTCCTTGGAGTTTGCCGGGGATGTGGCCGTCAGCCAGGCGTTGATCGGAGCGATCGTCACGACACAGGTGCGGTCCTTGCTTCTTTCCTTGCTGGGCATCCTGGCGATCACCGTGTTGATGGGGCGGTCAATTGGCTGGGGCATCTACTGCGTGTTGCCCTGCGCCCTGGCCGTGCTGGTCAACTTCGCGGTCATGGGCCTGCTGGAGATGCCGCTGGGCGTGGCGACGTCGATGTTCTCCGCCATGACCTTGGGCATCGGCGTGGACTACGCGATTCACCTCACGGAGCGATTCCGCTACGCCATGGCCGACGGGCTGCCTTCCAACGAAGCGGCGATCGCGGCCGTCAAGACTGCCGGCCCGCCCATTATCCTTGATGCCATGGCCATCGCCCTGGGCTTCGGCGTCATGGTCCTGTCACAAGTGCCATCCAACGCCCGACTTGGCGCACTCGTCGTGCTGAGCGTGGTGAACTGCCTGCTCGCCACGCTCGTTCTCCTGCCAGCCCTGTTGACGGTGTGGCAACCGAAAGCGCTGGGCTGCCCGGGACGAAGCCGACCGCGGAACCCAGGCAGATGAGGATCAACGTTCGCATCCTGGCCCGCTTCTGAGCCCGCTTTCGCTCGACGCCGATCAGCTCGCCGCACAACACGGATGCCACGGCCAGGATCACGCCGGCCCACTGCTCCGACACAACTTCGTGGGTGTCGCCAAAGCACCGCCACACCCCGTCCGGTATCGTCAGACTCCTGTGTCTTTCGATTCGCGGGGCCACAGGCTTATTGTCTCACGCTTCGATTACCGTGCCGTCGCGCCGGGCGATTCCTAGGATGGTGCTCGAGTCGTCGGTTTCCCATTCCTGTTCCCCGCAGGGAACCGACTCTGCAACCGTGCATACGTCTCCTTGGCTCGCGCCAGCTCACGCTGCGCCAACGCGCCAAGCGGGCCAGGCAGGGGAATCTCGAGAAGGAGAACCATGTCGACCATGCGTGTGCGCGCCCGACAACCGAGCCAAGGAGCTTGTCCGTGGGCATTCGACGCCTGTTATTGGATTCTCGTCAGTTGTCAGTGTTTAATTCTCCGTTGTCGTTGTTCAGTTGTCAGTGTTCTGTTATCAGTTGTCGGGGCGGCTACCGTCATGGAGGAACAGATGACGCACATCGTATGGTATCCTGGGCACGAGCTGCTTCTGACGGGCATTGTCCGTGCAGAGAACTGCTATCTCTATGATGCACAAGGCAAGCGGTACGTCGATCTTGAATCGGGCGTCTGGTGTACGCCGATCGGTCACGGGAATCCAAAGGTGCTTCGCGTGATTGCGGAGCAAGCCGCTCGAATCGGTCACGCGGGGTTCTGTTACTCGAGCGGCGTGGTGGAGCAGGCGGCGCGGGAGATTCTGTCCCTGGTGGGATTCGAGGACGGCAAATGTGTTTTCCTGTGTTCGGGCAGCGAGGCCGTCGAGTATGGCGTGCGGGTCGCGCAGATGGTCGCTCACCGACCATTGCTGATGACGATGACGGATTCCTACTTCGGGGCCTACGGTTCTGCGAGTAAGGGCGAGGACGACGAGTGGTTCCGTTTCGACTGGCAGGCCTGTGCCGCGTGTCCGTACGCCGAGGATTGCGGCGGGCATTGCGACATATGGGCGACGATCCCATTTGGCAAGATCGGGGGTCTTCTTCTCGAACCCGGCAGTTCATCGGGGTTGGTTCGCTTTCCGCCCGAGGAGCTGATTCGTAACATCGTTCGTGTCGTCAAGGAAACCGGCGGGCTTGTTCTTGTGAATGAGGTAACGACGGGCGTCGGCCGAACCGGGACCTGGTTCGGCTTTCAGCACTACGGGATCTCGCCGGATATCGTTGCCATGGGCAAGGGGATCGGCAATGGTTACCCCGTGAGTGTGACGGCGATCTCGCACACTGTGATAGACCGTCTGGGTGGTGAGCCGGTGAAATACGCGCAGTCTCACCAGAATGATCCGCTGGGGGCGGCCGTTGTGCGGGAGGTCGTTCGGGTCATCCGAGAGGAGGGGCTGATCGAGCGAGGCAAGGAGATTGCGAATGTCCTCGTGGCCGGGTTGCAGGGAATCAAGGATCGCACCAGCCGGATCAAGGACATTCGTTCGCGTGGATTGATGGTCGCGCTTGAACTGGAAGATGATTCGGAAAACTCATTCACGGTCCGAACACATCGCGAACTGGTGCGGCGAGGCTTCATCGTGGGGCGTCGTCCCGATGTCAAGGTGCTGCGGATCGATCCGAGTCTGACGATTGAGATCAAGGATATTGAGGATTTCCTGCGGGTGCTCGATAACGTGTTGGCGGAGGCCGCAACTGGCACGCAGGTAAGGTGAACCGGCGGCTTCCGCCGCCGCTCGTGACGCACTGCTCGGAGCAGTGGCACGTGGAGAGTGCCACAGAAGAAGCCCACGGATCGAGATCCGTGGGCTTCGGAATACGAGTCGGTCTCGCGGACTTGTTGCGATTCGCCTTTGTGTGTCGCCGTCGCCTACATGCCAGCCAGTCGCAGGGCGAGGTCGCAAACGCGCTGGGAGAAGCCCCACTCGTTGTCGTACCAGCTCACGAGCTTGAGCATCTTGCCCATGGCCATCGTCCGCGTGGCGTCGAACACGCTGCTGTACGGGTTGCCGATGACGTCGCTGCTGACCAGGGGCTCCTCGTTGTAATACAGGATGCCCCTGAAGCGGGTGGTAGCTGCCGCCTTCTTGAAGACCGCGTTGGCCTGTTCGGCGCTGACCTCCTTCTCCAGGCTGATGGTCAGGTCAACGACGCTGCCATCCAACACGGGCACGCGGAAAGCGAAGCCGTCCAGACGAATGTTCTCGCTCGGGACGACCAGGCCGATGGCCTTGGCGGCACCGGTCGTGGAGGGAATGATGTTCATCGCCGCCGCCCGCGCGCGGAGCAGATCCTCGCCGTGGACCATGTCCAGGACGCGCTGGTCGTTGGTATAAGCGTGGATGGTTGTCATCATGCCGTCGATCTTCCGGCCGAAGACGTCGGGATTGTCGACCATCACCTTGACGAGCGGGGCCAGGCAGTTGGTCGTGCAACTGCCGTTGCTGACGAAGGTGTGCTCGGGCCTCAGCGAGTCGTCGTTGACACCAAGGACGACCGTCGCATCGATCTTGTCCTTGGATGGTGCGGACAGAATAACCTTCTTCGCGCCGGCCCTGATGTGGTCGCCGTAGCCGGGCTTCTTGCCGTCGCCCCTGCTGCGGAAGGCGCCGGTGGATTCAAGCACGACGGTGGCCCCGAGTTCGCCCCAGGGGAGCTTGGCGGGCTCTCGCTCGGCGAGGACGCGGATGCGGTCGCCGTCGATGACCAGGCTGGTTTCATCGTGCTCGACGGTGCCGGCGTATCTTCCTTGTGCGGTGTCATACTTGAACAGGTGAGCGTGCGCCTTGGCCGAAGAGCCTACATCGTTGATCGCGACGATGTCGAATTCGCCTTTGCGCTCGGCCATCGCCCTGGCCACCAATCTGCCGATCCGCCCGAAACCGTTGATGCCGACCTTTACTGCCGCCATGCTGTGTTCTCCTTAACCTTCGTTTGCCGGTTTGTCCACGGCATCCGACTGGATCATGCCGTCCGGAAGCCGAAGCGGCGGCTCGGCCGCTCCCCGGAATAAAACGAAGATAGATTGGGGATTCAGACTCGTCAAGCAGAATACGGCCTGCGAGGCCGGCAGGCGTCCGTGACACTTCCGGCAGCATTCGATTCTGGGTGCCACGGACGGCTTGTCCGCCCGTGCGGTCTCCCCGGGCGGGCGCATGGGGCAGACACACTGGCAGGCAAGCTGCCAGTGGCACCCGCTCAGACTGTCGCGGAGACGGCCGGCAGCGTCCGGGTGGGATGCGGGCTACGGGACGGGGTGCCGCGGCGGCTCGCCCTGCAAGACGCGCACGACGTCGTCCGCCACGCTGAACCGGCTGGTCGAGGCGTCCAGCGTCGAGCCGGCGACGTGCGGCGTCAGGATGCAATCCGGCGCCCTGCGCAATGGGTGGTTGGCTGGCAGGGGCTCGCTCTCGAAGACATCCAACGCCGCACCGGCAATGTGCCGCCCCTTGAGCGCCTGGGCCAAGGCGACCGTGTCGATGACCGGGCCACGGGACGTGTTTACGAGGATCGCGGTCGGCTTCAGCTTCGCAATCCGCTCGGCGTTGAGCAAGCCCCGCGTGTTGGGCGACAGCGGCAGGTGAACCGAAACGATATCGGATTCCCCCAGCAGCGTATCAAGGTTCACCTGCTTCGCCTCAAGCTCATTCGGTGCCTTGCCGGCCGGGTCGTGGTAGATCAGAGGCGAACCGAAGGCGGCCGTGCACATCTGTCCGAGTTTCTCGGCGATAGGGTCGATGCCCAGCAGTCCGATCGTCAGGTTGCGCATCTCGTGGCCACCGGGGGCTCGAAGGACGTCATACTTGCCATCCCGAACCTGGCGGTCGAAGTAGTGGATGCGTCGGCTGAGGGTCAACATCAGGCCAAGCGTGAATTCCGCCGTGGAAGTCACAGCCACGAGGGGGGCATAAACAACGCTGATGTCCCGCCGCCGCGCGGCGCGCAGGTCGATGTGGTCGGTGTTTGGGCTCGCACGGCCGATCACCTTGAGCTGCGGCGCCGCCTCGATGATCCTCGCCGTGACGTGGGCCCTGGAGCGTACAAGCAGGGCATCGGCCTTCGGAAGGGCCTCGATCAGCCTTTCGGGCGTGGAGTCCTGGAGGATATCCACCTGGCCGATCTCCTGTAAGCGGGCTACGGCGGCGGCGTCAAATGGTTCCGCCATGACGATCCGGTACGGCCGGCCACCTTTCATGCCGAATACTCCAAGCTGACATGCGGGCGCTAGCCCGTGTGCCTGTCGACTTACATTCGATAGCTTCCCAACAACCCATCACGTATAATACCCCCCCAACGTAAAATGGCAACCGTGTAATGCCAGAAAAGCACAATGACACAATCACGAATATCGAGGGTTGACCCATGGACAGGCGTTGGCGTCTCTTGGCCGTTTGGCTGGTAGGTCTGTGTTTCTCGTGTGGGACCGGGTTGTCAGCTCAAGAGCAGGCGGGATCGCCGCAGGATGGGATACAGCCTCCTCCCGACGGCCAAACAACGAAGGGCGAGGTGGGCCAGGCCGAGACCAAGGCCGATCCGGCTGCTGACGCTGCGAAGGCTACGGACGCCGCGCGACCAGGCCAGACGATGATCCGTGCCGCGGTCCGCGCGCCGCAGACCGCCCGGACGAGCTGGCCCTCCGCCGTGATCCGCGAGCCTTCCCAGGGGCGGCCGATCTTCCGCACGCCCGGCGACACGTTTTACTTCGTGATGCGTCTGCCACCGGAAGTCAAAGGGGAGGTCAGCTTCGCGCTGCGGCACACCTTGGAACCCAGCCGGTGCGTGCCGCTGAGGCCGACCACGCCGCCTTCTTATACCAGCGAATACTGTAGCCTTGTCCTCGAGGTGCCCGCTGCAACGGAACCCGGCCTATATGACCTCGAGGTTCGGACCAATTCGGCTACGTATTATTCTCGACACAGCGTCAAGATCGTCGATTCCTTCAAGTCCAAGTTCCGCTTTGTGCATCTGTCGAACATGAACGTCGGCGACCTGACGGCGCCGAGTTTCGACGAAATGCTGGTGGCAGAAATCAACCTCCTGGCGCCGGAGTTCATCATTGCCACGGGTGATTATACCGAGTGGGCCCGAACTCGAGACGATGCATCGAGTTGGACAAGTGTGCTGAAGTTCTTCGAGAAGTTCAACGCGCCAGTCTTCATGCTGTGCGGATTGCACGACCACGAGGCGAGCTTCACCGACAAGGTCGCCACAAAGCCGATCGGCACGATCGATTACGGCGCCTATCACGGCCTGCTCCTGCTGGACCATCCCGGCAATCCGATCGACCAGGACTACAGCCAACTGGGATGGATCGACACCGACCTGAAGCAGAATCGAGACAAGCGGTTCAACTTCATCGCCGCCAACAGTGACGAGCTGGGGCTCCTGGACATCTGGCGGGAGCGCGGCGACATCGAGGAGTTCGTCAAGCAGCACAAGATCAAGATGTTCATCGTGGGCGGCTCGACCGACTGGGACTACAAGGAGTTCGCCACCAAGCTCAAAGGCCTGGATGACCTGCACCTGATTCGTACTCACGAGGCGAGCACTGCGCTGCGGAGCCGCGCGACCGGCTTCAGCCACTACCGCGTCATCGAGGTCAACGGCGACGAAATCAGCTACGTCTACGCAGACGACAACGCGACCGAGCGATTGGAGCATTCCATCCCGACCGGCCGCCTCCGGGCCTACTACGACGCGCCCAACGACGGTTCGTCCCCGCGCGTCGGCGTCACCGTCCAGAACGCGCTCAACCAGGCGTTCGACGATGTTCACGTCTGGTTACGGATCGCAAAGGACAAAGGCGATGCAACACCCATCGTCGCTCCGGGGCGCATGATCCACATGTTGGACGCCGGGACGTACTGGGCCTGTGACGTCGCCATCGACGTGCCGGACAAGGGGGCGATCCGCCTCGTCGCATCGACGAAGCCCGCAAACGTGCCGGACCCGAGACCGATCGCCATCGAACTTGAGGGCCCTCGGGATTGGCCCTTTGCCCCGCACACGACGGATTTCGGCCTGAGCTATTTCTCGAGCGACACGCCGATCACGTTGAAACTTACCAACGAGGCCGACACGCCACAGACCTGCTGGCCGGTGATTCGGGTGAACGGCGGGCAATTGTATCCCGATCGATCGGCGTGCCCTCGGCTTCCGCTGACCATCGAGCCTGGCAAGACGGTTTCGGTGCCGCTCGTGCTGAACCTCCGCCGCGTCAGCCCGGGCGAGCACGCGATGCAGGTCTATTTCCTGGAGGATCCGCTGAGCCGTCTGCATACGTTTGACGTTCAGCTTTCCCACCAGGCGCAGGCGTCCGGCGATCCTGACGAAACGCCGTAGCGATCAACGAAGACGCCGACTCCTGAGAGCCCCCGACCTTGGTCGGGAAGTTCGCGCCTATGGGGTCTGCGGCCATTCCCCGAGCAAGCTCGGGGCTCTTCTGGCACCAGCGCAGCGGCCGTGCGTTGTGGTGATGATCTGACATGGCACAGCAGCCCAGGCATCTCCGAAGTCCGTATCGACGCGCCGGGCACCCAGGTCGTCGCAAATGGCTCCGTTTGCTCGGCGCCGTTGTCTTCGCCAGCCTCGTGGCGTTGTTCACGTGGCGCATGTCGGAGAGGCGGGCATCTGACGCAAGTCCGGCGATGCTGTCGGCGGCGCCCTCCGCGCTACTCAGCGATGCCCTCGCACCAGATGCCATCGAGTTCGCTCCGTCGATCGTGCGTGCAGTCCAGCAGCGGGGGCTGATCACGGTGACGGTGCACGTCGCGCTGGCCGATCATCGCTCCTCCGAAGTCCCGGCGAAGTTCGGCGACGGCGACAATCCGACCGCCAACATGTACTGGGGCGCGCTGTATGGCGTCGAGACGTATTTGGCCAACGCCGGTGGCTGGCGACGCGCCTACACCGACGACGGCGACGGCGCTCGGATCATCCGCCGGGTCGTCTTTCATCGCAAGGCCGAGGTGACATCCGCCTGGCGGTCGCGCGGCATCACGCGGCCGTTCGACATCTATGTCCTGGCTAACGCTTGGCCGAATTCGCAGATCATCGCGGCGATGGAGCAGCCGCTGCGCGACGCCCTGTGTGACGACATCGTCACGTTGACCATCGACGGTTTCGACCTGGCGTTCGGCGCGGGCAGCGTCATCACGGGCTATGTGGGACCCAATCGGATGATCGGTCAGTATTGGGACCCGTTCTCGCGTCTGGAGGTCCGTGCGCGGGAGCGGCAAACGGGCGTCTTCTACGTCTGCTCAATGAGCGCGGTCTACCTGCATCAGCCCGTTGTCGACCACGGTCTGTATTCCGTGCTGTTCACTCGCCGGGCGATCGTGCCGGAGGCGTATATCATCGACGGGTTGCTCAACGCGCTCCTGATCGGCGACCTGGACGAGGGTTTCCGCACGACCGCCGCCGAGCAGTACGCGCGCTACCAGAAGGACGTATCCCTGGATGAAGCGATGTTCCTTTTCTATCGTTGAGGTCCGGGCGGCGCGCAGACGCGCGTAGGACTCGTACGGAAAGATGCGGGCAACCATGTTCAAAGCCCCCCGAAGTCCGGTGGCAGCGGGTCTCCGACGGGCGTGTCATCGATCAAGCCGCTTCAGAGCTTCCACGTTCCTGGCCCCGGGTGTAAAGTGGCTGGTTGTTTGGATAGCACCACGCGTGAGAGCCCCGTGAGCGGCGAACTTGAGTCCATGTGTATTGGGAGAGTATGATGACGCGACGGATTGTTATACGCAGGTTTCGTGTTCTCGGCGCATGCTTGATCCTCGTGAGCGTGAGCTGTTCATCCGGCCGGATGTCCAGCTCCACCCGGTTGTGTGACACGATCTGCAGCGGGGACCTCGACGAGTGCCGGCAGGTCGAATTGTCCTGCGACATGGTTCGCTACTGCGAGGACATGAAGCCGGCACGCGAGTACGAGCAACTCACGTTGAAAGTAAGTCCCCGTGAACATCTTCGGTTCAAGGGTGCGGTGAAGACCATCGATCTCGATTTCGGCGTGCCGCGTGGGCAGCTCCGGTTTCAAGACGTCGAAGCCCGCACCGACGAAGCACGGCAGAAGGTGTGGTTCGTCGAGCGCGCCACGGGCCGGGTCCTCGCGACGCTCGACCTGGCGACGCGTATGACGACCGGCCCCGATGACGAACCACCGGCGTGGGCGACGCCCGACGGCGGCTTGCTGCTCGTGTCGTCTTCGGACTAGCAGCCCGTGGTAAAAGGGAAAACAGCGTTTCGGAAACGCCGTTTTTGACCGTGAAAACCACCGGCGAGACGCCGGTGCCACAGTTTT
>JAFGQA010000417.1 GCA_016935885.1 Phycisphaerae bacterium | reverse complement strand
GTGAACGACGGTGTAGATCCCGAGATCACGTGCCCGACGAACAAGGTAGCAGACACCGATCCCGACGTCTGCACGGCGTCGGTCGCGTTGGATGCGACGGCGACGGACAACTGCACGACGGAGCCGACGATCACGTACTGGATTGATGGCACTGAGATTACGAGCCCGTATGTTTTTGAGGTCGGTACGACGACGGTGATGGCCAAGGCCGAGGACGATTCGGGCAACGAAGACACGTGCGGGTTCGACGTGACGGTGAATGACGGTGTAGATCCCGAGATCACGTGTCCGGAGGACAAAACAGTCGGCACGGAAGCCGGCGCGTGTTCGGCGTCGGTCGTGTTGGATGCGACGGCGACGGATAACTGCACGGGGGAGCCGACGATCCGGTACTGGATCGATGGAGTCGAGATTACGAGCCCATATGACTTCTCGGTCGGCACGACGACGGTGATGGCGAAGGCCAAAGACGAGTCGGGCAACGAGTCCGAACCCTGCTACTTCGACGTGACAGTGAACGACGGTGTAGATCCCGAGATCACGTGCCCGACGGACAAGACAGTCGGCACGGAAGCGGGCGTCTGCACGGCGTCGGTCGTGTTGGATGCGACGGCGACGGATAACTGCACGGGGGAGCCGACGATCACGTACTGGATCGATGACACCGAGATTACGAGCCCGCATGTTTTTGAGGTCGGTACGACGACGGTGATGGCCAAGGCCGAGGACGATTCGGGCAACGAAGACACGTGCGCGTTCGGCGTGACGGTGAACGACGCCGAGGCGCCGGAGATCACGTACTGCCCCTCGATCAAACGGCCCAACGACAAGGGGGTGTGCGAAGCCGAGGTGGCGTTTGCCGTCGCGGCGGAAGACAACTGCTCGGTGGTTGTGACATATGCGATCGAGAGCACGCCGGGGTCGGGCGTCTTCGACGATCCGATCGAGAGCCCGCACGTCTTCCCTGTGGGGACGACGACGGTCCAGGCGACGGCGACGGACCCGGGGACTCAGACCGACGTGTGCACGTTCGACGTGATGGTGCACGACACCGAAGAACCTGTGATCGAGAACTGCCCGGAGGACATCACGCAACCGGCGGATCCTGGCGAGAAGGGTGCGGTCGTCTGGTGGAAGCCGCCGAGCGTCTGGGACAATTGTGACGGGGCCTTGGTGCCGACGGGCGATCACAAGCCCGGCGAGTTCTTCCCGCTGGGCACGACGACCGTGACCTATACGGTCCAGGATGCCGCGGGCAATCCTGCTGAGCCGTGCGTCTTCACGGTGACCGTCGTTTCGGACAGCACGCCCGTTGTCATAAACGTCGAACTGGCGGGGACCGTGGCGTCACCGGTGACGCGGTGCTTCACGTTCGAGCTGTCGAAGTGCGACCCGCCCTCGACGATGACGTTCGAGGTCGAGCTCGAGCTCGTCGACAGCATGGCGAGTGTCGAATTCGCCGTGCCGCTCGACACGTACGATTGCATCACTGCCCGTGACAGGCTGCACACGCTGCGGCGGACGATTGCCCCACTTCCGTTCAACGGAGCGGAGCACCGTTACGAAGCGGACTTCACCGGAGAAAAGGCGCTGCTCAGCGGTGACCTGAACGGGGACTGCTGGATCGACATTCTCGACTTCGGCATCTATCACAGCGCCTACACGACCAATTATGGGACAGGCGACACGACGTGCGAGACGCTGCCACCGCACGCCGACCTCAACGGCGATGGCTTCGTGGGGACGGCCGACTTCACGTTCATCCAGGCTCATTTCCTGCGAGGCTGCGACCCGGACTGCTGCGGCAGGCCAGGTTCGCCGCGGGGGGACGACGGTCCGATCGCCGAGATTTCGGTGAAGGAGCTCAAGAAGCGTGGCCTGGGCAGGCTGGCGGCTGCGGACGTGAACGGCGACGGTTGGCTGAATGTCGAGGACATGGCAGCTTTCATGGACGGCGCGCCGATCGACAATGACGACCTGCAGGAATCGAAGATGATCGGCTCCAGATAGCAGGGATGTCAGTGAAGACCTGGCGAGACGCTCGCCGCGGAGGTTCATTCCTTCACGCTTTGAAAGCAGCGAGTTCAGGCCGCAGACTTCGATGCGCGCGCTCTTACATCTGGGCGTTGCGCGATAGTACGTTCGTCGCGTGCGTCCGCGCGGGCTGATTCCGACGGCTCCTCGCGATCACGGCCAACCTCGAAGGTCCATCGGTCGCCTTGATCAATCATCATGTCGGAGATGTCGGAGGAAGCGTGCGGTCACCCTTTCTGCAACGTTGGCTTGAAGGGGCGATGAGGAGCGACCAATGGATCTGACAAGCTTCGATAGGGCGCTCCGGTGCCCCCGCTGATTTCACGGCTGTGGCGTGCGACTCTCCTTGCCTGCGTTTGGATTACGGTGGCCGGCTGTGAAGCCCCCGCGCCGGACGTATTGCGACTGGCGACGTTGAATGTCGCGCACGGTCGATCGGTGGCCTTGCACCAGATCGGCCTGCCACGCGAGCGATTCGAGCAGAACCTGGCGGCGATAGCAGAAGTGCTTCGACGAGAGAGACCGGACGTCGTGGCCCTGCAAGAGGCGGACGCACGATCCGCGTGGAGCGGCGGATTCGATCACGTCACGTGGCTTGTCGAGGCCGTGGGCTTTCCATACTACGAGCATGGATTGCACGTCGAGTCTGTCACATTCGGGCTCCCGGTGCGCTATGGGACCGCTCTGCTCTCGGATCGGGCGATGACTCGGGCGGAATCACACGCCTTTGACACCGGGCCGCTCGATACGAAGGGATACGTGCTGGCGGAGATCGAGCTTGCCGGTAGACGCGTGACGGTCGTGTCTCTGCACCTCGATTTCAGGAAGGCGAGCGCCCGCCGGACGCAGGCCGCGGATCTTGTCGAACGGCTCGGGCGAATCCGCGTGCCCCTGGTCGTGATGGGAGATTTCAACTGCGCGTGGGATGACACGGACGACGCGTTGCGGTCGATCGCTCACGAACTGGACCTGCACGCGTATGAACCAGAAACGGCAGACTCGGCCCTGTGGACGTTCCCCTCGCAGAAACCGTCGCGTCGGCTCGATTGGATCCTCGCCTCCAGGCAACTGGTCTTTCGGACGTATCGGTGTTGGCCGGACCGGGTGTCGGATCATCTGGGGGTGGCGGCGGAATTGGCCTGGCGGCGATGAAGGGTGCTCGCGGCCGGTTGACAGGCTCCTATCTCGAAGATGCGGCTTCCGTTGCCTTGACGCTTCGTCGTGAGTTGGTTAGGCATTGGCTTATGCCTCGGATCTTAAGAACTGTCGTCCCGCCTTCAGATAGGAGCAATCATCATGTCGTTTGAATCCCAAGTTTGTGCCGAATACCTCGCCAAGGAGAGCGGAAGCACGGGGCTTTCCCGGTCTCCGATGCGGCTGATGGCCGTTGTTGTGCTCGTGGCCGGGTTCACCGGGTGCGTCGCGTCTGACCAGACGGCAGGACCGGTCGGGGTCGACGCCGCGCCGGCCCACGACGCGGCAGATGCCCCGAGTAGAGGACCCGCCGAGCAGGCCCAGGCGCGAGCGGACATAGAGGCCGAGCAGCCGGGGCCTGCGCCAGACGAGAACGTCGAACAAGCAGAGACGGAGAAGGACGAGGCATCGGAGCCCACGCAGGCGGAGGCGGACGAGGCCGCCAAGGTCACCGAGGCGGGGGCGGGAAAGCAGAGCGAGAAGCAAGCAGACGAGGCCGCCAAGGAAGCGGAAGAACAAGAGGAGGAGAAGGAGAAGCAGGCGGAAGAAGATGCCGAGGATGCCCGAAAGCTGGCCAAGCTGAAGCGCGATCTCGCCATTGCCCGGCAAGGCGCGACGCGAGCGCAGATGGCCATCGCCCACGACAAGGCTCAACACGCCGTTGCGCTGGCCCAGGCTGAAAAGGAGGTAGCCTTGGAAGAGCGGCGTTTTCGCAATTTCACCGAGCGATCGGCGCCGAACCGGATCGAATGGTCGCGGCTCGACTTGGTCCAGGCGGAGGACCGGCTCCAGGAGGCGGTGGAGGAACTCGATCAACTGGAATTGATGTATTCGGAGGACGACTTCGCCGACAAGACCAAGGAGATCGTGTTGGAGCGGGGCCGGCGCCGGCTGGAACGATCTCGGCGTGACCTGGAGCTGCGAAGTGAAAGGTTCGCCATCCTGACCGAGCTGACCATTCCGTTGGAGACCACCGAGCACGAAGTGAGAGTGGAGCAGAAGAAGCGCGACCTGGAGAAGGCCGGTCGTGACGCCGAAGCCTCCCAACTCGACAAGGACATTGGCCTGATGCGCGCCGAGGCGGAGGTCGCCCGACTCGAGGCCGAGATGGAGGCCCACCAGCAGAAGGTCGAGAGGAAGCTGAAGGATCGTGAGAAGAAGGCAAAGGAGCGCGAGGAGAAGAAGGAAGCCAGCGAAAAGGAGGCTGCTCAGGAGGAGTCGGGGGCATGAGTGAGGAGCCACGGTATATGAACGCGGTGATTCCGATTCCGGGTCGCGGGGCCTGGGTGGCTCCCAAAGCAGGCGCGTCGGCCGGCGGTGGAAGGTCGGGTGCCCTGCGGGGAGTTGTCGCATGCTCGATTGCGCTGCTGAGCATTACGGTCGGTGCGTGCAACCGCCCGAGTGGGGTCGAGCCGCCGTCCGTTCGCCAGAGCTTGGCGCACGGCCGCCGGGACGCCGGCGAGCCCCTCGCCGCTGAGGCTCAGACGAGGAGCGGTCCAGGAGCCGCCGCGCGGCAGGAGGGACCGGCCGCTTCAAGTCGTCCCATCGCCTGTGTGAACGGCGTGCCCATCGATCGCCGCACGTTCATCAAGTTGCTGACGGAATCGCGTGGCCTACCCTTGTTGCAGCAGGTCGTCGTGCGGGAAGTCGTCCGGCAAGAGGCCGAGCGACTGGGCCTGACCGTCACGCCCGCCGACATCGATCGTGAATACGACCTGACCCTTCAGGCCGCTCGCTTCAACGGCGGCGAACCGGAGAAGTTGACGCCCGCCCGCCGGGAGCAACTGATCGAGGAATGGACGCAAGCGCGGGGCGTCACGCGGCAGGAATTGGCCATCGCCATGGAGCGGCAGGCGTGGTTGCGGCAGATGGCCGAGGCGAAGGGGGACGTGGAAATCACGGAGGAGATGCTGCGGCGGGAATTCGCCCGCGTGCACGGTGAGAAGGTCGAGGTGCGACATATCCAGCTCCCCGCCCTGCGCGTTTGGAATCAGGTGAAGCAACGGCT
The DNA here is from genome assembly GCA_016935885.1 of Phycisphaerae bacterium. Next base: position 6,333 of record JAFGQA010000417.1, on the reverse strand, counting down.
CGAACGGGGCGAGGACTTCGAGGACCTTGTCGCTGACTACAGCCAGAACCGTATCTCCCGAGAACGAAGGGGCCTCCTGCCGGCGTTCTCCGCTGATGACCCCAGTGTCCCGGCCATCTTGGCCAAGGTGGCATTCAGCCTGGAGCCGGGCCAGGTGTCCAATCCATTCGAGGTCGAGGGATCCTACCAGGTTCTCAAGCTGGAGCGCCGCATTCCCGCGGAGGATGTGGCGTTAGACGACGTGAAAGGGCAATTGCGAGGGAACTTGCTCGCCCGGCTGGTCGCCGAAAGGATGGATCAACTTGGCGAACACCTGCTGCTGAGGTCGCGGCTGCAAATCGAGGATCAGGTTCTCAGGGATCAGTACACGAAGCGTCGAGCAGCCGGGCGGTTGGCCGGGCCGCCGCTGTCGAGGTAAGCGGTCGGTTCCCAGTCTTCGGCTCTCAGTTGTTGACCGGCGAGGATGGATAAGTGACAACTGACGGCTGGTGGCTGAGGTCCGCGCCAGTTTCTGGGCCGGTGCCACTGGCAGCCTGTCTGCCAGTGTGTATGCCGCGTGCGCCCACCGGAGGGACCGCATGGGCGGACAAGACGCCGTACGTGTTCAGCCTTCATGCGGTGTGGCATGGGTAACGAGCGACACGCCCCACGAGGGCGGGTCGTTCATTACCCGTGAGAACAGGCTGGAATGGATGCCCACGGGTAAGCTCCGCCGCCGCTGGCGGCTCCGCTTACCCATGCCACCCCGCTAAGAAGCTGTTTCAGGACTGTAGCACAGGCATCTTGTCTGTGGACACAAGCGAGAGAATGCCCAGTGAATCATCCAATCCACTGGCTTTGGCCCCGGTGCCACATAGGGCCTTGAGACAGATCCTTAACACCTAAGCCGCCCGTGGCACACAGAACCGAATGCCGCTGGAAGTGGCACCCAGAAATTGAATGCTGCCGGAAGAGTCACGGACCGGATGACTGATGACTAATGACTGACAACTGATGAGTTCATGATTGACGCTGCCTCGGTGAGGGCTACAATCCGCAACCGTGCAGGGATGTAGCCGACAGCAAACGCAAAGGATTGGATCCGTGCCATCACGCTTGTGCGCCACCACGAAGCTCCTGACCGTGGCATTGATAGTCGCCGTGCCGCTCATCGCGGGCTGTCCACGCGGCCAGGTCTCAGGGACCACCGAAGGACCCACCACGGAGGAGTTGATCGCGTTCTACAGCCCGAAGAGCATCAAGATCCTGCCATTCTCCAAGCCCCGCAGCTTCGATGACGACGCGATTCCGGATGGTATCGCTGTCTCCCTCCGACCGCTCGACGGCGCCGGCGACCCGGTCAAGGCTTACGGAACGTTCATCTTCGAGCTGTATGCCTGTCGTCCTGCCTCTGGAGACCATCGTGGGGAGCTCCTGCGAACCTGGATCCAGCCGGTCGTGGACCTGGAGGACCAGAAGCAGTTCTGGGAGCGGGTAACGGCTACGTACGAATTCCAGTTGAGTTGGGAAGGGCAGCCCATCCCGCCACAACAGAGGTACCGCCTGGCCGTGAGCTTCCAGGCGCCTGGCAGCAAACGGCTGTTCGATGAATACGAGTTTGAATTCCGGGTCCACCGCGATGAGATACTGAACGCCCTGGGTGAATCGGAGTGACCCGAAGGGGGAAACGTCGAAACGTCGAAACGTCGGAACGTCGAAACGTCGAAACGTCAGAATGTGAAAGCGTAGAGACGCTGTGATATCTTAACGGAGGAATCAGCATGTACATGAAGATGTGCCTTGTTGGAGTGCTGGGGGCGGTGTTGTTTGTCGCGGTGGGTTGTGCCGAGAACCTCGTCACCCGCCAGCACTACGACATGATCGTTGTGGGCAAGTCAACGAAGCTGGAGGTGGAGAAGACCCTCGGCGACAAGTACACCGCGCGCGGAGATGACGAGTGGGAGTACGACGAGGAGGATCGCCATCTTGCCGTCTATGTTTACTTCGACGCCGGCGGCAAGGTCGAGAAGAAGGAGTGGGTTGACTCGAAGACCGGCGAGTGGCATTGCGATCCCCCAGATCCCACGCACGGCCGCAAGATCTCCGACGAAGCCGGCACCACGACGATCAAGGAGGAGTAGTTTCCAGTTTTCAGTCTTCAGTTATCAGTTCTCGACTGTTGGCCGGCGACAACTGACGACTGACAACTAACAACTCTGGCAGAGGATCGCCTGGAAAGGGCCGCTCTCGTGCCACAGAACTTTGCTGATCGTCTCCTGAAGGCCGTCACCGACCGGTGCGCGCCGGCCGCCGTCGCTGTCGACCCTGTCTACGCGAACCTGCCGGCAGAGATCGTCGACCATCGCGACCTGAACGATGAATCCGACGCCGAGGCAGCATTGGACGCCGTGCTGGAGTTTTGCCGACGGGTGATCCGGATCGTCGCCCCGTTGGTCCCGGCAGTGAAGATCAACTCGGCCTATTTCGAGCGGTATTACGCCGAAGGCATCGAGGGATACTACGAGCTGGTTCAGGAGGCCTCGGCTCGTGACCTTGTGGTCATCGGCGATGTGAAGCGCGGCGACGTCGGGCACACCGCGGAGATGTATGCCCACGCCCACTTGGCGGACTCGGGTTTCGTCAACCTGGAGGATCAGGTCGCGCCCGATGCCGTCACGGTCAACGGCTATTTCGGTCTGGACGGCGTCATGCCGTTTATCAACGTGGCCTGTGAGCAGGGCAAAGGCGTTTTTGTGCTGGTGCGGACGTCGAACGAATCGGCGTCGGCGATCCAAGACATCGTCGCCCAGGACGGCCGCAAGGTGCACGAGATCGTCGCCGGACAGGTCGCAGAGTGGGCGTCAAACCCACGGACCATCGGCGAAAGCGGCTATTCCTCGATCGGCGCCGTGGTGGCGACGCGAGATCCAGCCGATGCCGCGAGGCTTCGGGCAGCGATGCCGCGGTCGATCTTCCTCGTGCCGGGCTACGGCGCCCAGGGCGGCACGGCCGAGGATTTCCTACCGTACTTCAGGCCCGACGGTACCGGCGCCATCGTCGTGGCTGGACGATCCGTGATCTACGCCCACCGGCAGCCAAAGTACAAGGAGCGGTTCGCCTCGCAGTGGGAGAAGTGCATCGAGCAGTCGTGCAAGGACTTCGTGGCGGCCCTCACGCGGGCAACTCAGAGCAACGCAGGCGCTTAACAAGGGCCTGCCCCCGCGGCCCGGGTACGACGAGTCCATGGCTCTCGGCTTTCAGGTGTCGGCCGGCGAGCAAAGCGACGCATCCTTCGGGCATCACGACGCACGTGCTATTATTGTGCGCTGACAGATGCCGCGGAACGTCGCGTGGTGGCGCCGCTCTCGTCACGCTTGCCATCTTCGCCACGCCCGCTACTCTCGTCGCTGTCGCCGACCTGTACGTTGTCGGCCATCGTCGAAGCCAATTCGGAAAACTGCTTCTCTCGCCGGCTGAATGCGTCCACGATAGCGGGATCAAACTGCGTGCCCGATCCTTCCAGTATGATCGCCATCGCCTTGTCGTGGCTGATCGGCTCCTTGTAGACCCGTTTCGTCGTCAGCGCGTCGTAGACGTCGGCGAGTGCCGTGAGCCGGGCGGATAGGGGGATCGCCTTGCCCTGAAGCCCGAGCGGGTAACCAGAACCATCATACCATTCGTGGTGGTAGTGGGCGATATCCGCCGCCATTCGGAGGAAGCGAACGCCAGGTGCGCGCCCGATCAGCGACCGGATCGTCTTGGCGCCGGTTGCGGCGTGGGTGCGCATGATCTCCATCTGCTCGTGCGTGAGCTTGCCCGGGTGGAGCAGGATCTGATCGGGGATGGCGACCTTGCCGATATCGTGCAGCGGCACGGCACGGGCCAAGTTGCGCAGGAAGTCGTCATCGATCTGGTCACGGAACTCGTTTTTCCTTCGAAGCTCCTCCGCCAGGATGGAACAGAAACGCGCCACGCGGTCCAGATGCAGGCCCGTGTCGTTGTCTCGATGTTCGGCCAGCTTCGCGAGCGCAACCATGATCAAATCGGAAGCCTGATCGTGGGCCTGGCGGGTGAAGATGTCGTGGATCGCGGTTGCGGCGACGTTGCCGATCAGTTCGACGTACTCCAGTTCCTGCGGCTGGAACGGCCGCCGCCCGGCCCGCTCGGTGACATTGAGCACGCCGAGGACCTGGTCCGACGTGCCGAGGGGCGTGGAGACAAGCGGGACACTGGCAAAGAACCGAGAATCATAGGCCATCGGGCGAACACCGGCTTCCGCGTCCGTGTTGACCATCATGGATCTCCCGGACGCGAAGACCTGCCCCGCGATCGGCTCGCCGACCGGTACCTTGACCGTGGCCGCAAGCCCCTCATCAAGCCCCATGGACTTCGCGATGTCGAGGCGCCGCCGCTTCTCATCGGGAAGCATGATCGAGACGCGGCCGCTGTGGGTCACGTCGGCCACGGCGGCGACAGTGTGCTCAAGGACGTCGTCCAGGCTGTGTGTGCCGCTGATCGCGCGGCAGAACTCAACCAGGCGAGTGAGGATTCGCATGTGCGCGCCGCGCACGCTGTGGCTTTGAACAAGGTCCATGCGATCACGGTGCTGCCGGGCCATGGACCGAACACGAAGGGCTAGCTCGGTCGTTCTGATTGGTTTGGTCAGGTACTCATCCGCACCGGCTTCGAGGCCGGCCAGGATGTCATCGCCCTTGGCGAGGGCGCTCACCATGATGATGGGGATGTCCCGCGTGTCGGGATCGGCCTTGAGCTGTCTGACGCACTCCAATCCGTCCATATTGGGCATCATCGCGTCCATCACGATGACGTCCGGGGGCTCCTCATCGACACTCACGGTGGCGGTCTGTCCATCGACGGCTTCGCGGACGCGGTAGCCCTCGCGCTCCAGGCAGCGCCTGCAGACCATCCTGTTCGTCGGTTCGTCGTCGACGACCAAGACGCTTGCGACGCTTACTTGGTCACCGGTTGCGTCGCCGGTCGGGTGGTGGGCATCACTGGAGAAGCCCGCTTTTGCGGAGGCCTTCGCGACGATCTCCGGCGGAGTTCCATCGTCACTGAAGACCATGTTTCGCCCGGCTTTCTTGGCCACATAGAGCGCGTCATCGGCTCTTTTGAGGATATCCTCCCACGAGCCGGGCGCACTGGTGACACCGGGCGCACTGGTGACACTGGTGGCACCGGTGGGTGCCACTGGCAGCTTGCTGCCAGTGCCGTGCTCGTGCCCCTGCTCGTGCGAGAATCCCTTCCCCTGCTCGTGCGAGAATCCCTTCCCCTGCTCGTGCGAGAATCCCTTCCCCTGCTCGTGCAAGAATCCCTTCCCCTGCTCGTGCGAGAATCCCTTCTCGCACGCCCCGGAGGCCGCGCCCAGGCTGGTGGCCACGCCGAGGCTGACCGTGACGCGCTCGGCGTTTGCGCTCGCGGGATGCGGTATGCCAAGCATCCAAACGGCCTTCCTGATCCGCTCCGCCAGTTTGACCGCTGCTTCTCCCTGTGTGTCGGGCGCCAAGACGACGAACTCCTCGCCTCCGTATCGGCCCACGACATCGATTCGCCTGCAGGCTGATGCGATGGCCTCAGCGATGCGACACAGACACGCGTCCCCGGCCTGGTGCCCGTGGGTGTCGTTGAAGGATTTGAAGCAGTCCACGTCGATCATGATGATGCTGTAGTCGCAGCCGTGCCGCTGGAATCGTTCGTGCTCCTGCTCCACGGCTTCTCCCCAGGTTCTTCGATTGAGCAAGTTTGTGAGCGGATCGACGCGGCTCAAGACGGCGAGTTCGGAGTTGGCAGCGGCCAGGTCATCAGTCAATTCCTTCATTCGTTTGTTCTTTTGGCGCAGTCCTTCTTCAGCCTCTCGCAAGCGAATATGGACGGAGACGCGCGCCAGCACTTCCTCCGCTTTGAACGGCTTGGTGATGTAGTCGCAGCCACCTACCGAAAAAGCTTTGAGGATCGGGTCGGTTTCCGACACGGCCGTCACGAAAATGACAGGGATCGCGGCTGTTTCCTTCTGTGATTTCAGGATTGTGCAAACTTCCAAACCGTCTCGCTCGGGCATCATTACATCAAGAAGGATGACGTCGGGATGGTGTTGCGTGGCGAGTTCTACGGCGTCAAAGCCGTTATCGGCGGTGAGCACCTTGTACGCGGCCTTCTCCAACGATCTGGTCAGTATGAGAAGGTTGGTCGGGTTGTCGTCGACAACTAGAATCCGGCGTTCCGTACTCATGGTCGCGTCCTATTGATCCTTCAACCCTGCGGCGAACTCGCGTAACCGGTCAAGGTGGGCGTGGAGATCGTCGATCAGCGATCCCGCCGTTTGGATGTCGCCAT
>JAFGQA010000416.1 GCA_016935885.1 Phycisphaerae bacterium | reverse complement strand
TCGACAATCGAGAAACTCTCGCAAGCTCCCGAGTTTCAAGAACTTGCGGAGTGCCTCATTGGGGGGAACGGAGAGGGGGGGATTCGAACCCCCGGTACGTGTTACCGTACACATGCTTTCCAAGCATGCACCTTAAGCCACTCGGACACCTCTCCGAACTATCTACCAATGAAAGACTTAGGACGCTTTCGCTGGGTCTCCATGTCTTGGGGGGCGGCCGATCTGCCTGCCGATACGGAGGAAGAGGCAGCAGCGTGGCACCCAAGAGCAAGTCTAAGCACGGCCGTCACAAGGTCAAGTCGGTGGCGGCGCTTGCCAATACACCCTCACCACCCACTTCTACGGTGTCGGCAGAGACTGGACCCCACAGTCGATTCGACGACAGCGGAGATCCATCAAGAACAGGAAACGTCGCAGGAACGCGGCCTGACGAGACTTGCGACTGTCGAGGAGAAGAGAACGGGAGCGGATGGGAATCGAACCCACCAGGCACTGCGAAACAGCGCCTCAACGGCTTTGAAGACCGCGGAGCCCACCAGGAACCCTGACGCTCCCGAGGTTTGACGCCCTCGTGATCAAGAAGTCGGACGGATTGTAAGGGCCACACCCGCCCCTTGCAACGATCGAACGCGCCAACGCGTGGAAACGCACGGGGGGTCCCCGGAAGGCAGATGAACCCCGTGGATGCCATCGGAAGCCAGTCCGTCCCGCGTGGCCGTACAGCGTGCGGTCCCGCAATCTGCCATGACATCGGCAAGTCTGCAATGGGATCGCCTCCCAAACAACACCGGCTGGCCGGCAATGCACGCTGCGGCGATCGGGTAGCGTGTTTCTGGCCGGCCGATATCCGACCCCCGCGGGCCCGTGATTGAATCCTGTGACCCCGCAAAGGGCGCCCATGCCCGCAAGCAGGCGTGCGAGGACACTTCTGTGAGCATTGCAACACAAGAAGTACGCCAACGGGCGATTGAGGCGTACCGTTCCGGCAAGGGAACGCAACAGCAAATCGCGCGCGCGTTCGGCATCGGTTTACGCACCTTCGCGCGATGGTTGGCGCAGTATCGGGATCATGGTCAAATCGCTCCCAGGCCACGCGGGCACAACCCACCGGCACTCAACGAAAAGGAAATGAGGCAGCTCGATCGACTCATTCAGAAGCAGCCCCGAACTTGACACTGGCACGGATGCGCGACGCCTTGGGGAAAGACTGCAGCTTGGTGGCCATCCACCACGCCACGGTTCGCCTGGGCTGGCGATATGGAAGAAGTCGCTACGCGCGAGTGAGCAAGACCGACCCGACGCGAGAGAACAACGCCGACAATGGCAGGCCAACCGACCCACCCTCGACCTGTCGAAGCTCGTTTCTCTTGACTGATCCGGAGCAAAAACGAAGATGACGCGTCTGCGATGTCGCGCGAAAGGCGGCGGGCGTACACTCTGGCAGGCGAGCTGCCAGTGCCACCCGCCCATGTCACCGAGAATCGGATGCTGCCGGAGGTGTCACCGACCCCGTGCCTCTTCAGTTTGCCCGTTTGCTTGCTCCGACCCATGTGGGGCGGGAGAATAGAGGCTCATGAGAGCCAAGGGTTCCAGACGATCGACCCGGCCTGGGAATCCCGGAGCCGCCGAGCAGCGTGCCGCTCCGCGGCGGGACGTCATCTGGCTCCTCGTCATCGTCGCGGCAGCGTTTTGCCTCCGGCTGATCTATGTCCTGCAATTCCGCTCGTGTCCGTTCTACGGGCACGAGATCATGGACCCGCTGTACCACGATCAATGGGCCAAGGCGTTCGCTGCGGGCGAGGCGTTCGTCGAGGGGGCGTACTTCCGGGCCCCGCTGTATCCGTGGTTTCTGGGAGCCGTCTACTGGCTTTTCGGGACCGATCCCATCGTGCCGCGGATCGTGCAGGCCGTGTTGGGATCGCTGAGTTGCGGGCTGCTGTTCCTGATCGGGCGTCAAGTCTTCAGCCGAACGGCGGGCATCCTGGCCGGGCTCGGCGCGGCCACCTACTGGATTTTCCTCTATTTTGACGCGGAGCTGTTGATCGTCGTCCTGATCGTCTTTCTGGACCTCCTGTTGCTCTGGCTGCTCCTGCGAGTGCAAGATCGGCCCAAGCCGGGTTTGTGGCTCGCCAGCGGGTTCGTCCTCGGCCTCTCGGCCATCGCCAGGCCCAACATCCTGCTGTTCGCCCCGGCGGTGCTGATCTGGCTGGCCGTGATGCACCGCGGGAAGTGGCGTCGGGTCTTCGGCTACGCGGCCTGTTTTGTCGTCGGCTGCGCCTGCCCGATCCTGCCGATCACGATTCGCAACCACGTGGTAGGGCACGACACGGTGCTGATCTCGTCACAGGGCGGTGTGAACTTCTACATTGGAAACAACCCGCAATCCGACGGGATCACCGCGATCGTGCCGGGCACGCCCGCCGAATGGTGGGCGGGATACTACGCCACGATCGAGCGGGCGGAGAAGGCGGCCGGCAGGAAGCTCAAGGGCTCGGAGGTGTCGCGCCACTACTGGAGCGAGGCGTGGAAGTTCATGCGAGATGAGCCCTCCAAGGCCGCGGCCCTGATGCTGAAGAAGCTGGGCCTGTTCTGGACACACGGGGAGATCTCCAACAATCAGAACATCGGCTTTGTGACCGACACCTACGCTCCGATCGTCAAGTTCCTACCGCTGGCGTTCTGGCTCGTCGGTCCGCTGGGCGTTCTGGGCCTGTTGCTCAGCCTGCGGCAGGCGCGGCGGCTGTTCCCGTTGTGGGGCTTTGTGATTATCTACATGCTCAGCGTCGTGGCGTTCTTCGTCACCGCCCGATATCGCGTCCCGGTCGTGGCGGTGCTGATTGTGTTGGGAAGCTACGCCGTCTGCTGGTTTGTGGATGCGATCCGGCGAAGCCGTTGGAAGCCGCTCGCCGGGGCCGTGTTGGTGCTGCTGCT
>JAFGQA010000045.1 GCA_016935885.1 Phycisphaerae bacterium | reverse complement strand
GGCCGGGTCGATCGTCTGGAACCCTTGGCTCTCATGAGCCTCTATTCTCCCGCCCCACATGGGTCGGAGCAAGCAAACGGGCAAACCGAGGAGTCACGGACGCGCGGGGGACAGCCAGAATGTCGCCGATTGCACACTGCGCGCCCTGCCGGTTACAATTTCTCGTCGCCGAAGGCAGTCGAGGCGATCTTTGCCACGGAGGGTGCCACCATCACAATGGACTCCATGACCAGACAGGAAGACATCGGCCCCGATGTTGAATCGTCATACGTCGGTGAGCCGGCGGACCAAACAGACAGGATGATGGATGTCGAAGGACCATCCGGACGGACGGAGACCGACTCGGACCTCAGCTTGGCCGAGACCGATCCGCTCGACAACTTGGCCGAGATCGACCCGGACCTCGGCTTGATCGAGACCGATTCGCTCAACGGCCCGGCCGAGACCGAGCCGGAGGACAGCGAGGTTGAGGCCGGCCCAGTCGATCGTCAAGCCGACGAGCCGGTCGAGATCCAGCCGCACCGCGTGGTCGAGGCGATCCTGTTCACCTCCGACAGCCCGATGCCGCCGGCGAAGATCGCCAAGGTCCTTGGGGTGGGGACGGCACGGGACATCCGCGAACACGTCGCCTCTTTGAACGAACAGTACACCGAGTGGGGGCTTTCGTTCCGGATCGAGGACGTCGCCGGCGGATACCGGATGCTGACGCTGCCGGCGTACAACGCTTGGCTGACCAAGCTGTTGCGAGCCCGGCAGGAGACGAAGCTGTCGCAGGCGGCGATGGAGACGCTGGCGATCGTGGCGTACAAACAACCCTGCACACGGGCGGACATCGAGTCGATCCGCGGCGTGGCGGCCGGCGACATGTTGAACCGGCTGCGGGAGATGAATCTGGTCAAAATCGTCGGCCGCGCGGAGGACCTCGGCCGGCCGCTGCTGTACGGGACAACCAGGCATTTCCTCGAGGTCTTCGGGCTGCCGTCGCTGGAAGATCTGCCGCGGGTCGAGGCCCTGGCCAGCGGCAAGGCGGCCTTGGGTACGCCACGACCGCATTCGTCTACCACGGCAGATGAGCAGCCCGACGCGGAGAATCGCGTCACGAAGGAAGCGGAGGCTCCGGGCGAAGACCATCCGGACGCGTCCGAAGGCGAGCATCGGCCACACGCGGCGGCCGCCGCCGGGGAACCGGAGGACGCCTCGGCGAACGTGGTGGATCACGGAGTGACAGATCACGGAGTGACAGATCAGGGTGTGACGGATCAGGGGGGCAACGGTGCAGAAGTGGCCGGACCCGCGATGCCTGATCCTGCGGGCGATCCCACCGGAGAGGCGGGCGCAGCGCCTGCCGACGCCGGTGAGCCGGCCGACGTCGTGCCCGCCGATGACAAGGCTGGGCCGGACGCGGTCCCCGCTTCCGGATTCGAAGCGTAGCCTGGATTCGCATCCCCCCTGTGCGTTGGGCCTGCGGGCCGATGCTACGGTGTGTACGCCACGATGATCTGTGGATTCTCGGGCATCCAGCCCAAGAGCCCCCGGCCTTGGCCGCGGGGCATATTGACGAACCAAGTGCAATCACGCTGCATTGTTCGTGTCTCACGCTACCCCCCGGCCTTGGCCGCGGGGCATATTGGCGAACCAAGTGCAATCACGCTGCATTGCTCGTGTCTCACGCTACCCCCCGGCCTTGGCCGCGGGGCATATTGACGAACCAAGTGCAATCACGCTGCATTGTTCGTGTCTCACGCTGCCCCCCGGCCAAGGCCGCGGGGCATATTGACGAACCAAGTGCAATCACGCTGCATTGCTCGTGTCTCACGCCACCCCCCGGCCAAGGCCGGGGGCTCTTGTCGGTGAATCTCGACGTTGCCCGCCTGAAAGCATACCTGCAATCGTGACGTACACCCGATGCTTCGGGAGTCCTCGCTCAGCCCAGCCGCCGAGGCTGCGCCACGTCCAACAGGTCCTTGAGTACGCCGGCGGGATTCTCGAATCGCGTGAGCAGGATCATCGCCGCGATGACGTACAGCTTGTGCTCGGCCTCCTTGTACGTTGGCACCCTGTATCGCTCGAACACGTTCTTGGAGACCTCGCCCGCTGGGCAGCTCACGTCGGTGATGTCCGCCGGCAGGGGGTGCATGTAAAGGGCCTTGCCGCCCTGGGTGACGCCCATCAGCTTCTCGGTGCACTCCCAGTCCTTGTGCTTGGCGTTGTTGGCCAGGCACTCCTTCTCCAGCTCGTTAAGCTCCTTGGCTTGGCCGCCGCGCAGTAGCGCCGTGCGGCGCTCCATGATCTGATAGGGCGCCCAACTCTTGGGGTACACGACATCGGCGTCCCGGAATGCCTCTCCCATGCTGTGCACCTTCTTGAACGAGCCGCCGGATTCCTTGGCATGGCTCGCGGCCTTCTGTTCCAACTCCGGAATCAGGTCGTAGCCTTCGGGGTAGGCCAGGACGACGTCCATACCGAATCGCGTCATCAGGCCGATGATGCCTTGGGCCACGGACAACGGCTTGCCGTAGGACGGCGAATAGGCCCAGGACATGGCGATCTTCTTGCCGCGGAGGGTCTCCAACGAGCCGAACGTCTGCTGTAGGTGCAACAGGTCCGTCAGCGACTGGGTCGGGTGGTCCCGGTCGCACTGGAGGTTGATCACCGCCGGTCGCTGGGGCAGCACGCCCTCCTGATGTCCGGTCTCGACAGCTCGCGAGACCTCGGCCATGTACCTGTGGCCTTCGTGGATGAACAGGTCGTCCCGGATGCCGATGACCTCGGTGAGGAAGGAGATCATGTTTGCGGTCTCGCGGACCGTCTCGCCATGGGTGAGCTGGGACTTGCTCTCGTCGAGGTCCTGGATGCTGAGCCCGAGCAGGCTGGCGGCGCTGGCGAACGAGAAGCGCGTCCGCGTCGACTTGTCCCGGAAGTTCGAGACCGCCAAGCCACCCTTGAAGACGCGCGCCGAGATGTTGGCTCGCCAGAACGCCTCCAATGCCTCGGCGGCCAGGAGCACGGCTCTCAGGTCATCGAGCGGTTGCTTCCACGTGAGCAGGAAGTCCTTCTGATACAGCGTGGTCTTCAAGGCCCCCAGCTTCTCGATCAGTGGGTGATTCCGTTGGTCTGGCATGAAAGATCTCCTTCGGCGGCTGTCACACGGTCGTCGCAGCGTTTGTGGCAACCCTAACAGCCCGTGGTAAAACGGAAAGCAGCGGTTCGGAAACGCCCCTCCTGACCGTGAAAACCACCGGCGAGACGCCGGTGCCACAGTTTCGCCACGGGCTGCTAAAGCTTAGGCGTTTCATGGCGATAGGCAAGTGCGGCCGCCATTGATCAGATCCGACTCCGCGGGGCAGCTCGCGCATTCGCCCGTCTCCTGACGACCCTTGTGACGAGACGTCATCGCCTATAATCTCCGGCGCGGCGAGGCCCGGTCTGCCCCGGCACGGGCCGGCCGCACGGGATCCGGAATCTTGAGGCACGGCGCGGGCTCGCGGTCAATCGGACAAGCCCCTGGGAAACAGCACGCGGTACCACGATGAGCAACACGACACCGTCCAGCCGTCAGGTGGACCACAAGCGGATCGCCGAGGCTGTCCGGGAGATCCTGATCGCGATTGGCGAGGACCCCGAACGCGAAGGCCTGAAGGGCACGCCGAACCGTGTCGCGCGCATGTACGCCGAGATGTTCGCCGGCCTCCACGTCGATCCCACTGAGCACCTCAAGACCTTCTTTACCGAGAAGTACGACGAGATGATCGTCCTTCGCGACGTGCCGTTCTACTCGATGTGCGAGCACCACCTGCTGCCGTTCGAGGGCAGGGTCCACATCGCGTATCTGCCGGACGGGAAGGTCATAGGTCTGTCCAAGCTGGCCCGCGTCGTTGACACCTTCGCCCAGCGCCCACAGGTTCAGGAACGCCTGACCACCCAGATCGCAGACATCCTGATGAAGGAGGTCAACGCCAAAGGCGCCGCGGTCGTCATGGAGGCCGTCCATAGTTGCATGACATGCCGCGGCGTCAAGAAGCCGGGTAGCGTGATGGTCACGTCCGCCGTTCGCGGCTACTGCCGCACCAGCGCCCGTACCCGGGCAGAGGTGATGTCGCTGCTGCACAAGTAGCGAAGTGCAGAGGGCCGAAGTCGCGAAAACCGAAGGCTGAAATCGGGAAAGCCGAAACGGCGGACGCCGAGATTCGGGGTGCCGAAGCGTCGAGACGCCCGATCACGTAACCACGGCCACCGCGGCCGGCTCCAACAGGAGGGCCTTGCGCTGTAGTATTACCATTTGACGGCATGGGCACACGAGCGTTTGACCGGCTTGCCATGTGCCGTTCGGCATTGAAGGACAGGGTGGTCGTGACGAGCAGATCCGACGCGGCAAAACGGCGACGCAGGTCGGCCCGATGGGTCTGCCAGGCGTTGGTGAGCCTGCTGGTAGCGGGCGCCGGTTGCGTAGGCCCGGTACCGACGTCACAGCCCGCCGATCGAACTGGCGAGTCGGCAGCCCATCCGTCCGGGCCGCAAGAAGGCCGTCCGCCGTCGCGGGCGGATGAACCGAACTCGCGAGACGACGTGCCGGCCGACGAGGAGGCGGACCCCTCGACACTTCCGGGGAGGGTACACTGCGTACAACGTGGGGAGACGTTGTACAGCATCACTCGGCAGTATTACGGCGACGAGAAACACTGGCGCAAGGTCCTGGTGGCGAACCGGAATCGCCTGCGCGATCCGAACAACCTTCGCGTTGGAATGAAGCTGATCATACCTTGAGTGTTCTATGAACGGGTCGGGTAGGCCGAGCTTGTTGCTGACCGACGAGGTCCAATACCTGCCCGGCGTGGGGCCTTGGCGCGCGGCTTTGCTGCGCAAGCTGGGTATCCACACGGCGGGGGACCTGCTGGAATACCTGCCGGTCCGCCACGAACGGAACGAGGCGCGAACCATTGAGAACCTCGACGAGGGCATCACCGCGACGATCGTCGGTCAGATCACGGCGATCAGCGCGCGCCGGACGCACCAGGGCCCGACCATCTCCGCCACGCTGACGGACAACACCGGCCGTTGCAGGCTTCGCTGGTTCAACGCGAAGTGGGTCACAGATAGGTTGGAGCGGGGCGTGGTGATCCGGGCCACGGGCAAGGTGCGGGAGTTTCGCCAGGCGCCGCAGATGGTCAATCCCCGGTTCGACGTTCTCGGGGCCGATGCCGAGCCGGTGGACGAGTCCGCGCCGGCCCTGCTCGATGCCATCTACCCGGCGACGGCGGAGCTTTCCAGCCGGACAATCGGTCACCTGATTCTGTCCAACCTCGACCGATTGTTGCCGCTGGTGGAGGAGTGGTATCCGCCGGCTTACCTGAAGGAACGGGACTTGGCCCCGCGCCGCTGGGCCCTGTCGGTCGCCCATCGACCACGGGTCGAGGCGGAGGTTGCCCGGGCCCGTCGGCGGCTGGCCTATGACGAGCTGCTGTTGATGCAGGTGGCGATCTCATTGTCGCGGCACCATCGTCGGATCGGGCTGAGATCGCCGGGCTTGAAGTGCAACGCGGAGATCGACCGGCGGATTCGGCGGCGGTTTCCATTCCCGCTGACGCGGGCGCAGGACCGGGCGGTGGACGTGATCGCAAACGACCTGGCACGCGCCCGCCCGATGAACCGACTGCTGCAGGGGGATGTCGGCTGCGGCAAGACCGTCGTGGCCCTGTATGCCGCGCTGATTGCGGTCGCGAACCGATGGCAGGTGGCGATCATGGCGCCGACCGAGCTGCTGGCCGAGCAGCACTACCGCTCGATCGACAAGTACCTGGCCGAAAGCCGCGTGCGGTACGGTTTGCTCGTCGGAGGGCTTCCGGCCGCCGAGCGGCGGATGATGCTCGAGCGGATCGAATCGGCGGAGATGGACATTGTTGTGGGCACGCACGCCCTGATACAGAAGGACGTGCGTTTCGCGAGGCTCGGGCTCGTGGTCGTCGACGAACAGCACCGTTTCGGCGTGCGGCAGCGGGCAACCATCCGCGGCAAGGCACTCGCTCCGCACTACTTGGTCATGACTGCGACCCCGATCCCAAGAACGCTGGCGATGACGGCGTTCGGCGATCTGGACGTGACGACGATCGAGGAGTTGCCGCCCGGCAGGTCGGGGATCGAGACCCGCGTCGTGGGGCCGCGGCGGCACGACTTGGCCTGGCAATTCGTCCGGTCGCGGCTGGACGCCGGCGAGCAAGCCTACGTCGTTTATCCGCTGGTAGACGAGTCAGACAAGATGGTCATGCGCGCGGCGACAACGGAGTACCGGCGGCTGGACGGGCAGGTGTTCGCGAGTTGGCGGGTCGGGCTGCTGCACGGCCGGATGAAGACGGCCGAGCGTGACGCGGTGATGGGCGACTTCATGGCCGGGCGGATTCGCGTGCTGGTGGCCACGACCGTGGTCGAGGTCGGCATCGATGTGTCCAACGCGACCTGCATGGTGATCGAACATGCGGAGCGCTACGGCCTGTCCCAGTTGCACCAGTTGCGCGGGCGGGTCGGCCGGGGCAGTCGCAAGGGGTACTGCTTCCTGATGACGGATTCACCGGAGGCCGTCGAGAACGAACGCCTGAACGCACTGGCCCGGACAACGGACGGATTCAAGATCGCCGAGGAGGACCTGCGGTTACGCGGGCCCGGCGAAATGCTCGGCACGCGCCAGCACGGCCTGCCGGCACTGCGTGTGGCCGACCTGCTCCGGGATGGAGAGCTGTTGCGCGGGGCGCAGCGGGACGCCGGGCAGATGGTCCGAGGAGACCCACAACTAAGGCGGCCGGAGCTTCGAGTGCTGCGCTCGATGCTGGTAACGAAGTACCGCGATGTGATCGGTCTGATGGATGTGGGGTGAAGAACGGGATCCGGCGGGGGGGCCATGAAGGCGGGTCCGTGACACTTCCGGCGGCATTCGATTCTGGGTGCCACGGGCTGCTTGTCCTCCCGTGTGGTGTCTCTGGTGAACGCATGTGGCATACGCACTGGCAGGCAAGCTGCCAGTGGCACCCGCCCAAACTGTCACGGACCCTATGAGGGCTTCGCCGTCCGCTTGCCCCAATCGTCATCGAACCGGGCCCGCCATTCGGCCGCGT
This sequence comes from Phycisphaerae bacterium, assembly GCA_016935885.1. The sequence continues at coordinate 538 of JAFGQA010000045.1, read as the reverse complement.
AGATGGCGATCCAGTCCCGAGCGGCCTCATCCAGGCTTACCGCGCGGCTGAAGCGACGTTCCAACCGGTCACGATGCCTGACGATCTCTCTGCGCTGGGCCCGGTTGGCGATCCTGAAGGCATCCCTCCGCGCTTCCGCCGACCGAGGTACCGCCCGTGGGCCGGTTTCCCCGCGGCATCGCGGCCTGCTTCCGAGGGTGTTCTGAGGATCCTCGTGCGGCATATTCGAGCTGTGCCCCTCCAGTGGTGAGGACCTTCGAGCGGATGCCACGTGCTCGGCCAGGCGGAACGCGGTCTCTCGCACCATCATCACTTTGGCCATCGGCACGTTCCCCAGCGATCTTTCGTTCTGCAACAACCTTGCCTTGGTGGTTATCGGCCAACGAACCCCGTTAGATCATGTGATGATTATAGGCGTACCTCAAGGCTGTGGCGCACAGGCCTCTGGCCTGTGGCTGGACTTTGGCACTTAACTAGTTACTGCGTGCCCTGGCCTACGCCGCCTGGCGCCCGAGAATCAGCCTGTGCGGGCGAAGCT
>JAFGQA010000044.1 GCA_016935885.1 Phycisphaerae bacterium | reverse complement strand
CACGCGCCCACCGGAGAGACCGCACGGGCGGACAAGCCGCCCGTGGCACCCAGAATCGAATGCCGCCGGAAGTGTCACGGACCCGGCTACCGGAAGCGCGTCATCGCTCCGCGTGCTTTAAGAAGTTGCCCACAAACAGGTCGCACAGCCGCGCGTGCTCTGCCGCCGTCCGCCGGCACTCGGCCAGCACGTCGTCCGCGCTCCGGCCCGCTTCCACAAGTCCTTGGGGATATGCCTCGACCCACTGCGCCACCGTACGCGGCGAGGCCTCCATGTGAAACTGCAGCCCCACGCTTCGCCCCACCGCAAACGCTTGGTTGCGACACAACGCCGACGTTGCCAGCAGGTCGGCCCGGTTCGGCAGACCGAACGTGTCATGATGCCACTGAACCGTCCAGAATGACGCCGACCGCGGAAACCCCTCGAAATAGGGCGACCTGGCACCCTCCTTGGTAAGCATGACCTGGCAACACCCGAACTCTCCGGCCTCGTTCCGTCGCACGTTCGCGCCCAGCACGCGTGCGAGAAGCTGACCACCCAAGCACGTCCCCAAGATCGCCCTGTCCGCGTCCACGCACCGAGCAACCAACTCGTGGGCCCGCAGCAGATCCGGATGCTCCTCGAGCTCCACGCAACTCGCCGGCGAGCCCAACACCACTACCGCATCGAAAGCCTTGACGTCTGGCAGCGGATCGGGCCGGAATGTCTTCGCGACCACGTACGCCAGCGCTCGGCGTCGAAGGACCGCCTCGACCATATCCCCGTCCACACGCTCGTGATTCTGGATGACCAATACCTTCATGCTCACCGGCTCCCCTGCGACCGGAGCAGCCTGACAAGTGGCGGCAAGACCGTGCCTGCCGGTGCAGCTCAAGTCGCCAGACATTTAGTGCCGATATGGTTACGTAACCATCCGGATACGTAATGCGAAAGGACCAGGCCGTGCCCGATGCCTTCACCGCACTTGCCGATCCGACGCGGCGGGCCATTCTCGTCATGCTCAGCGGCCGGCAGCTCCCCGCCGCTGCCATCGCCGCCGGCTTCCCCCAACAACGCCCCGCAATCTCCAAACATCTGGCTATTCTCCAGCGGGCGGGGCTCATCGAACAAGCACGTGACCGACAGCGCCGCCTGTATTCGATCAAGGCCCGAGCATTCGAATCCATCGCCAGCTTGCTCAGCAGCTTGCACCCCGCCGCAGCGTCGAAACGACCGCCGTTAAAGTCACGGGCCCCAGCCCACTTGCCTTCTTCCTCAGCAGATGTCGCCCCGCCCTCGCCGCAGTTCGATCCCGAGATCGACTGAGAACCTCTCCTGACTCCCTCGCAGCACCCGCCGGCCGCCCGACTCCCGTGGGCACGGATGCCGAAGCCCCAGGACGACCACCCTCCGCGACGGTGCAACGAGGTTTCCGGGACGCGTTCTGTTCAAGCACGGGGCTCCAGCGAGCACGGCCCATCGCACAGCGTAGAACGCGCTAGCCGTCCGTGGCAAGACTGTGACACCGGCGTCTCGCCGGTGGTCTTCACGGTCAAGAACGACGTTTCCGGACCGCTGTTTCCCCTTTTACCACGGGCTGCTAGCTGCCTCTGACAACCACACGGCAGATCTGGATGCACACCCACCCCGCATACGTACCAAGAACGTAACCCGCAATCGCCAGCAGCACGCCCACGGGGGCCAGGGCCGGATTGAACGCCCCCGCGACCACGGGCGCCGACGCCGCCCCGCCGATATTCGCCTGCGACCCGACTGCCACAAAGAAAAATGGTGCCCGGATTAGCCTGGCGATCGCCAGCAAAACGACAATGTGAATCAACATCCAAGTCACCCCCAGCAGTAAGTAGTACCCGGCTTCTCCTTGCAGCAATCGACGGAAGTCGGCACCAGCGCCGATGCAGGCAACCAGCAGGTAGATCATCACGCTCCCGATCCTCGAAGCCCCCGCCCCCTCGAGCCACCGAGCCCGGGTAAACGACAAGAGCACGCCGACCGTCGTCACAATGACGATCTTCCACCCAAACGCGTTCAGGAAGCCCCTCTCCTCAAGATTCGCGATGAAGGCGAACTCCAGCAGCCTCGCACCCGCCACGTGAGCGAGCCACGCAAAACCAAACCCGAGCGCGAGGATCATCACTTGGTCCGGAAGCGTCGGAATGCGCGAAACACGTTCCTGAAAGGCCTCCATTCTCCGCTCAAGGGCCACAATGGCAGACGTGTCCCCTCCGAACCACCTATCTACCCTGGCGTGGCGACCCGCCAAAAAGAGGAGCACCCCCATCCACACGTTTGCCACGGCGACATCCACGACGATGATGGGGCTGATCGCTGCATCGCTCGCCCCGAATGTCTTCTGAAGGGCAACCGCATTGGCGCCCCCGCCGATCCAGCTACCAGCCAAATACGACATCATTCGCCACGCCTCGTCCGGCAGCTTGCCTTGCCAGATCGCCAGCGCAACGGGTCCTCCGACAACGACGCCGGCCGTGCCTGCGAGCAGCATAATCACGGCCTTCGGCCCCAGCCTCAGGATGCCCTTCACATCCAGTGATAACGTTAGCAAGAGCAAACTCGCGGGCAGCACGAATCCCTTCACCCACTCGTACAACTCACACCTCACCGGTATGATCCTTCCCGTCGAGAGGGCCGTGGGCACGAAATAGCAGAAAACCAACGCCGGAATGACCTTGAAGACACGTCCCGATGCGGGACGCGTCGTCATCCAGAAGATGATCGCCAGGACGGTCAGCAGGATCGCCAACACGCCTGCCGGATCTTGCACGAGAGGGTCTGTCCCGGGTGCCGGCATCGTCGTTGTGTGCGCGAGTGAATCCAGCGACGCCATGGGCGGGATGCTAACCGCCAGGGATTATCGCGCCTACGATCAACGTCGACCGGCTTGCCCATCCCGAACACGTGGCACAGGCTCGTCGAGGCTTTCGCCGTTACCCCAGCACGCGCAGACGAATACGGCGTTTCTGCTTGACTTGCACGGTGCCGACAGCAATAATAGTTATTGTACCTTTGCGTCCAGTGGAGTGGGCGTCAATCGGAACCTGCTTCAGGACAGCGGCGTGGTTCGTGAAGGCTGCGCCGCGATCGCCTGTGGCATCAGAGCTACGGGGGGTCTCGCGATAGGTCCCGAAGAAGGTAGCGGCGAGCCAACCATAGCAGCGCAGCTCGGAGTGTTGCGTTACCTGAGACAGCAAGGCAAACGTGCGCCTGGCAAGCAGTGCTGCTGTGCGCAGAAGGTCCAAGCGGGTTCTATTCGACAGACTTCTTCATCTAACTTCCCCCATGAAAGGAGGTCACGGAAAATGCAGTATTTGACCACACGCAGGATAGGTTCTCCCTTATCTCGCGTCGCGTTACTCGTGGTGGTGGCGGTCGCGTGGATTGGCATAGTACCTGTCTCCGCGCAGCCACCGGGCGAGAAACCGGAGCCAGCCGCATTCACGGCACCGGAGTGCGACGGCGTCGCATGGTCCGCCGATTATGCCCCGGCCGCCGGGTCGGTCGAGTTGCCCTCGCAACGGCTGGCGCCGCCCGTCGCCGTCGAATGCCCAGTGTACCGGCTGCCCCCAGTCGACACCGAGGCGCTGATCGCTGAGGACGAGGCCAATGCAAGTTGGGACAAGCCGCCACGCGTGGGAATCGGAAGGCCGATCGACGAGCCCCTATCGGGCAGATGGTACGACACGCCGGACGGCGGGCGGCTTTGGATGGCGGCGATCACCGCCGAGGGCGCGGTGGAATTGCGGCTGCACATCGTCGAGATGGACCTGTCGTCGGGCGCCGTGCTCTATGTGTACTCCCCGCAGGAGCCGGGTCGCATCGTCGGCCCCTATGCGGAGGCCGGACCCCGCCAGACCGGTGAGTTCTGGGCAGGAAGCACGGCGGGCGATACCGCGTACATCGAATACTACGTGCCTGGCTCGGAGGCGGAGGACGTCCCGTTCGGCATCAACGAGTTGGGACACATGTACCGTGACCTGGATGACCCAGGCGGCCCGCGGTCCCCGCTGGACTGCATGGTGGACGTTGCGTGCGAGTCGGATTGGGAAGACGTCAGCTATGCGGTGGCCAAGATAACGTTCTACAGCGACGACGAGGGCGGCGCCTGGTACAACTGCTCTGGGACGCTGCTGGCCGCGCAGAACGGCGACCAAACACCGTACTTCCTCACCGGCGCTCACTGCATCGATGAACAGAACGAGGCCGATACGCTGGAGTGCCGCTGGTTCTATCAGCACGCCACGTGCGGGGGATCGCTCATGACGAGCCAGTATAGCGACGACGGCGAGCTTCTGAACACATCGGGCGCGATGTCCGGGGCGGATTGGAGCTTGCTGATGGTCAAGGGAGTCTTGCCGGCTGGCGTGTTCTGGACCGGCTGGACGGCAACCGACCCCTCATCCGGAGTCTATGCCGCGGGCCTTCACCACCCCGACGGCTCGTGGAAACGCTACAGCAGGGGCCGGCGCTATAGCGGAGGGACTTACTGGCACCGAATTGAGTGGGATGCGCCAGGTTCAGAGGGCGCCATCTACTACGGCTCCTCGGGTTCGGGCATCTTCAAAGAGGACACGCAGCAGTTCTTCGGAAACTGCAGCTGGGGCTCCGGCGAAGCAGGTTGCGACAATCTGGATGTTGACATCTACTACGGCAGATTCTCCCAGTACTACTACAGCATCTCATCGTTGTTGGCCGCTGGCAGCGACGACGGCTTCGAGGACAACGACACGTGTGCGAACGCGTACACGCTGTCCGAGGAAGGTCCGTTTACCGACCTTGTCGTCAAGAGCGTTGCCGAGGATTGGTACCGAATACCGCTCAACCACAACCAGCAACTGGTTGTGCAGCTCACCTTCACCGACGCATATGGGAACATCGACGTTCAGCTTTACGACGGATGCGGCGGTTCCGTGGTGGACGGCTCGGGGAGCACCACCGACAATGAGTGGTTCAGCTACACCAACACCGGTGATGCAGCCGATTTCTACCTGCGTGTCTTCCTTTCCGACGATACACGCAACACCTACACCTTGCAGCTACCTGGCTACAACGATCAGGCCGGCCCCGAGCCGAATCCGATGACGTTCGCCGTACTGCCCGCATGTGGCTACTACGAACCGACGACGGAGATCCAGATGCAGGCGACCACGGCGACCGACCCGACCCTGCCCATCACCTACAAGTTCGAGGGAGCCTTGGGAGCTCATGATCGGGTGCCAGAGTGGGCCAGCGGCACATGGTACACGGATACAGGGCTGACCCCGAACACCCAATGCGGATACCGCGTGCAGGCCAGGGACGGGGCGGAGAACACGAACACCTTCTCCAATTGGGCCTACACGGCAACCGAGATTGAGACGCCTGAAAGCCTCACCGGCGACCCAATTCAGAGCGAAAGCATCACGGTGACGGCCAACGGCACGTTCACCAATCTTACCGAGGGCAGTTCGGGGCTGTTGTTCAAGTGGTGGGACCCGACCGGCGATCCTGACGTGGATCCACCTTTCGGTCAACAGCAGGTGCAGGACACGGTGGTCACCGCCGGCGGCCTGACGCCGGAGACGACCTACACGTTCCGCGTGTGGGGCATCAATCGGAACGGCATCCAGAACGGCAGCTACGCCGAGGACGACTTCACCACCATCCCTCAGGGTGCCTGCGCCCTGCTGGGGGACGTGAACGTCGACGGTGTGGTAGACGGCCTGGACATCGCGGGCTTCGTCCGTGCCAAGCTTGGGCAGCCCCCGGTTGGGCCGGAAAACCAGGCTTGTGCTGATTACGGCGGAACGCTGCAGGAGGACATCGACGCCTTCATCGAAGACCTCCTGGACATCTAGCCCGATTGCGGTCCGCGTCTGATGGACGCAGTCCTGGCAAGCGATAACCTCGACGACCCCTCGACCCGTTCGGCCGGGGGGTCGTCGTTTTGGGGTGCCGCGATCGGTCGTTGGGAACCTATCCAGGATTGCGGCTCGGGCGTCTCGGCGGCCGACGACCGGACTTGATGTCCTCGTCGAACTGCCGCTTGCCCCGCAGGATGTGGTGATAGTGTTGGGCGAAACGGTGCGCCTCGTCGCGGACCTGCTGCAATAGCCGCAGGCCTGGATCGTTCCGCGGCAGCCGAATCGGCCTTTGCCGGGCCTGTGTGTAGATCTCCTCGTCGCGCTTCGCGAGCGAGACAACCATGGGCGGTTTGACGAACGCCTCGTCGCACGCCTCCAATGCCGCGTGCAACTGTCCCAGCCCACCGTCAATCATGATCACGTCGGGATACAATTCCTCACCCTCGGCCGCTAGTCGATAACGCCGCCGCACGACTTCACGGATCATCGCGTAATCGTCCTGGCCCTCGACTGTCTTGATGCGGAAGCGTCTGTAACCGCTCTTGAACGGCTTGCCGTCTATGAAGCAGACCAATGCGCCGACGGACTCCTCGCCCTGCAGATTCGCGATGTCGATGCCTTCGACGATCCGTGGGGCCTGCTCCAGCTCCAGGACCTTCGCCAGCCGCTCCAAGCCCTTTTGCGGATCGACGTAAAACACCTCCGGCTGCACGTCTTCCGCGGCATCGCCGGACAGCGACAGCTTCTGGATCGCCTTGATGCGGTCACGGAGCCTCGCCGCCTCCTCGAACTCGAGCCCTTCAGCCGCAGCCTTCATCTCCTTCTCCATCTCCCGCAAGACGACGCTCCGCTTGGACGCCATGAACCGCTTGAGCCGATCGATGTCACGCCGGTAATCCTCGCGGCTGATCCTGTCCGCACACGGGGCCGTGCATCGATTGATCGCGTGCAGCAGGCACGGCCGGAAAAACCGACGCCTTTCGTCGTCCACACGGATGTCCAGCTCGCACGTGCGGTACCTAAACACCCTCTGCAAGGCACTCACGGCATCCCGCAACGCCCCCACCGAGATAAACGGCCCATACAGTTTGCTGCCCTTCAGCCGCGGCTTCCGCGTCACATACACGCCCGGAAAATCGTCGCCGGTCATGATCTCCAAATACGGAAAGGTCTTGCCGTCCTTGAGCTGCGCGTTGTGCGGCGGCTGGATGTCCTTGATCAGCCGGTTCTCCTGAAGCAGGGCGTCCACTTCCGTATCGCACTCGATGAAGTCGATGTCGACGATCTTCGCCGCCATGCGGGCGATGTCCGGTCCCCGCGTCTTCAGCAGGTCCGCGGAATCCTGAAAATACGACGACACGCGTGCCCGCAGGTCCTTCGCCTTCCCCACGTACAGAACCCGTCCCTTGGCATCCTTCATCAGATAGACGCCGGGCGCCTTTGGAAATTGCCCGATCCGTACGCGAAGCCTCTCGATCCGCCCAGAATCATCAGCGAGCGAGTTCATCACTGTATTGTACATCAGGAGCGCTGCGCGGTTCAGCCCGCGCCGCCTGTTGCCGTGACGTTTCGCCCCAACCTGATCGAGCGATTCAGTTCCACCCAATCCATGCCGCGCCGAGACATGGCCAAGCTAGACGCCTCCTCAGCAGTCACACCCTCCCTGAGGCGCTTCGCCGAGGACCAAGCGCAATGTTGTGCGGATGCGAATCATCGAGGGCGAACAGGCCACCGAGGTCGCCGCCGCGATGTGCGAGTCCGGGGCCGGCGTCCGCATGTTCCGCCACCGCCGTCTCCACGCATTGCGCTGGACAACCGCACGCCTCAGTTCATGACGCGGCATGTCACACCGCCGATGGCGGCGGAGTCAAGGTGCCTGACACCTATGCCAGCCTTCCGAAACGGGCCTTACATCCACCTGGCGGTCTTGCCCGACTTTGCCGCGAGGCTCCACTTCGCGGGGTCCTGTTGGTAGAAGATTCTTAGCTGCGCATACAATTCCGCGTGCTTCCGCGCCAGCGCCAGCGGCTGCTCGAAGAAGTGCTCGGTCACCACGGCGAAGAACTCGGCGGGGCTCGACGCGCCGTAGGGGTCGAGGAAGGTGCGCCGACCGCGGCGGGCCGCCTCGATAAACGCCTTGTACTCGGCATCGAAGACACGCGACCATGCTGCCTGCTGGTGTTTGGTCGGCAGCGGCGGCACGCCGTCGGCAATGCCGGCCTGCATGTCGAGCACGTGCGCGAATTCGTGGAAGACGACGTTGTAGCCGTCGCAGGGGTGGGCGATGGCGTGCTCGACGCTGTTCCACGCGAGCACGACGGGCCCACGCCGCCAAGCCTCGCCAGACCGCATGTGCGCAATCCTGTATCGCCGACCGTCCGGCCCGACGGCCTCAACGACGTCGCCAAAATCGTGCGGTTGTACGATGACCTCGCGCAGGCTGGGATACACGCCAAGGTGGGGTGTCCCGACGATCAACAGGCACGCCGGGGCGGCGATGGTGACCTTGATCTCGTCGGTGATCGTCAGGTCGTCGATGCCGAGGAACTCCTTCTCGGCAATGAATACCTGGATGCACTCGCGGAGGACGCGCCGGTGCTCCCTTGGTAGGTGCGGATAGAAACTCGCGCTCCGCCGGACGACGCGACGCCAATCATCAGGAAACGGTTGACTGATGATCCTGTTGCGTCGAAGGCGCTTGCGACGAAATATGCGGTCGAACCATGACATCGGGGTCCCTGCGCTCCTTCGAGTTCGATGAGGGCGACGTTCCCATTGCCAACAATCATAGCCTTGTAGGGGCGGCTGCGCCGACCAGCCAACTTCCATCGTGTTCTCCCTCCGTATTGGCCCCCACGGCGGAACCTGCGGGATTCTCCTACGGCCCTCTCGGGAACGACAGCGTTCACGAAGCCAACTGGGGGTGAGCCGCAGGGTCAGGGCGACCGACCAGGGAGCATGAACGCCCAGGTGGTCCTCCACTCACGAGTACGGCCTCGGCCCGAAGAAGAGCCGGCGGCCTCAGCCCGCGCGGCCTTTCAGGCGACCGAGGGCCTTCAAACAAGCAGCGTCGGGTATCTGGTACTGTTGAAGGTGGACATCGACGTCGGAACGGTGTACGTGGTCCTGCCAGTCTCGATCGAGATGCTCGGCCCACCCTGCGTGGATTCGGGATCATCGACGGTCATCATCGGGCTCATGGCCGGCGTGTGGTGTTTGTAGGTGGTCGTGGATCGGGTCGGATGGATGGACGGTGGCGGTCTGTTGGGCGCGTGTGACGGCGGCGTATTGGTGGATCATCTTGCAGAGTCTGTCGGTGTCCTTGTTGGCGGCCTGTTTGCGGATTTCGTCGAGGGCGGTTTGATGGCGATCTAGGGCGAGCTGGGTTTGGACGGCGAATCGCCAGGCGTCGGTGAGGCGTTGGAGGGTGCGAGGAGAGGTGGACTCGTCGATGGCGGCGTCGAGGAGGCGGTTGGCGAGGAGTTGGGGGAGGACGTCGATGGTGCGGCAACCATCGGGCAAGGTGTGTTCGGCGAGTTCGAGCATGGCGGCGTGTGTACGCAGGCGGCGGGCGTAACGGTAGAAGGCCATGAAGCTGATGCCGCTCGCGGCGAGTTTGAACTTGTTGTAGACGGCCTTGTAGGTGGGCGGGTCGCGATCGATGACGGCCTGGTCAAGGCGGCGGCGGAAGTCGGCGTCGGTCTTGTCGAAGATGGAGGAATGGGTTTCGAGCTTCTCGAGGAGTTTGGCCTGGTCGGTCATGTTCTTCTCACCTTTTGGGCAGGCGGGAAAGTGGTAATTTCCGGTAAAGCCCGGTAACGGCTTTGCGAGCGGGCGTGCGCCGGGCGCGGTCTGGGCGTCACGTGCGGCACGGCCGGATTCGTTCTCCACATTGGTTAGTCTTGATCAGTGTTCCGCGAGAGAGGAGCGAATCGGGAGTTGAGATTGTGACACTTGCAAGCACGTTGGCGGTGAGGGCAGACACGTGTTCGGCACTGCGCCGGTGTTGGCACGGGCAAGCAGGGCTTGCCTGCGACACACCCGCCTGAGTTGTGTGGGATCTGACCTCGAGCTGCGCGATCGCAGGATCCGTGGCGGTGTGGACGGGCACCACTCGCAGGTTGCCTGCCAGTGTGTATGCCCCACGCTCCCACCAGGGAGACCACGCGGGCGGACAAGCCTGCCTATCGGCAGACAGGCCGCCCGTGGCACCCATCATCGAATGCTGCCAGGAGTGGGACACATGATCGAATACTGGCGGAAGTGTCACGGGCCCGCACGCGGAGGTCGGGCGGGCTTCCGTGCTGATCACGCGCCGGTGGCCGGGCTCGGGTGGTTCGGGAACGTGCCCCCCGGCCAAGGCCGGGGGCTCCTGGTGCGAGGGCTCGGGTGGTTCGGGAACGTGCTCCCCGGCCAAGGCCGGGGGCTCCTGGGACGAGGGCTCGGGGGGTTCGGGAACGTGCTCCCCGGCCAAGGCCGGGGGCTCCTGGGGCGAGGGCTCGGGGGGTTCGGGAACGTGCCCCCCGGCCAAGGCCGGGGGCTGGACTTTGGCACTTAACTAGTTACTGCGTGCCCTGGCCTACGCCGCCTGGCGCCCGAGAATCAGCCTGTGCGGGCGAAGCT
>JAFGQA010000043.1 GCA_016935885.1 Phycisphaerae bacterium | reverse complement strand
CCGGGAAGCGTAGTGCCAAGGCCCGAACCGAGAAACGTAACCGTTTGTCAACGCAAGAGATGCAAAATGCCGCTGTCGAAGATGGGTGAGGGAACACGTCTACTCCCCGGTCTTCACCGGTCGCCCGTCAAACACCAAGACGCTCGCGTTCTCGCAGCCGGCGACCAGCACACGGCTATCCGGCGAGAATGCGACGCACATCACCTCGCCCGTGGCAGCCTTGACCGTGGTCCTGATTTCGCCGGTCACGGGATCCCACAACTTGATCGTGTCGTCGGCGCTGCCCGTCGCCAACGTCTTGCCGTCCGGGGAAAATGCGACGGAATAGACGTCGGAGAAATGCCCAGACAGCACGAACCGTGGCTCAAACCGCTCAAGGTCCCACAGCCTGGCCTTCTCGTCGGACCCGGCCGTGGCCAGGCTCTTCCCGTCGGGTGAAAACGCGAGGCGGTAGATGCCCCCGCCGTGTCCGCGCAAAGTGGCCAATACCTTCCCGTCGGCGGCATCCCACAGCTTGACGGTCTTGTCTTTGCTGCAGGACGCGACCGTCTTGCCGTCCGGCGAGAACGCCGCGCACATGGCTTGGTCTGTATGACCGGTGAAGGTGGCCTGCAAGCGCCCCGTACCGACGTCCCACAACTTGACCATGTTCTCGGCGTCGGCCGTCACGAGGCGCGATCCATCCGGGGAGAATGCCACGGACATCACCTTGCCATCGCAGTCGTCTATTCGGTATCTGATGTTCCAAAGGCTCGAATCCCAAACGATGACGCTGGCATCTTCGCTTGCAGACGCGAGTGTCTTGCCATCGGGGGAAAACACGACGCAAGAAACCGCCTCGCCGTGCCCGGCAAGGTTACGGATGAGCCCCCGTGTGGTCGTGTCCGATATCTTGATGGTCTTATCCAATCCGGCCGTTGCCAACAGCCGCCCGTCCGGCGAAAAAGCGGCCGAATAGACCGCCGCGCCATGTTCGCCCAACCAGTAACAGGCCTGTGCCTGCCGAATGTCCCAGAGCTTCGCGGTTCCGTCGTGGCTGGCGGTGGCAATCGTCTTGCCGTCCGGTGCGAAGTCGACCGCAGCCACCGCGGCAATGTGGCCATAGATCGTGTCGGCTTCACAACGCGATTCCATGTCCCACAAAGTGAAGGCGCCGTCCGTGCTAGCGGAGACCAGCATCTCGCCGTTCGGGGAGAAGGCAAGCCCGCAGACACCGCCTCGCTGCTTCCACGCGCCAGGCAATTGATGCCCCGTTGCCGTGCTGTAAAGCGCGATCTCGCGGTCCCGACCGCCCGCAACGATAATCCGGCCGTCCGGTGAGAAGACGATGGCGTCAATGGCAATGCCACGGGTGTCGATTTCACGGACCGGACGCTTGTCTTTCAGATTCCACAACCTGATCGGCTGGTCTTCGCCGGCGGAGGCGAGCACTTGGCCATCCGGCGCAAATGCGAGGGATCGAACCGAACCACCCAGCGAATCGAACACATGCCTGGCTTCGCCGGTGGCGGCCTGCCAAACGCGGACGGTCCGGTCTTCGCCGCCCGTGGCGACGGCCGTGCCTTCCGGCGAAAACGCAATGGTGCGGATGTCGCCGAGATGCCCGTGCATCGTCGCCACGCATCTCCGTGAATCCACGGCCCAAAGCCTGGCGTTGCTGTCCTCACCGGCGCTCGCAATGAGGCGGCCGTCCGGCGAAAACGCAAGTGCGAACACGGCACCACGCCGATCCCCAAGGACGAACCGTCGCCGCGCTGTCGCCGCATCCCACACGATCACCGCGCCGTCTTCGCCGGAGGTTGCGAGGATTTCGCCGTCGGGGCAGTACGCCACGGCGTGGACGGGTCCGTCGTGTTCCGTGAGCGTCGCCAAGTCGCTGTGGCAAAGCCGCCACATCACGTACCATTCCAAGCTTCGCAGGTCTTCCTGATCATCGGCGGGTCGATGGACATCGAGCAACTCGATCACGCGCGGGATGTTGCCCGCGTCCCACGCCTGCTGCGCCAGGTTGATGTGGGCGGCGTACAGATACCGCTGCGCCGTCTGCTCCCGCTCCTCGGCGCGATATCGGGCCTCGGCCGCCACGGCGCGCTGACGGCTCACCTCGACGAGCAATTCGCCCTGTTTCCCGTACATGAACAGCAACGCAACGCTGGAGGCGGCCACCAACCCGACGAACGCGGCGATGATAGCGACGAGCACGCGATATCGGCGTATGGTCTTCTTGAGCACATACCAGCCGCTATCACGCTTGGCCTCGATGGGCTCATCGTTCAGGTAATGCCCGATGTCGCGGACCAGATCGGCGGCCGATTGATACCGCCGCGCGCGGTCCTTCTCCAGGGCCTTGAGCACAATCGTCTCGATGTCGCCGCCCAGCGTTCGGTTGACGGTGCTCAGCCGCGTCGGCGGCTGTTCGCGGATCACGCGAGCCGCCTCGTAGAGCGCCACCTTGCACACGTTGTATGGCAGCCTCTCGCACAACAACTCGTACAGGACCACGCCGAGACCGTATACATCGCTGCGGATGTCAAGATCGTGCGGGTCCGCCTCGACCTGCTCGGGCGACATGTACTGCACGGTCCCGATAAGCTGGACCACGTCCGTGCGCATCGTCGTGACGGCCAGGTCCGAATCCGTCGCCCGAGCCACGCCGAAGTCGATGATCTTCACCTGGCCGCTTGAATCCACGAGGATGTTGCCCGGCTTCAGGTCGCGGTGGATGATGCCCTTTTGGTGCCCGTGGTGGACCGCCTCGCAGACCTGTGTAAACAACTCCAGCCGTTGACGCGTGCCCAGCTTCTTGTCTCGCGCGTAGTCGGTGACGGGCTTGGCGTTGGGGACGTACTCCATCGCGAAGTACGGCACGGCACCTCCGCCAAGATCGTGCGCACCGGCCTCGTACACCTGCGCAATGCCGGGATGCCGCAGGCTGGCGAGGATCTGCGATTCGTACTCGAAGCGTCGCAGGGCAGAACTCGAAACGATGCCCGATCGCATCAGCTTGACGGCAACCGTTCGGCGGGGGTGCTCCTGCACGGCCTCATAGACGGTGCCCATGCCGCCCGTGGCAATCACGCGTTTGAGGTGGTACCGACCGATCTGGCTTCCAACGAGCCGGTCAGCCGCCTCGCCGGCACGCACGTCCAAGTCGCCGTCAGCCAGTGGCGGCTTGAGGAAATCACCTGTCTCGCTATCCGAGCCGAGCAGCGCCTCAACCTCGGCACGGAGCGTCGGATCGCCACGGCACGCCTCGTTCAGGAACGCCGGACGGTCGCCCGGCTCGCACTCTATCGCAGCCTGAAACAACTCCTTGACGCGTTGCCAGCGTTCGTCCGCCATCGAAGTGCCCTGTGGAGGTTTGCCGCGCGGGGAGTATACAATCCCGCCGCCAGCCCCGCAAACATCGATGGCAGTCTGCTTGGATAGAGGCCTCTGTCAAAAAGAGGGGCGCCCCCTCGCCGGAGGCGCCCTCTCAAGTCTGCCGTTCTCGTTGACTTGTCTTGGCTAACCTCGCCGTCGTCTCATCGAACTGAGCGTGCTGAGACCGATGATGCCCATGAACGTTCCTGCCAGCGGTATGGCCTCGACAGGTGCGCAGTCACAAGCATCTCCGATGCCATCCCCATCGGAATCCTCCTGGTCGGGGTTGTAATCCTTGGGGCAGTTGTCGCAGGCATTTCCGACACCGTCTTCATCGCAATCCAACTGCTCGGGGTTGCAGTCCTTGGGGCAGTTGTCGCAGAAGTCTCCGACACCGTCGTCGTCCAGGTCCTTCTGGTCTGGGTTTGGATCGTCGGGGCAGTTGTCGCCCTCGTCACAGACTCCGTCGCCGTCGCTGTCCTCACCGACGGACTCGTAATAACACCACCCGTTGATACAGAAGCCCCTGGTGCACGGGTCGCCGTCGTCGCAATCGATCGGCTCGTTCAAGCACTCGCCCTGGTGACAATAGTCAACGGTGCAGGGGTCGCCATCGTCGCAGTCGATCGCCTCCTCGTGGACGCACTCTCCGTCATCGCAGTAGTCGATCGTGCACGGGTCGCCGTTGTCGCAATCCATCGGCTCGTGGAAGCACTCCCCGCGACGGCAGTAATCAATCGTGCACTCGTCATCGTCGCTGCAGTTCATCGGCTCGTTGACAGCTTGCCCGTCGACACAGTAATCGATGGTGCACGGGTCACCGTCATCGGGGTCCACCGGATCGTAGTAGTAACACTCGCCACCGGCACAATATCCGAGTATGCACGGGTCCTCGCTGCTGCATATCACCGCGTCGTGGATGCACTCTCCGTCCTCACAATAGTCATAGGTGCACGGGTCCCTATCGTCGCAGTTCATGGGCAGGTTGAAGCACCACCCCCCCGAGCAGAAGTCGATGGTGCACGGGTCGCCATCGTCGCAGTCGATCGGCACGTTCACGCACCCCCCAATGCCAAGGTAGTCGATGGTACACGGGTCTCCGTCGTCACAGCCGTTGCGCGGGCTGCCAGACGTCGGGCCGGCTTGCCCCTCACTCGGCCATGCCCCGATAAGCAACACAACGAGACCTAGGCAAGAGAGCCATTTGAGATACATACCTTACCTCCTCTTTTTCACTGGGAACGAACGTCCGGCGTTAGCCCAACAACGAGAAACACCCTTCTAATCTCGAAGACCCATAGTGCGGCCGTCCGCGGGCGCTGAGGCGTGATAGTAGAGGCCAATATAGGAAGTTACACCCTTTCCCCCCACTCCAAAACACTGCAGAACTGTCAAGGAGAAACCGGCTCGCTTCCTCAGCCAGTCGCACTACCTATAATGCGAATCCTAATGGGGCGGCGATCTTTGTGTCAAGGTCTATTCGTCCGGAAAGCGGTGTCAGGTGCGGCAGAAGAGCCAGTGAGGGGTGTCGCTACGGCCGATAACAGTTGAATCGCACATGCACGTCGGCGGTCCAAGAGCCCGTCCCGAAGCCTTTCCTGTCACGGGCCTCTGGCCCGGTACGTGTTTGGCGGCGTGGCATGGGTGAGCGGAGCCCGCCAGCGGCGGCGGAGCCCACCAGTGGGCCTCCATTCCAGCCTGCCCTCACGGGTGCTGGACGACCCGCCCCCGTGGGAGGTGTCGTTCCTCACCCACGCCACGCCGTTTGGGCGCTAGACAGCTACCTGGCCCGTGATGAAGCACCGGCTCCGGCGTTGCTGCAACAGCTTCAGGATAGGCTCTGAGGACGATGATGGCAGTGGCCAGCCCTTTCGGTGTCGGTGGTCAGTTGCTCCGGGTGACTCGCCAACCATTGGATGGCCACGTCCGCCACGACGGGGTCGAACTGCTTCTCCCGGCCTTGCTCCAGTTCCGAGACCACCTTGGCGATCTCGTAGCCCTGCTTGTAGCTGCGTGGATACAGCATGGCGTCGATGGCATCGGCGGCGTGCAGGATACGCGCGCCAAACGGGATTCCGCTGCCCTTCAATCCGTTCGGGTAGCCGCTGCCGTCGTACCACTCGTGGTGGTGCAGGACGAGCGGCAATTCGCGCCGGAGGCTCGTCGCGGACCGGAGGATCGCGGCACCCGTTGCGGGATGACGCTTGACAACGGCAAACTCCTCGGTGGTCAACGGCCCCGGTTTGGTCAGTATGGCGTCCGGGACACCGATCTTCCCGATGTCGTGCAGCAGCGCGGCCGTCTTGATGACCTCCATTTCGCGAGTTGACAAGTGCAACTCCTGCGCGAAACACTCCGCGTACCGCGGCACGTGCACGGAATGCTGCTGCGTGTAAGGGTCCTTCGCCTCGACGGCCGCCACCAGCGTCATGATCGTGTCGATCTGAGCATGAATCAGCCGACGGTGCAGACGCGCGATCTCCCGTGACGAGGCCGGGCGATCGCCTGTCGTCGTGTGTGGAAGCTCCGTCTTCAGGTCCCGGAGGTAGGACTTGTAGGCGGCGCCAACGACGCGGCGTCGCGCGCGGTGACCGCCCGCCCGATCGTCCCGATCGGACGAGAGCAGATGCCAAGCATCCCGACGGTTCATCGCGGCCCCCCCCGTATTCCCGGACCCGCCGCTCCGCATCGTGCGAACCGCCAAGTCGTCTATCTCATCGGAACACCCGATGGCGGGCTTGAAATGCCCCCTGAATACCAGCATTAAGATCGAGGGCGCGGGGCAACGTCCGGGACGAATCGCCGACCCAGCCCTGATCGGCGGCCATCGCTTCCACGGCCGGCAGCCGTTTGCAAACCACGAGACCGTCCGAAACAATACCCAACTGGCCAAACGGCGAACACTCGGACCCTCGAACCCACGGACCCCCAGACAACATGGTACGAAGAGGCAGGATCGTCTTGGGACTCAACAGCGGCACCAGCGCCGACGGCGTGGACGCCGTCGCTTGCGAGATCGCCGGGCGAGGTCTGAAAATGCGTGTAAGGGTGCTTGGGCACGCCCATCTCGCGTATCCGGTTGAACTGCAACGGCGCATCTTCGCCGTCATGGCGCCCGCTGAGACGCGCACCGAGGAGCTTTGCGGGCTCGAGACCGACATCGGTCGGGCCTTCGCCCGCACCGCGCAGGCGATCGTCAGGAAGCTGGGGCTCCGGCGCGTCGATCTGATCGGATCGCACGGCCAGACCGTGTGTCACATCCCGCCAGGCAGCATCCTTCGCAGCGGGACCGCGCCAAACCCAGTCCGCAACGCCCACGGCGCAAAGGCGCGATCCAGAACGTCAGCGGCACAGGCATCTCGTCCGTGTCGCCGCCGCCGAGACGGCAGCGCCACAGGGCGATCCGGTCGCGCTCGAAGCCTCCCAAACAGTGCGACGCAGATAGGCACGATGCAGATAGGCACGATGCAGATAGGCGATCCCGCAACGATCGCCACGCGGCTGCGAACGCCGGTCGTATCCCACTTCCGCCAGGCAGACGTGGCTGTTGGCGGCCAGGGAGCACCCCTGGTCCCGTGGACTGATTATGTGCTGTTCCACCATCCCAAGCGTAGCCGTGTCGTTCAGAACCTCGGCGGCATCGCGAACCTGACCTGGCTCCCCGCCGGCGGCTGTCCCGACGATGTCATCGCCTTCGACACAGGCCCGGGCAATATGGTCATCGATGCCCTGGTCCGGCACTTCAGCGCCGGCCGCAAGCACTTCGACCAGGCCGGCAGGCGCGCCGCAAAGGGTAAGCCGCGTGATGATCTTGTCAGGGATATGTCCGACGACGAATTCCTGACCACCTTGCCGCCGAAGAGCTGCGGCCGGGAGCGGTATGGCGAGCCGTGGGTCCAGTCCTTGCTTCGCCGGCACGCCAGGCGCAGGATTCCAGCGGACGATTGGATCGCGACCGCCACGCACTGCGCGGCCATGGATATCGCGATTTCCTATTGGATGTTCCTGCCGGCGACACACAACGGGGCACCCGACTTGACGGAGGTCATCCTGTGCGGCGGCGGCGCGAAGAATCAAACGCTGGTTCGTCTTCTCCGCGCCCACCTGAACATCGCATTCGACGATGTGGAGTTCCGCACGGTTGTGGACCACGGCATCCCGCTCCAAGCCAAGGAGCCAGTCTCATTCGCCATGCTCGCCGCAGCCTGCGTGGACGGTGTGCCGGCCAACTTGCCGAAGGTCACCGGCGCCAGACGCCGCGTCGTCCTCGGTCAGATCTGCGATCCGGAGCCGCGCAAATGATTAAGGTGGGGGTCGAGGATTGAAGGGTCCAAGGGTTCAGGGATTCAGGCTTCTGCCAATTGGTAGAGCGGCCAGCGGCACCGTGCAACGAGAGAACTCCAGCCGCGAGAGCGGGGCTTGCCGTTTGGCGGACCGGCAAATGGTTGTCGCACATGGTTGAAGAAGAAGACACCCCACAGAGGATGCGTAAGCGGTCGAAGCCGAGCGCTCGCAAGCGCCCAACGTTGAGTGGCCGCGGTCATCTGCTCACCGAGCAGCATAATCTCCGATCGCGCGATTTGGATGCGCTGTCCATCAGCGACGCCTTCGATCTCGTCAACGCCGAGGATGCTGCCATCCCCTCCGCGGTGGCCAAGGCCAAACGCCCCATCTTGCGGACGATCCGTCTGGTGTCATCTGCGTGGCAACGGGGCGGGCGGTTGATCTACATCGGCGCCGGCACGAGCGGCCGGTTGGGCGTCCTTGACGCGGCGGAATGCCCGCCGACCTTTCGCTCTAATCCGGACATGGTTTGTGGCGTGATTGCCGGTGGCAAGAAGGCCTTGTGGCGCAGCGTCGAGGGCGCCGAGGATGATCCCGCCGCCGCCGCGAAGGCCTTGGCGAAACTCGATGTGGGACCCCATGACGTCGTCATGGGCATCGCCAGCGGCGGCACCACGCCCTACGTCCACGCCGCCCTCGCCGAGGCCCGCAGGCGCCGCGCCGCCACGGTCTTCCTCGCCTGCGTCCCCAAGTCCCAGGTCAAGGCCCGATGCGACATCGACATCCGCGTCCTGACGGGCCCCGAGGTCCTCTCCGGCTCCACGCGGCTCAAGGCCGGCACCGCCACCAAGCTCGTGTTGAACACGATCACCACGCTCAGCATGGTCCAGATCGGCAAGACCTACGGCAACCTCATGGTGGACCTGAATACCTACGCCTGTCGGAAACTCGTCGACCGCGCCACGCGCGTCGTTGCCGCCGCCACCGGCCTGTCGTATCGCCGGGCCGAGCGCCTGCTGCACGCCGCACGAGGCCAGGCCAAGACGGCGATCGTCATGCACCTGCTTGATCTCTCCAGGACCGACGCTCAGGCCCTGCTCAACCACCACGCCGGCCGTGTCCGCGACGCCCTGCGCTCCGCCGGGTTGGCGAATCTCGCCAAGCCTTGACGCGCCGGTTACAATCGGCCGATGACCGGCCCGATAAGCTTCAGACCGGCGATAAGTCCCCCCTCGATCAATCCGTCCCTTCCCCCCCACGCGTCCAGGAGCCAGCCATGACCTCGCACGACCTCCTTTCGTCCATCGCCAACGTCTCCAACGAGACCGAGTTCTATACGCCGGTGCCGCCGGGTTACAGGCCGGGCAGGACCAAGTACGTCGGCGTCTTCGGCACCGTCATGTCCGGCCTGGGCAAAGGCATCTTCGCCAGCAGCCTGGCCAAGATCCTCAAGGACAAAGGCATCACCGTCGCACCGATCAAGCTGGAAGGCTATCTGAACCTCGATTCCGGCACGCTGAATCCGTACCGCCACGGCGAGGTCTTCGTCCTCGACGACGGCATGGAATGCGACATGGATCTGGGCACCTACGAGCGGATGCTCGACCAGGACTTGACACGCCTGAATTTCGCCACGAGCGGGCAGATCTTCACCGCGGTGCTGGAAAAGGAGCGGCGCGGCGGCTACCTGGGTCGTGACGTCCAGATGATCCCGCACGTCACCGGCGAGGTGAAGGCCAAGCTCCGCGAGTTGGCCGTGGCTTCAAACGCCGACGTGGTCTTTGTCGAGATCGGCGGCACCGTCGGCGACGTGGAAAACGCCTACTACATCGAGGCCCTGCGGCAGTTGGCATTCGAGGAAGGGTCGGGCAGCGCTTGCTTCGTGGCCCTGACGTACATCCTGGAGCCTGCCGCCCTTGGCGAACAGAAGTCCAAGGCGGCCCAGCTCGGCATCAAGCAGTTGATCGAGTCTGGCGTGCAACCACACATCATCGCCTGCCGCGCTGAGCACCCAATCACGAACAAGGTGCGAGAGAAGGTCGCCCTCTACTCCAACGTGCCGTTCGAGCGCGTCTTCAGCATGCACGACTGCGAGTCGATCTACGTCATCCCGGAGATGGTCCGCAACGCCGGCCTTGATGTCGCCGTCCTCGACATCCTGAACATTAGCGATCGCGTCCATCCGGAGCGCGACGTCCAAGCCAGGCAAGTCTGGGACGACTACCTGGCCGTCCTGCGCAGCACCCAGGAAACCATCGCGATCGGCATCGCAGGCAAGTATACGTCCGTCCGGGACAGTTACGCCTCGATCATCAAGGCCCTCGAGCACAGCGGAACCAAGTGCGGCGTTCGCGTCGAGATCGACTGGATCGAGACCGGCGATCTCGAATCCAACGAGCCCATCCAGAATGGCAGTCGCCGAGCCACGAACGCCCCACCCAAGGACCCTCGATCCAGGAGCCCCCGGCCTTGGCCGGGAGGTGCGTCTGCCAATCAGGAATCGTCAAATGCACACGCCGGCTTCGATGCCGCCGACAGGATGGCCCACCTGCACGGCCTCATCGTGCCCGGCGGGTTCGGCGTCCGCGGCACGGAAGGCAAGATCGCGTGCATCAGGCACGCCCGCACGACCGGCCTGCCCTATCTCGGCCTATGCCTCGGCTTCCAAATGGCGGTCATCGAATACGCCCGAGATGTCTGCGGCTTGGTCGGCGCGAATTCCACGGAGATCGACGCCGAGTGCCAGCACCCGGTCATCGACATTCTGCCCGAACAGAAGCAGATCGAAGGCCTCGGCGGCAACATGCGCCTGGGCGGGCATGACGTCGTGCTAAAGCCCGGCTCGCTTGCCGCGCGGTTGTGCAACAACGCCAGCGAGATCCGCCTACGCTTCCGGCACCGTTACGAAGTGGACCCGCGTTGCGTCGAGCGGCTCGACGCAGCCGGCCTGGTCTTCAGCGGCCGCGCGCCGGGCTCTCCGATCATGCAGGTCTTGGAGTTGCCGGCTGAAGTCCATCCCTACTTCATCGCCACACAGGCCCATCCAGAATTGACGAGCCGACCGTTGCGGCCCGATCCGTTCTTCCTCGGCCTGGTCAAGGCCGCTATCGAGCGCAAACGCGGCGGCAAACCGGGGCCGACACAACCCTCAAGGTAACGCGGCCGTGACCAGCCGCGGAGGCAGTCTCAAGGGTCCGTGATACTTCGCGGTGGCAGCCGATTCTGGGTGACACGTCCGGTGGCCTTCGATCTGCGAAAGGTCGCACAGGCTGACACCGGGGCCTTCTGGGATCATCTCGAATCTCGAAGGCGAATCGGTCTGTTTGAGCTACTGTGCTCGAGCGATCTCTCAGAATCGGGTTGTGAGGCAGGACCTAGTACGGCGTTTCACCAATAGAACGACTGTACGCTCTGCCGAGGATCCTTTCTCGGCACCGGCTTCAGGACCGAGAAGGGATTCTCGGTCCAGCAGCCGTAGTCGTGTTTCTTGTGAAACGCGGTACTAGAATGAGAGCCAGTGCTCGGCCGGCTTGTGGCCGGTGTCCGAGCGCTGGCTCGGTGCGTGCCTGCCCGTGGCCGGGCAGGTGAGTCTCCGCTGCGCGCCGCCGCAGGCGGACGCGCGGCGTTTGGGTTACCAGGCGACGTAGTTCTTGCGGGCCGCCGAGCTCCGTGTCTGGTTCGTCCTGTGAGCCTTCGTCCGATACGTCGTGGACCCACTCGTGGTCCTGTGGCCGTATGTTTTGCGGCTCGGACTCTTGCGATAGGTCGTCTTGCGGCCCGTGGCGCTCGTGAACGAGTTGAAGTAGGTGGGCGTGTAGTTCTTGGTGATCCAACTGTTGCCACCGTAGCCCCAGCTCTGCCACCTCTTGCTCCACTGCTTCAGCTCAGTGGAGATGCGGTTGGCCTCGTTCTTCAGCCACTGCCGCTCGGTGGGACTGTTCGAAGCGTAGTATCGCCGCTTGAACCGATTCCACAGAGCCTGCTTTCGCTTGATGTCTGCCTGGAAGTTCGTCTTTGTGTAGTTGCCTTTGTTATTAACCATACCTTTTCCCTTTCGAGAGATGATCAACTCTCCCCCGGTCCGGTACCGGGGCTTGCGACCTCGTCGGCAACAACGGGGTGTGAGTTAAGATACGGGTAGTCCCTTTTGGTCGCCGTTGGATGCCGCCACAAGACGACAGACAGGCGGCACGGCGGGGCCGCCTCCATAACTCATTTAATAACAGTGTGTTATGTTCGTTATCCGCGAGGAGTGGCGGTTTCACTGAGCCCGGTATCGGGCCCATCGGTCGACATTTTTTTTTCGTTGATCCCGGTCGCGGATCGCGCGACAACATGAGCGAGCTTTGGGATCGCGGCGTTCCGTGGTCTGATGAGGAGGATCACCTGTGGCCGGCCGAGCTTGCAGCCTCGCGGCGGTCACAGCCGTGAAGTTGATCCACACGGGTAAGCTCCGTCGTCCTTGACGCAATTGCCAAGGACGGCTCTGCGGAGCCGTGCTACACCCGGCTGAACACACGCGAAGTTGGGCGCCGCCCCTGGGATGCGAGCCCCCGTCACCTTGCGCGGCAATGTCAGGCGCCCGCCAGCAGTAGCATCAAGGCCTTCTGGGCGTGCAGCCGATTCTCGGCCTGATCGAAGATCGCGGAATGCTTGGACCGGGTCACGTCGTACTCGATTTCCTCGCCGTAGTGCGCCGGCAGGCAGTGCAGCACGACGCAGTCCGGCTCCGCGACGGACATCGTCTTGGCGTTCACCTGATAGGGGGCAAAGGACTTCCGCCGGTTCTCCGCATCGGCCTCCTGCCCCATGCTCGCCCAGACGTCCGTATAGATGACGTCGGCGGCCTTCGCCGCCGCCATCAGATCGTTGCCCACGCCGATCGTCGCGCCGGTGGACTTGGCAATCGCGCGACTATCGGTCTGTACTTGCTCCATCGGTTCATACCCCGGCGGGGTCACGATGGTGACGTTCATGCCTGACAACGCCCCGCCGAACATCAGCGAGTGCGCCACGTTGTTGCCGTCCCCCGCGTACACGAAGTTCAATCCCGCCAGCCGGCCTTTGCGCTCCTGGATGGTCAGCAAGTCGGCCAGGATTTGGCATGGATGCTCGTAGTCGGACAGGCCGTTGATCACCGGCACCGTCGCGTACTTGGCCAGGTCTTGAACGACGTCATGCCCAAACGTCCGCGCCATGATCAGATCGACGAATCGCGACAGGACGGTCGCGATGTCCTCGGTCGTTTCGCGCTGGCCGAGCTTGATGTCGGACGGCGCCAGGTAGATCGCGTGCCCGCCCATCTGTGTCATGCCGGCCTCGAACGAGACGCGCGTCCGTAGCGAGGGCTTCTGAAAGACCATCCCCAGCGTCTTGTTGACAAACTTCGTGGCGTAATCCCGAGGCGATCGCTTTACCTCTGTGGCTGTCTCCAACACAAGGCGCAATTCGTCCAGCGAGAGGTCCGTCATCGAAACGAGGCTGCGCCCCTCGAGCGTGTTACCCATTGTCTGTTCCTCCAGAATCGCGCCTACGCAAGCTTCGGATGGTTCCGGACAACGCTCTCAATAGCCTCGGCCCCGGCGCCGTCCAGATCATACGCAACCCGATGCGATGGCTTGTTGATGTTGATCAGCTTGCCAAGGTCGATTGGCGTGCCGATCAACACGCAATCGCATGGCGTCGCATTGATCGTCGCCTCCAAATCCGCGATCTGCTGCCTGCCGTAACCCATCGCGGGGAGGATGTCGGTCAGATGGGTGAACTTCTCGAAGACACCCCTGATCGAGCCAGCCGCATACGGCCGTGGGTCCACGATCGACCCTGCGCCAAGCTGCTTCGCCGCGACGTGTCCGGCGCCGTATCGCATCTCACCGTGCGTCAACGTCGGACCGTCCTCGACGACGAGCACCGTCTTGCCTTTCACCTGCTCGCCGTTGTCACAGCGAATCGCCGAATCGACCCGCACGACCTTCGCCTTCGGATTCAACGCCTTGGCATGGGCCTCGATCGTGGCGATGTCCGCCTCCTCAGCCGTGTTGACCTTGTTGATCAGAATCACGTCGGCCAACCGGAAGTTGGTCTCGCCCGGATAGTACCTCGTCTCGTGGCCGGCGCGGTGCGGATCAGCCACCGTGATGGTCAAGTCCGGCCGGAAAAACGACATGTCGTTGTTGCCGCCGTCCCACAGGATAACATCCGCCTCCTTCTCAGCCGCGGCGAGGATCTGGTGATAATCCACGCCGGCGAACAGAAGGTTGCCGTTGCGGATGTGAAGCTCATACTCCTCCCGTTCCTCAATCGTGCAATCGTGCCGGTCCATATCCTCAAGCTCGGCGAACCGCTGGCACGCCTGCCTGACCAGATCGCCATAGGGCATCGGGTGGCGCACCACTGCCACGTTCTTGCCCATGGACTTCAGAACCTCGGCCACCTTCCGCGTCGTCTGGCTCTTGCCGCAGCCGGTCCGAACCGCGCACACAGCGATCACCGGCTTATTGGACCGCAGCATGGTCTTCTCGATGCCAGCCAACTGGAAATTCGCACCTGCCGCGTTCACCCGTGCCGCCTGGTGCATTACATACTCATGCGGCACATCTGAATAGCTGAACATGACGAGTTCAACGTCCTGCTCGGTGATCAGCGCCTCCAGTTCGTCTTCGGAGCGGATCGGAATCCCCTCTGGATACCCACTGCCCGCAAGCTCGGCAGGATACGAACGCCCGTCGATGTTGGGAATCTGCGTCGCGGTGAAGGCCACAACACGATACCGCGGATCGTTGCGATAACAGCAGTTGAAATTGTGGAAGTCCCGCCCCGCCGCGCCCATGATGATCACATTCACCGTTCAACTCTCCGATGAATAGCGAAATCCACTTTTCGCTATTCGCTATTCGCTATTCATTTTCCGCTGACAACAACACCGGCCCAATCCGTTCCATGGCCCAGTCAATCTCGTCGCGCTCGATCACCAGCGGCGGGGCGAACCGAATGACGTCTTCGCGCGCGTCCTTGCACAGAATGCCCTCCGCCATGAACTTCTCACAGAACCACCGCGCCCTGGGGTAATCCGGCTTGATCTCCACACCGATCAGCAACCCTCGGCCGCGGACCTCCTTCACCGTCGGCGCGCCGACCGCCTCCAACTTCGATCGGAAATGCTTGCCCAATTCCGCCGCCCGCGCCTCCAGGCCGTCGTTTCTGACGATGTCGATCGCCACACGCGCCACCGCGCAGGCCAACGGATTGCCCCCAAACGTCGAACCGTGGTCGCCCGGCTTGAACACGCCCATCACCTCGCGATCGGCCACCACCGCCGAGACCGGCACGACCCCACCGCCCAATGCCTTGCCCAGGCACATGATGTCCGGGCGCGCCTCCTGTCCGTCATGATGCCATGCAAACCGATGGCCCGTCCGACACAAACCCGTCTGAATCTCGTCCGCGATCAGCAGAACGTTGTGTTTCTTGCAGATCGCCTTCGCCTTCTTCAAGTAGCCGTCCGGTGGAACCCGGATGCCGCTCTCCGCCTGGATCGGCTCCACGAGGAATGCCACCGTATTCTCGTTGATCGCCTTCTCCAGGGCCTTGACGTCGCCAAACGGCACCAGCGGGAAGCCCGGTGTGAACGGCCCGAAGCCTTCACGGTATTGCTTCTCCGTGCTGAAGCTGATCACCGTGATCGTCCGGCCGTGGAAGTTGCCCTTGGCGCAGACGACCTCCGCCTTGTCCGGCGCGACGCCCTTCTCGGTGTAGCCCCACTTCCGCGCCGCCTTGACGGCCGTCTCGACAGCTTCGGCACCACTGTTCATCGGCAGCACCATGTCGTACCCGGTCAACTCGCACAGTTCCCTACAGAACGGTCCGAGCTGGTCGTTGTGGAATGCCCGGGAGGTGAGGGTCACCTTGTTGAGCTGCTTCGTCGCCGCAGTGATGAGACGCTCGTTGGAGTACCCGAAGTTCAACGCCGAATACGCCGCCAACATGTCGAGGTACTTATTGCCGTCCACGTCGGTCACCCAACAGCCCTTCCCCGATTCGATAACCACAGGCAGCGGGTGATAGTTGTGCGCGCCATACCCGTCGGCGGTTCTCAGGTGCTCAGCGGTCTTCGTGACTTGCGTTGCCGTAGCCATCATGCTTGAATCTGCTCCTATCCAGGGTCAACCACCTGGTAAATCATACTAGCAGGCTGGCAGAAGCGGGGCAACAAGCCGACAGACCGTGGCGATCTTGTTCCAGCCTGTCCGGCAATGTGGCGTGCGCGCCGCACGACAGTCCCACAACCGAAACGGCGTTTAAGCGACTTAAACGCAGGTGAATGCCCTCGGAAGCGTTGCGTGATCGGCAAGAAGCCCCGGATCAACGGCTCCTAGCCCGATCCTTGCCAGGCGTGTAAACGCCGTTAGAATGCCGGTGGACCGGCAACGGTCTCGCCCGGGTCCTCGTAGCTCAATTGGACAGAGCGCTGGCCTCCGAAGCCAGAGGCTGCAGGTTCGAGTCCTGCCGGGGACGCTTCGGTTACTGTTCATCACACGAGCGAAATGCGAAAGGCGGGGCAATCCGAAAGGAAAGCCACGCCTTATGCCTTCGGTTTGGGAACGGGGCCATCGACCTCAGGGTCGCATCAGCCAAGCCGGTTCTGCTAATGGTTAAACAACGTGGGTGCCACTGGCGGCTTGTCCGCCAGTGCCCGCACAGGTGATGGACGCCCGGGCAGGCAAGCTGCGTACGTGTTTAGCGTTCAAACGGGGTAACGAACGACCCGCCCCATGGGGCGGGTCGTTCATTACCCGTGAGAACTGGCCGGAATGGATGCCCCCGTCCGCTGCCGCTGGTGCGAGAGTCCCTTCTCGCAACCGCTGGTGCGAGAATCCCCTCTCGCAAACGCTGGTGCGAGAATCCCTTCTCGCAACCAGTTCCGGCGGGAGTCCTTTCCCGCACATCCACACGAGAGGCCGAGAAGGGATTCTCGGCCCAGCGTATGTGCCCACGAGTAAGCTCCGCCGCCGCTCGTGTCTCCGCTTACGCATGCCACACCGCTAGACACGTACTAAGTCGCCCGTGGCTATTCGGAGTTGTCGCCAATCTCGAAGGCAAATCGGTGAGTCTGCCTGTTTTAGCTGCAAGGGCTTGGCGATGCAGCTACAGCGTCGGGGCCGAGAGGCCAAGGCGCTTGAGCGTCCTCGCCAAGTCTTTTGGCCACGGACTGTGGACGGTGATACGCCTGCCGGTGCCTGGATGAACAAAGGACAGGGCGGCGGCGTGCAGACACAACCGCGGCACCACGGGAAGCCTGATCTTGCCGGCGTACATCGATTCACCCAACAGCGGATGCCCCATCGCCGCCATGTGTACCCGGATTTGGTGCAACCGTCCGGTCTTCAGCCCGGCCTCGATGAGTGACACCTCGTTGGCGTGTTGCAGGACGCGATACGCGGTGATCGCCTGCTTGCCGTCGCGCCGGATCACCGCCTTCTTGCGCGAGCCGGCAATCTCCGCGATGGGCTTCTGGATGACGCCCTGTGCCGGCCGGGGCTGGCCGTACACGATGGCCCAATAGACCTTCCTGACCTGGCGGTCTTCAAACAATCGGCGTAGATGATCGTAGGCCCGGTTCCGCAAGGCCACGAGCACCAAGCCCGATGTGTCCTTGTCGAGCCGGTGCAGCAGCCCCCAATCGCGGGCGTCGCCGAGGTTCTGCAAGGCGTTGCCGTAGTCCGCGAACAGCCCGTTGAGCAGGCTGTCGTGCTCATGCTTCTTTCCCGGCTGTGTGACGACGCCCGCCGGCTTCTCGACGACGAGCAGATCGTCGTCCGCGTGACGGATGTCGTAAGGCACGTCGGCGTTAGGTTTGACGGAGTATTCCACGGCAGGCCATCCCCTGAACCCCAATGGATCCAGTGTAGGATGCGGCGGGCGGTTTGTCTGCCCGTGTGATCCGCTGAGAGCCTATCAATTGGTAAGACCTGTGGCACAGGCGTCCCGCCTGTGTTGACACCGCCGGGACGGCGGTGCCTGGACTTTGGCACTTAACTAGTTACTGCGTGCCCTGGCCTACGCCGCCTGGCGCCCGAGAATCAGCCTGTGCGGGCGAAGCT
>JAFGQA010000415.1 GCA_016935885.1 Phycisphaerae bacterium | reverse complement strand
TCTACCGGTTCGGCGTTTCCGTTGCCGCGATGTCGCTCGCAGAAACGTGATGTCGCCTGCGGGGTTTGAGCACTTCGGCCCCGGGGCGGCGGAAGTGCCATGCGCGTGACACCTGCCTCCGCCCCGTCGGGGCGGAAGGTTGAGAGGTACGATCCGTACCCACGGGTTTCGCTTCGCTCCACCCGTGGCAACGATCCTCCGCCCCATTCGGGGCGGGTTCGACCGCTGGCCCCTTTCAGGGGCCTTCCTCATGCCACCGGCTCTGCCGGTGGTCGCTGATTCCTACTGAAGCCGCCTTGGGGAGACGGGGGCGTTTTTGCTCCGGGACCTGGCGACTACGAGGGCGGTGAGCCACTCTGTCGGCCGCTCGCACGCGGTCAGCCCTACATCGGGATCTTAACGCCGCGCTCGTCGGCGATACGCTGGGCCTTCTCGTAGCCGGCGTCCACATGGCGGAAGATGCCGGTGGCTGGGTCGCAGGTCAGCACGCGTTGCAGACGCTCATCGGCCGCGTCGGTGCCGTCGGCGACACAGACCATGCCGGCGTGCAGCGAGTAGCCGATGCCCACGCCGCCGCCATGATGGACGGATACCCAACTGGCACCGCAGGCGACGTTGGCCATGGCATTGAGGATCGGCCAGTCGGCGATGGCATCGGAGCCGTCCTTCATGCCTTCGGTCTCGCGGTGGGGCGAGGCGACGGAGCCGCAGTCGAGGTGGTCACGACCGATAACGATCGGGGCCGATACCTTGCCAGTACGCACGAGTGTGTTGAAGGCCAGCCCCGCCTTGGCCCGATCGCCGTAGCTCAGCCAGCAGATGCGGCATGGCAGGCCCTGGAACGCGACCTTCTCGCCGGCCAGCTTGATCCAGCGCGTCAGGTGAACGTTGTCTGGGAACAGTCGCAGGATCGTTTCGTCCGTGACAGCGATGTCGGCCTCTTTGCCACTGATCGCGCACCAGCGGAACGGCCCCGAGCCCTCGCAGAACAACGGCCGGATGTACTCGGGCACAAAGCCGTGGAAGTCGAACGCATTCTCGACGCCCGCCTGTTTCGCCTGGGCCCGGATGTTGTTGCCATAGTCGAAGGTGACCGCACCGGCCTTCTGCATATCGAGCATGGCTTGAACGTGAACCGCCATCGACTCCATCGCCAGCTTGATGTACGTGTCAGGGTCGGACTTGCGGAGTGCCAGGGCCTCGGCATACGGCACCTGATACGGCACATACCCGTTCAGCGCGTCGTGGGCGCTGGTCTGGTCGGTCAACAGATCGGGCGTGACGCCGCGCTTGGCCAGCTCCGGGAGCACCGCCGCGGCATTGCCGAGCAGCCCGACGCTCAGCGGACGTTTTTCCTGCTTGGCTGCCATGACCTTCTTGAGTGCCGCGCCGATGTCATCGGTGGCCTCGTCGAGGTACTTCGTCTCCAACCGCCGGTTGATGCGGCCCTGGTCAACCTCGACGATCAGGCAGGCCGCGCCCTGCATCGTCGCCGCCAAGGGCTGCGCGCCGCCCATGCCGCCCAAGCCGGCCGTCAACACGAGCCGTCCGGCCAAGTCCCCGCCGAAGTCCCGCCGTGCCGCCGCGCCGAACGTCTCATACGTGCCCTGCAAGATGCCCTGTGTGCCGATGTAGATCCAACTCCCGGCGGTCATCTGGCCATACATGGTCAGGCCCATCGCCTCGAGGCGGCGGAACTCGTCCCAGTTCGCCCAGTGCGGCACGAGCAACGAATTGGCGATCAGGACGCGTGGCGCCATCTCGTGCGTCCGCACCACGCCCACAGCTCGGCCGCTCTGCACGAGGAGTGTCTCGTCATTTTCCAGGTCCCGCAGGGCGCGAACGATGCGATCGAAATCGGCCCAGCTCCGCGCCGCCTTGCCGGTCCCGCCGTACACGATCAACTCGTCCGGGTTCTCGGCGACGTCGGGGTCCAGATTGTTGTGCAGCATCCGCAGGGCCGCTTCCTGGTGCCAGCCCTTGCACGAGATGTCCCGGCCTCGCGGCGCGCGCACGACGCGCGGCCCGGATTCACTGTCTTGCCTCGGCGTGCTCATGGCGGATCTCCTGTTGGAGTGCAGTCCAGAATCTCTCTGTCACCTCCGTCCCAGCCGTGAACTCACATATGGGACGTCTGTACCACAGAGGCCTCAGGATCCCCCCTCGATGTTCGGCAAAGACCTTCGGCAATCCAAATGTAGCCTCAAATGCGACGGACGCAAAGCCCCGACCGTGTTCGTTACCGGTGAGAACACACTTGAATGGATGCCCACGGGTAAGCTCGGTCGCCGTTGGCGGCTCCGCTTACCCCTGCCACGCCGCTGAGCATGTACGCCGCTTCCGCCGTGGGACGGATTTCTGGGTCATCGGTTTGTACTGGCAGGCGCCTCGCTGTAGAATGCGGGATTCGTGCACGCCACGGAACCGAAGAGGATGAAACTAACAGAACATCTGACACTCCCGCTTGTCAAGGTTCCCCTTGACGCCTCCGACAAGACGCAGGCGATTACGGAACTTGTCGATATCGTTGCGAAGCAGGGCTTGAGCCACGCTCGTGATCAGTTGCTGGAGGCCGTGCTGGAGCGCGAGGCCCAGCGCACGACCGGCATAGGCCGTGGCTTTGCCATTCCTCACGCCAAGTGTGATGCCGTCGCTCAACTGGTCATTGCCTTCGGGCGCGCGGCGGAGCCGATCGACTTCGCGGCCGTCGATGGGCAGCCGGTCAACCTCATCGCCCTGCTTGCCAGCCCGACGAACGCCACGAGCACGCACATTCAAGCCCTCGCCAAGCTGGGGCGGTTGGTCACCAACAGTGCTATCCTCGACGGGTTGCTCTCCGCCAAGACCGCCAAGGAGTTCTACGACATCATCGTCAAGAGCGAGGCCGCCGGTTAGGAGGGAGTGCGCCCTGAAACGACTGTGGCGGTGGTGTCCCGCCGGTACCGCATCACGGGCTAAGTACGTGCTCAGAAGCTGTTTCAGAACTGTGGCACCGGCGTCAAAGCCGGTGGATCGGATGATTGACTGGGCATTCTCTCGCTTGTCTCCACAGTTGTGAAGCAGCTTCTTGGTGTGGTGGCATGGGTAAGCGGAGCCGCCAGCAGCGGCGGAGCTTACCCGTGGGCAGATACGCTGGGCCGAGAATCCCCTCTCCGGCCCCACACGTAGCATGATTCTCGCCCTGCGATGCTTGCGCGAAGGGACTCCTGCAGGCGTGGGTGCGAGAGAAGATTCTCGCATCAGGACAAGGATTCCTGTTGAAGACGAGTGCGAGAAGGGATTCTCGCATCAGCGGCCGTTCGAGCCTGTTCTCACGGGTAACGAACGACACGCCCCCGTGGGGCGTGTCGTTCGTTGCCCATGCCACCCCGCACCCATGTCACACCGTACCCATGTCACACCGTCCGGACGCTGAATATGTACCGGGCCAAAGCCCCGCGCCACAGATGCCCCGGGGATACGGGTGAGACGGGAGGCCGTCCGCGGCAACGCGGTGGGTGGGATTCAGCCGGACTCGTTGGTACAATCAGGGCCCATGAGCGATTCGCCCGAATTCCCCAAGCTCCGGCCGGTGGAAGTTCATGCTTCCAGCACGCACGTGGGGGCGTACGACCTGACGGATCCTTCGGGCATCGCTCCCGGCAGGCTGACGTTGTCGAGCGCCACGATGTTCGTCGTTTCGCGAATGGACGGCCGTCACCGACCGGTTGACATCCAAGCCGAGTTCATGCGCCGGCACGGCACGCTGCTCTTCTCCGACGATCTGGACGGGTTGGTCCAACAGTTGGACAAGGCCCGCTTCCTTGACGGACCTTCATTCAAGGCGCATATCACGGAACTGACTCGCCAGTACCGCGACGCTCCCTTCCGTTCGCTTCGAGATAAGGACTCGTTGGGAGTCCCCGTCAGTCAACTGGGCGCGTGCCTTGATTCGATGCTCGGCGACGGGGGCGGCCGTGATGAGCACACAGCCGGCCGCGTGGTCGGTCTGATCGCCCCACACCTGGACTATGCCCGCGGGGCCCCCTGTTACGCCGCCGCCTACCACGGCCTGGCCGATCGCACCGACGCGACGCGTTTCGTCATCCTGGGCGCAAACCACTTCGGTTGTTCGACGGCCGTTGTCGGCACGCGGAAGGACTTCGAGACACCGTTCGGCGTCGTGCCGCACGACGGCGAATTCATGCGGCGGCTGGACGATCGAACACGGGCGGACCTGTGCGAACTGGAATACGACCACGTTCACGAGCACTCAATCGAGTTGCAGGTCGTGCTGCTCAAGCACGTCATGGGTGAGCGGCCGTTTACCGTTGTGCCCTTCCTGTGCCCAGACCCGTGCGGTCCGACGGGTACGGCTCCGCGCGACGACCTTGGTGTCGATCTGAAGGACTTCGCCACGGCCCTCCGCGCGGAGATCGAGGCTGACGACACACCCACGTGCGTCGTGGCCGGCGCGGACCTGAGCCACGTCGGTGCGTATTTCCATGATGATCACGATCTTGGCGCCGACGATCTCCACGCCCTTGAGGCTCAGGATCGCCAAGTGCTCGAACACGTCGAGAACTCCGACCCCGAGTTGCTGCGGGCCCACGTCGCCCGAGCCGAGAACGCCACCAACATCTGTAGCGTTGGTAGCATTTATGTCCTGTCGACCGTCCTGAAGGACCGCGCCAGGCCGCGCCTTCTGGCCTATCACCAGGCCGTGATCCGCGAGGTCGCAAACTGTGTCACCTGCGCGGCGATGGAATTCACCACGCGGCAGCCGTCAAGGCGTCGCGCGAAAATAACATGATCGATTGCGCCGCTTGGCCGGCCTGCCGGCTTGCCGTTTGGCGGATCAACCGGTTAAGTTGTTTCTGCGCGGCTCCCAACCGTTCACCCTGTATAGCCGAGCGATCGCAGCCGGCGGAATTCCTCCGGCGACAACTCCACGGGTGCCCCGTCCCCGCGCATGTGTATCATCATCTTCTTGCGCGCCAGCTCCAGATCCTCGAGCATCTGTTTGACTCGCTCGGGATCAACGCCGGTCAGGTCGTTCTTCTCCCCCGGGTCGTCGGCGAGGTTGAACAGGGCGGGCACCCTGGCCTCGGAGAGGATCAACTTGTAGCCTCCCTGCAACCACCCTTGCAGCGGCCTTCCCCAGAAGTTGCCCTCGAAGGCAATCGGGTGATTCTCGCCGGTCTCGCCATTCATCAGGTCGACCAGGCTTTGGCCCACAAAGGCTGGGTCCGGCTCGACACCGGCCAGGTCGCACAGCGTCGGCACCAGGTCCACATGCCCAACCACTGATGCGACCTCCCGCGCTGGCGCCCTGGTTGCGTCACGGATGATCAACGGGACCCGCACCAACTCCTCGTAGAGCGTGTGCCCGTGCTCAAAGCCGCCGTGGTCCAGAAACTCCTCGCCGTGGTCGGCCGTCAGGGCGGTGATCGTCGAACTCGCAAGGCCAAGCTGATCAAGGCCATCGAGCAACCGGCCCACCTCGTGATCGGTGTACGCGACTTCGCCGTTGTACAAGTGCTCCGCCCGTCGGATCGTGGCTTCGTCGAATCGAACGAGCCCCTGGCGATAGGCCACGATCTGACGACGCGTCCCGAAGACCCAACTGGTGTCATGCTGGTCTTCAGCCGCGGCAAACCGCCGCCGGTATGGTGGCGGTGGGGCGTACACAAGGTGCGGGTCAAAGTAATGGACCATCATGAAGAACGGCTGCCGGCGGCGCGATTTCAGCCACGCGAGCGCGGCGTCCGTCGTCTTCGCCGCCGGACGGACCTGGACGTTGTCCGGGTAGGCCTTGAACTCGACATCATCGAAGCCTTGGGTCATGCCGAAGGACTTGCCGAGGAAATCCACATTAATCACCTCGGCCGTGGCGAATCCCGCTTCTCGGAAGCATTCCGCGGCCGTCCGAACCGAGCCTGGCAGCCTCCGAAAATCCGGCACCCGCCCCCCCGCACCGTGTTGCGGCGGGTACAGCGACGTCAGGATCGACGCGAAGGCGGGAAGCGTCCACGGTGCGTGGGAATACGCCCTCTCGAATCGGACGCCCTCGCTGGCCAACTGGTCGATCCGAGGCGTGGCGCCGAGGTCACTTCCGTAGCACCCCAGCCGGTCGACGCGCAGCGTATCGATGACGATCAGGAGAACATTGGGGCGCGAATCGTTGCCGTCGGCGTTCTCCTTCTTCGAACAGCCCGCTGGCGTCACCGTCAACGCGATGACGCTCGCGATCGTGATGCCGATCGTGCCAAACCGTGCAGCCATGGTCTGCTCCAGGGGATACCAGCCGCGACAGAGTACCGCCGAGACGCCCAGCCGGGGCCGCCAGTGATCAGTATCTACTATATTGTCAGTTGGATCAAACCGGGGCAGTTTGACCGGCTGGTGGCCCCTTGTCGCCTATGACGCCGTGATCGGCGGGCCGGCGAGGGTCTCGAGTTCGTCGAGGGCCGACGTGTCACCGCTACAGACCAACTCGATGTCGCGGCGGATCGTCGGCAGGTTCGATTCGATGAACCGCCTGGCAACGCGCTGCTTGCGCCGCTTCCGGGCTGCAAGCTGTTCGTCGGTCGCGGCCTGGCGCTCCTTCGACGCGGCCTGCCGGAGGAACCAGTGGCCGACCAGCACGGCGATGGCCGAATCGACCAGCTTGCGGCCGTACAGGTCCATGTAGTCGGGCCCGCGCTCTTTCACGAAGGCGACGCCCTCGAGCACTCGCTGCTTGCCTTCATCCAGCTTCTGTTTGAGCTCGTTGAGCAGCTTGTCGGTGTATTCCCGCTGCTCCAGCCCTTCAACGTGTTTCTCGAACACGCCGGAGCACACGCCTCGCACGGCGGCAACGACTTGAAGCTGGCTGGTGCCTTCGTAGATCGTCGTGATCCGCGCGTCCCGCAGAAGCCGCTCGACGGGGTAGTCCTTCATGTATCCCGATCCGCCGAGCACCTGGAGCGCGTCGTTCGCCACGCGATTGCACATCTCGGATGCGTAGTACTTGCACATCGGCGTCAGCATGCCGTTGAGGCGCTTCAGCATTCTGGCATCGGCCTTGCGCTTCTTGAACTCGGCCTTGTCGGTCGGCGGGTTGGACTCCAGGATGTGGATGTTGTTGTTCTCGAAGTCGGCGAAGCAGGCGGCCTCGTAGGTCAATGCCCGGGCTGCCTCGATGGCGATCCGCATGTCGGCCAGCATCTTGGCGACCGCGGGCAACTTCTCAATCGCCACGCCGAATTGCCTGCGCGTGTGGGCGTACTGCCGGGCCACGCAAAAGGCCGCCTCGGCAATACCCAACGATTGGGCGGCGATGCCGATCCGGGCCCCGTTCATCAGGCCCATGACGTAGGTGATCAAGCCGCGCTGGCGCTCGCCGATCAGCTTGGCGGGGGCGTCGTCATAGACGAGTTCGCAGGTGGGCGAGCCGTGAATACCGAGCTTGTCCTCCAAATGGCGAACCTTGATCTGCTCGCATCGCTCGGCCAGGAACAGGCTCAGCCCACGGCCGTCGGACATGTCCGGCTCGCTGCGGGCGAGCGTCAGCAGGATCTCACCACAGCCGTTGGTGATGAATCGCTTGACACCGGTCAGCCGCCACCCGCCGTCGCCGTCCTGCCAGGCTCGAAGGCTAATCGCCTGGAGGTCGCTGCCGGCGTCCGGCTCGGTCAGTACCATCGCGCCGGTGACCTTGCCACCGCAAAACCGGGGCAGGTATTCGTCCTTGATCTCCTGGCTGGCCCAGGCGTTGATCGTCTCGGCGATGCCTTGCAGGCCGAACAGGTTCATCAACGAGGCGTCGGCGCGGCTGACGATCTCGGTCGCCATCGTGTAGACCAGGTTGGGGCAGTTCAGC
Organism: Phycisphaerae bacterium; assembly: GCA_016935885.1. The sequence goes on along the minus strand of JAFGQA010000415.1, from coordinate 18,305 downwards.
CCACCGTACTTGCGTGGCAGCGTGAAGCCCATCAGATCGGCCTGGGCGAGGATCTTGAGGTTCTCCTGCACACCAGGGCCGAGTGTGACCGTGCCGTCCTCGTTCAAGGTGTTGCCTTGGATGTCCACGGCTCCAGCCCTGGGCGCGATGTGATTGCCGGCGATGTCGCCAACGATGGCCAAAACTCGTCGGTAGTTGTCGATGGCATCCTGAGCATCGAGGGGCGCGTATTCCTTACCAGGCCCGTCGGACTGGGTGAAGCCTCTTTCCTGGACCTCGGCAACCTCGGCCAGATCGAGGTGGTTGAACAGAAACTGGATATCGTCGTTGTCTTCAAAGAAGTTTGGCATGGAAGGTGTTTCCAGTCGTCGGTTTCAACGATCAGCTCTCAGCAGTCAGCTCTCAGCAGTCAGCTCTCGGCGGTCAACTCTCAACGGTCAGCCCAGTGGGGTCGGGGGATTGTGGCCCGGGTGGCAAGCCTTGCGTTGGCGTCATCCAGTGACAACTAAGCCTCACGGGGGAGACGGAAGCTTCGCCAGACGGCAAGCCCCACTTGTGGGGATCAAGGCCTCCTTGCTGCATCACACAACCGGCTGGTTCGCCCGACGACGCTGTCGGTTCGTTTCGATTCTCGCATCTGGCCTTCGCTTTTCGGATTTCGGTTCTCGGCTTCCGCTATGCACGCTCCTTGACGGCGTTGATCATCATGGGGATGACCTTGTTCAGGTCGCCGACGATTCCGTAGTGCGCCACGCCGAAGATCGGTGCCTCTCTGTCTTTGTTGATGGCAATAATCTTGGCGGATTCCTCCATGCCCGCCCGGTGCTGGACCTGGCCGCTGATCCCGCAGGCAATATAAAGCGCCGGCCGCACGGTCGTGCCGGTCTGGCCGACCTGATGGTCCTTGTCAATGAAACCGCTGTCGACGGCCGCGCGCGACGCGCCGACGGCCCCGCCGATCGCGCTGGCGAGGTCGTAGATCAACTTGAAATTCTCCTTGCTACCGACCCCGCTGCCCCCGGCTACAATGACCCGCGCCGCCTTGAGGTTGACCTTGCGCTCCCCCCTGTGTCGTTCGACCAACCGCACAGCCAGATCGAAGTCGTTGAACTCGACCTGCTCCTCGATGATCTCGCCGGTCCGAGCTGGATCCCCTTCGCCCATCCGCATGACGCCCTCGCGGACGGTGGCCATCTGCGGCCAGCGATCGTGGTTGACGATCGTGGCGATGATGTTGCCACCGAAAGCCGGGCGAATCTGTAGCAACAGGTTTTTGTGCGTTCGGTTCGTCCTGGTATCGGTATAGTCGCCAAGGTCGAGGTCGGTGCAGTCAGCGGTCAGGCCGGCGCGGGCCTCCGAGGCGACCCGTGGCGCCATGTCTCGCCCGATGGCCGTGGCCCCGTACACGACGATCTGCGGCTTGTGTTTGGCGATCAGTTGGCACATCACGCGGGCGTACGGCAGCGTGCGATAGTGCTCCAACTGCGTGTCGTGTACGTGGTAGACCTTGTCCGCCCCGTGGGCGATCAGGCCGGACGCCAGATCGCGAACGTTCCAACCAGGCAGGACGGCTGCCGTCTCGACGCCCAGACGGTCGGCCAAGTCCCGAGCCTTGCCACACAGCTCGAGTGCCACGTCGCTGAGGCGTCCGTCCTCCTGTTCGGCGAAGACCCAGACCTCGCCATTGCGGTTAGGTTCAATCATAGCGGGTTTCCATCACAAGGATGAAAGATGAAGGCTGAAGGGCGAGAAACGGAACGAACCCTCCGGCGCTTCATCCCTCATCCTTCATCCTTCATCCTTGATCCTTGATCCTCCAACCTGCATCCTTCTTCTCACCCCAGCGTGTGATCCACGATCAACTCATGGATCATCTCGCGCACGCCCTTCTCCGTTGGGGGCAACTCGGTGTATCCCTCTTTCGTCAGGACGATCGACTGCACACGGTGGACCTTGGTCGGAGAGCCGGCCAAGCCGCACCGTTGGAGGTCGGCCTTGATGTCGTCGAGGTTCCACTGCTCCATCACCAACCCCCTCATCTTCAACGACTCAAGCCGCCCGGCGTGTTCGGCTTCCTTCTGCTCGTCCGTGGCATCGCGCATCGCCCTGTCTACCCTCCTTGCGAGCTCGTCCACGGTGGCCGCGCGCTTGTACCGCATCACACGCTTGGCCGCGGCAGGCCTCGGCTCGTTGGACGTGTCCATGACCGTCAGCAACAAAGGCAGCGGCACTTCCAGCACCTCCCACCCGTTGCCCACATTCCTGCGAGCGCGAGCCTTACGGTCGTTCAACGCCACAAACCGCTCAAAATACGTCACCTGCGGGATGCCAAGCTTCTCAGCCAGTTGCGGTCCCACCTGGGCCGTGTCGCCGTCGATCGCCTGTCGGCCGCAGAAGACGAAATCGAACTTGCCGATCGTCTTGATTGCCCGACTGAGGATGTAGCTCGTGGCCAAGGTGTCGCTCGCGGCGGCACGAAGGTCGGTGATCAGAATAGCGCGATCCGCCCCGCGATAGAGCGACTCACGGAGGACCTCGCCGGCGCCGGGCGGCCCCATCGTAATGACCGTCACGGTGCCGCCGTGCTGATCCCGAATCGCCAGTGCGGCCTCAAGGCCATTCAGATCCTCCGGATTGAAGATGGCCGGCAATGCCGCACGGCTCACCGTGCCGTCCGGGTTCATCACGTTGCCGCTGATGTTGGCCGTGTCTGGAACCTGCTTGACACAAACGATGCTGTGGTAAGCCAACGCTATCCTCCGTTCCGTGCGTTCCTGTCTCAGGTCCGGAGAGACCCGAAAACCTGGAAAAGTACCCGCTCAGCCGCGGAAAGTCCAGCACCGGCGTCGTCTTGCCCGCCCGCGGGCATCGACCTCGTGTTGTGATCGCGCAACACCCGCGGTAGATTATGGGTGTCTTCTGCGAGCTGGGGCCAAGAATCCTCCCTCGGTCCTTTTGTGCGACAGGCCACGGGAGGATTCCAGCCGAGAGCGCGTGCGAGAACGCATTCTCGCACAGGCGCGGGGGCTACCGGCAGCCTGTACGTGTTTGGCGTTCAAACGGGGCGGCATGGGTAACGAACGACACGCCCCACGGGGGCGGGTCGTTCGTTACCCGTGAGAACAGGCTGGAATGGACGCCCACGGGTAAGCTCCGCCGCCGCTGGCGGCTCCGCTTACCCGTGCCACCCCGCTAAGAAGCTGTTTCAGAACTGCGGCACAGGCCTCTGGCCTGTGGAGACAAGCGAGAGAATGCCCAGTGAATCATCCAATCCACCGGTTTTGGCGCCGGTGCCACGTAGGGTTCTGAAGCAGCGTCTAAGCACGTACGGCAGCCTGCGGCCAGTGGCTTCTCACGAAGGAACGCGGAGGGCACGGGCGTATCGGAGATGACACGAATCCTTGTATCCGTACCCAATTGGGTGGGTGACGTCGTGATGGCCACGGCCTCCTTGCGGGCTATCAGGCGGCGGTTTGACCAGGCGAGGATTGTCCACCTGATGCGGCGTTATGTCGCGGACGTGCTGGCGAACACAGGTTTCTGCGACGAGACGGCCTTCTGGCCCGGGCCGCAGCCCGGCCGACAAGGATCCGGTGGCCTGCTTGGACTCGTCCGCAAGCTGCGCCGCGAGCGGTTTGACCTGGCGATCCTGCTGACCAACTCGTTCCGCTCCGCGTTGGTGGCCCGGCTTGCGGGAGCACGGAGGCGTGTCGGCTACGTCCGCGACGGCCGGGGATGGCTATTGACGGATGGCTTGAGGCCGCTGCGAAAGGGCAAACGGTACGTCCCCACCCCGGCGTTGGACTACTACAACACCCTGGTTCGCCACGTCGGCTGCGAGGACCCGGGCGACCGGATGGAATTGGCAACGTCGCCCGCCGACGAGGCCGTCGTTGACGAGCGCCTTGGCCCAGTCGAGGCGGGTCGGCCCCTGGTCATGTTGAACCCTGGTGCAAACTACGGATCGGCCAAGTGCTGGCCGCCGGAGTATTACGCCGAAGTGGTCGACGCGCTGGTCACGCGACACGGCGCACGCGTCGTCGCGTCCTTCGGCCCGAAGGAGGGGGAGATCGCTGACCGGCTGAGGGCCGCGGCTCGTCAGCCCGTGGACGTCTTCGTTGATCCACCGCTGGGCCTGGGACCGCTCAAGGCGATGGTCCGTCGGTGTCAACTGCTCATCACAAACGACACCGGTCCGCGGCATTTCGCGCCGGCCTTCAACGTGCCCGTCGTGACGGTCTTCGGTTCGAGCGATCCGGCCTGGACGGACACACGATTTGCGAGGGAACGGATCGCCATGCTCGATCTGGAGTGCCAGCCTTGCATGGAGCGAACCTGTCCGTTGAAGCACCACCATTGCATGACGCGGTTGACGCCGGGGATGGTCCTGTCGAAGGTGGAGGAACTCCTGTCGCCGAAGGGCGCTCAGCACGCCCCGGTCAGTCAGCCATGTTCGTAAGCGATCGTCTATTCATCGATCGTCCGTTCCGCGAACTGCTCAGCCACGCAGGGCTGAGCAGCGTGACGGCCGTCCTGGCGTGCGCGGGCGACCACCTGGCGGCGTGGAGCCGTACGAGTGACACGATTCTCATCAATCTGCCGGACGGCACGTCGTCGGCCTTTGTCAAGCGATACCACTATCCCCGCTGGCGGCAGCGGATTCGGGGGACGTTTCGAGGGACGTTCTTCAAGGCCAGCCGCGCGTGCAGCGAGTTTCGCACCCTGCGGCTGATGCGGCAACTCGGGATTCAGGCTGTGCGTCCCATTGCGTTTGGCGAACGTAGAGTGGGACATTTCGTGCGGAGTTGCTTCTTGATCACGGAGGCTGTTCCGGATGCGATGCCACTGTCGTCTTTCATCAAGGCCTTCAGCCACCGGCGCGATTCGCCACGGGCGATCCGCGCTCGGCGGGACGTCCTGACCTCCCTCGCCAGACAGGTGCGCCACATGCACCGGGCCGGCTTTGTGCACCGAGACCTTTTCTGGCGGAACGTGCTGATACGATGCCTGCCCGACGACCGATTCGAGTTCTACTTCCTTGACGCGTCGGTCGGCAAGCGAATCCGGATGCCGCAGCGCCGGCAGGACAACATCGTGCGGGACATCGCGGCGATGGCTGCCTTGGCGCCTGACTTCTGCTCGAAGGCGGACCAAATGCGATTCCTGCTGGAGTACCTCGAAACGAAGCGATTGAGCCTGGAGGATCGACGATGGCTCCGGCAGGTGCAGCATCGCTCCGATCTCATTCGCGACGCCGAATTGCAGCGTCTGAACCGCGGCTCAGTGTTCGACCCGCCGACGCTGGAGGAGCACACGCGTGGCCAGACGTGATTGGCAGGACGCGGCGGGGATTTTGGCGTGAAGGACATTCTCTTATGGGGTTTGGCATACGGATGACGCCCTATGTGCAGCGACGCACGTTGGGCGTTTGTCTTACCACGACGTCCGATCCTGGTGTATGGTTGTGACGATGGACGTCGTTGATGCTGTGGCGGCCTCCAGTCTTTTACCTCGGGTTGTCTGGGTGACGGATGTGCGGCATTGCCGGGCTGGTGCTTGATGAGTTGGACCTCCGCGGGGCGGCGTGGCTGACGGCGATGACGCAGCAGTTGCGCCACAGAGGTCCGGACGACGGCGGCGCTGTGGTGTTCGGCTTGAACGGCACGCCGGTTGTGAACCTTGTGTTGGGCGGCGTGGACGAGGACGTCGCCTGGGGGCGGGTGGCTGCCGCGGTGGGATTGGGATCTCGGCGGCTGGCCGTGATAGACGTGTCGCCGGCCGGGCACCAGCCGATGTCATCACCAGACGGGAACGTATGGATCGTCTTCAATGGCGAGATCTACAACGACGGGGTGCTGCGTTCGGAACTGCGTGACAGGGGAATGGCGTTTTCGGGGCGCAGCGACACCGAGGTGTTTCTCGCGGCCTATCGGGCCTGGGGCTGCCGTTGCTTTGCCCGGTTGGAGGGGATGTGGGCGGCGGCGATCGTGGATTGGGGGGCGCGGCAGGTGGTCCTGTCGCGAGACCGCCTGGGCATCAAGCCGTTGTACCTGACGCGGTTCGACCGGGGTGTGGCGTTTGCCTCGGAAATCAAGGCGTTGTTGCAGTTGCCTGGCGCGCTTCGTGGTGTGAACGAGGCGCGATTGCGTGACTTCCTGTCCGAAGGGCTGGTGGACCACACCGACGACACGCTGTTCGAGGGCATTTGGTCCATGCCGGCGGGCTGCTGGGCAACGATGGACCTGCGCACGCGGGGGGACAGCGATACGGTGGGGGCCGTTCGGAGGTACTGGCGGCCCGACGGCCGTTGGGAGGGCGAGCACGTAGAGCCGGCTTCTTCACAAGCCGGCCTTCAGGCGGCGGCGGAACACGTGCGGTCGGCGCTGGGCGGGGCGGTTCGATCTCATCTGCGGAGTGACGTGCCGGTGGGATCGTGCCTGTCGGGCGGGCTGGACAGTTCGGCGGTTGTGTCGCTGGTGCATTCGACCGTGGCCGAGGGGGTTGAGGTTGGGGAGAACTGGTCGCAACATACGTTCACGGCGTCGCTGCCGGGCTCGCCGCTGGACGAGACACGCCACGCCGAGGCAGTTGTGAACGCATGTAAGGGGCTGCGCTGGCACACGGTGGAACCGACGGCGGGGGGGCTGCTGGAGGACATGGCTGCGCTGGTGTGGCACCAGGAGCAGCCGTTCGGGTCGCCATCGATATTCATGCAGTGGGAGGTCATGCGGCTCGCCCGGGACACGGGCGTGACAGTGCTGCTGGATGGGCAAGGCGGGGACGAGCTGTTCTGTGGGTACGAAGGATACCTGCCGGCGTACCTGGCACATCTATTGCGCCACGGGGGCTTGGGGGCGTTTGGACGCGAGTTCCGCGGGGCAGTTCGCGACCATTTCCGAGCGGCGCCATTAGTGGGCCACGTGGGGGCGCACATGCTGCCGCGTGGCGCGCGCGCTCATCTGCGGCGGCGGGTAAAAACCTGGCGACAACGGTGGCTGGCCCGGGAGCTGTTCGCGGTAACCGAGGCGCCACGGATGTTTGAGAGCATGCGTGTCACGCAGCCGGGGGAGATCGGGGTCTTGCGGCGTGACACGGCGTTGTCACGCCACCTGTGGTCAATCCTGCTTCGGGAGAGCCTGCCGAGCTTGCTGCGATACGAAGACCGCAACTCGATGGCGTTTTCCATCGAGGCCCGCGTGCCGCTACTGGACCGAGCCTTCGTGGAGCTGGCGATGCGGCTGCCGGTCTCGCAGAAGATACGCGACGGGCAGTTGAAGCTTGTGCTGCGTGAGGCGGTCCGCGGCGTGGTGCCCGAGCCGGTCCTGGCCCGGCGCGACAAGGTCGGATTCGCCGCGCCGACGGCCGAATGGATGCACGGGGACTTGCGCCACTGGTGGCGGGATCTGCTCACGTCGCAGTCGTTTCGCGATCGCGGTTGTTTCGAGACGGCTGGGGTGAAGCGGCTGACGGAGCGGTTCATTCGTGGAGACGCGTCCGCCGCGGTGCCGATCTGGCGAATGGCCATCGTCGAGCAATGGGCACGGCAGTTCCTGGACAGATAGTAGCCGTTGGTGAAAGGGAAAACAGCGGTTCGCAAACGCCATTCCTGTCCGTCAAAACCACCGGCGAGACGCCGGTGCCACAGGTGCATCCAACCGTGAAGTGCTTTAACAGAAGAAGGCGACGCCGTCCAGTGAGCGTTGCCTTCTATTGTGTGTTAGGCGAATCGTCAGGAACTACCCAGGTCCACCACCAGGAATGGAGGCGGTCGCTTGTGGGCAGCGCTAGGCGTCTTCGGCGGTTTCCTCCGGTTTCCAACTCCGTTTCATCGGCTTGACGATCAGGCTCATCCGGATGGCCTTCGCCGAGACCTTGATGCGGCAGACCTTGCCGTTGATCACGGCACGGACGCGCTGGATGTTCGGCTTGAACTTGCGTTTGGTGATGCCGGTGACCTTGGTTCCGACGCCGCCGAGGTATTTGGCTTTCCCGCGGTGGCTGTAGGACCGCCCCGATCGGGTTTTCTTTCCTGTAAAATGGCAGACACGCGGCATTTTGCACCTCGGATCATTCGCTCTGGTTGACACCAAAACGCCCCAGTATAACGCCGTATTGGCGAAAAGCAAGGTGCCTGCCGCGACGGCGCATACGAGTGGGTCCGTGACACTTCCGGAGGCATTCGATGATGGGTGCCACGGGCGGCTTGCCCGCCCGTGCGATCTCTCCGGTGGGTCTATGGCATACACACTGGCAGGCAAGCTGCCAGTGGCACCCCCTAAACTGTCACGGACCTGCATACGAGTATACCAGGGCATACCGGAAGACCGTGGACCGGCAACTGCCGCATTCCGATAATCTGAGTGGCTTGGATTCGGCGGAAACATCGCCAACATCGGCAATCGAACGGCCGTTTCGGCGTTTGGCTGATTGAGAGGACCGAATGGACGGCGAGACGTTGGCGGAGGTGATCCGGGGGGCCCAGCGTGGCGATCCGGTGTCCTTCGACCGGCTCGTGGACGCATTCGCGGGCCGGATTTTCGGGTTTCTGCTTCGGCTGACGGGCTCCCGCGACGCTGCGGAGGACCTGATGCAGGAGGTCTTCATCCGAGTTGTCCGGATGATCGGATCCTACGAGCACGCCGACCGGTTTGAGGCGTGGGTTTTTCGGATCGCGGCGAATCTGGCCCGCGATCGGCTGCGTCGGACGAGGCGGGCTCCGAGACGGGTCACGATGGCAGCCCCCGGCGGCATCGAGCGTGGCGGGCTCCACGCGGCGGGCTCGCTGGAGGAGATCGCCGCCGAGCCCCAGGCGGCGGATGCCGGCCTGGTTCGCGGCGAGGAGATCGACGCGCTGAATGCGGCGCTGGCGATGCTGCCGGAGACCGAACGGGAAGTGATCATGCTGCGGCACTTTTCGCAGATGTCGTTTAAGGAGATCGCCGAGGTGATGGACACGCCCCTGGGCACCGCACTGGCGCGGGCGCATCGCGGCCTGGCCCGGTTGCGGGAGTTGATGGATGCCCCGCACCAACGTGCGGCCGAGTGCAACAGGGCGGCGCGTCCGTCGTAGACGAAGGGATGATTGTGATGAGCGACGTGGACCGCACATTGCAGGACGAGATCGAAGCGGGCGAACGCTGGCTGGTCAATTTCGAGACAGCGTCTCCATCACAGAAGAGCATCGGCCGGGTCAAGCAGGCGGTGCGAGCCGAGCTAGCCAAGGCGCGGCGAGGTGCGACGGCCGGCCGTTGGGCGACGTGGCAAGGTGTGCTGGCCGCTGCCGCATCAATCGCGTTGGCGGTGACAGTAGGATGGCACTCGTCGCGGCAACATGCCTTCTCGCCAGTGGACGTCGCCAAGGTCGATCTTGTGTCAACTTGGCCGATCGAGACGTGGGAAGATGCCGTCGCCTCGACCGGTCTCGATGACGATCTGTCCGACTTGGAGAGTTGGTCGGCGGAGGAAGCGTGGGATTTGGACGGCACGGCGCTCTACGAGGCGTTGGAGGGGGCGTTGGAAGACGCGTCCGAAGACGGCCCGGCCGAGACCGGGACGTCGATGTGGTGGCCGAATGCCCCGAATCAAGTCGAGGAAGTGTGATGAGTACAGGCAGTATGCCGAGAGTGGGTCTCAAGAGCCTATCCCAAGGTCCACCGTGGCACGGGCCACCTGACCGTGATGAGACACCGGCGAGACGCCGGTGCCACAGTTTTGGGACAGGTTCCGAGAGCTTCGTGGCACAGGCATCTCGCCGGTGTTCTCGCCAACGCGACGGCGGCGTCGCAAGGCTTCTGGAACGCGATCTGGCGGGACGCTATCTGGTGGGGATCTTGGCTGTGTTGGGCATTATCGTGGCGGCAGTTGTGCTGTCGATGCCGCGGCAGGCCGCCGCGATGCCGATGGCCGAGCAGTGGCTTGAGGAGCCGATCTTGGCGGACAGTGAGGAGGAAGCGGAGTCCGGGCAGCTTGACGAGGACCCGCCGGAGGAGGAAACGGCGTCCGGGCAGCTTGACGAGAATCCGCCGGACGAGCCGCAGGCAGGACCGCAGGATCGGCCTCGCCGGCCGCGATTCGGTCGGCACGGTCAGCAGCGTCGCGGCACCGACGGGAGACAGATGCCCCCTGGCTCGGAAGACAAGCTTCACCCAGGGCCGCAGCCGGTGACGCCTGAGATGATTGACTGGGCGATGGAAGTTATCAAGGCAAAGCTGCCGGAGTTCCACGTGCGCCTGGAGAGATACCGGCAGGAGGATCCCGAGAGATTCGAGCAGACGATGCGTGAGGTGTTGCCCGTCGTGATGGAGTACACCAGGGTGCGGGATCGGGACCCGGAGGTTGCCGAGACGATCGTCGAGGAGTTCAAGATCGAGGCGAGGCTGAGGGAGTTGAGCCGCACGTACCGGAGGGAGAAGGGCGACCCCGAGGAACGGGCAAGAATCGAGGAGGAGATTGAGCGGCTCGTCGGCGAGCAGTTGGAGCTGAGGTTTCGACGTCAGGCGGCCTTGCTCGAGGACTTCCATCGCCGGCTGCAAAGGCAACAAGAGCGTCTGGAGCGACGGCGGGCGCGACTCAATGAGGAAATCGAGCGGCGTGATGAACTGGTGGCCCAGCGCGTGGCAGAGGTGAAAATGGGGAAGATGAGGGACGGGGCCCGGCGATTGGGCCGGTCGCATCGCGGACGCGATGAAGGACTCAGGGGCGGTCCGCGACATGGACCGTGCGGTAAGGACCGGTTGCCACGAGGGCCGCACGGTGAAGAGGGGCGATTCCGGCATTGGCCCGAGGACGAAGATAACCCGCCCGCCGATGGCCCTGACAGACCACCGCCGTCAGAGGAATCGGAGGATGATTGAAAGCTGCGGTGTGGAGGGTGCGGTCCGCCAAACGGCAAGCCGATGTTTACCGGGCGATGGACGCGGTCCCGCTGCCGGCCGTGATCATCCAAGTGTGAGTGGCGGACGCCACGGCTACGGCATCGTTTTCATGAGCGCCACGCCGGTGCCACCGTTGGGGCTGGCGTAGGGCAGGACCTTCCAGCCGAAGAACTCCGGATCGCGGCCGGACGCGACGGAGTGACCGATCATCGTGCCGACGACGGCACCCATCATGACGTCAGAAAAGTAGTGCTCGTTGCTGTCGATACGTTCCATCGCAACGAGCGTCGCCAGGCCGTACAGTGGGATGCCCACGGCGTGGCCGTAGGCTTCGTGCAGGACGCTGGCCATGCAGAAGCTGCTGGACGTGTGGCCTGAGGGGAAAGTGCCCCATTCGCCGTTCGGTGCGCGGTCCCAACTGGCAGCCTGGCCGATCGTCGTCGTCAGGCTGCTGATGATCAGGGCGCTGAACATCGTCTTGCCGACTTCGTAGGTCTTCTCGTCTGCGCGCTGCTGGCCGATGAGGTACCACAGGCCGGCCAGGGCGAAGTGGGTACCCGGATTTCCGGCGGCCCCGAACGCGTCGCGCCAATCCTCCTTGAACGTGTGGTGGCCGTGGCGGTAGCGGTCTTCGACCGTGTCGTCCGGTCCGGTCTCCTGCAAGGCAAGACAGCCGCCGTACGCCGTGCCGAGGATGACCAGGTTGACCGGGTTGGCATAGACGCGCTGGGTGTCCCGCCACAGGTCGCCGGGCATGTCCTTGACGTCGCGCTTGACCGTCTCCCAGAAGGAGTCGAGCGGTGGGCGGCTTACGCGCCCTTCCTCGCGATCGGTGCTGGAGGCGGAGAATTCCAGGTCGGGTTGCGCCTCCTCGTTGAAGGCGTCGTCGCCAATATCGGTCAACGCCCATCCTTGAGCCGGTGTGTCGAAGGCGAAGGTCTGCCCCAGGCCGCGATCGCCCCGATGGGCAGAGACCGTATTCGAGGAATGCGCCGAGGCGGGCCGATTGGCGTAGACCGCCAGACGCCCGCCGTGGCTTGCGGCCGCGATCTGGGCGAAGTCCGTCATCGGGGCATTGTCGCTTAGCGCTCTGCCGCTGTTCAACAGACTTGTTCCGCCTGTTCGCCACGGGCGGCTTGGCTGCGCGTGTTCACTGGCGGACAAGCCGCCAGTGGCACCCTCGTAGGCGGACAAGCCGCCAGTGGCACCCTCGCAGGTTCCCTCGCAGGTTGACGACCCATCGTTGGAGCTATGACAGAGGCCCAGGCGGGCCTGCTCGATGGTGGCGAGGCGCCCGTCGATTCCTGGCGGCGGGGCGGATCGGGCCCGGTAAAGCGACTGGCAACCGGTGACAAAGACCAGAACGGTGACTGTACCGACAGTGTTTATGGTGGTTCGTGTCATGGTAGACCGCCTTACTTTCTGCGGGCCCGCAATGGGACGTGTCACGCGGCTCCGTCCACGGCTGGGAGTCTAGACGTTTCATCGGGCAGTGTCACGTGCGGTTTGAGCAACGGATCATGCCGCAGAGGAACGGCTCCGTGACACTTCCGGCGGCATTCGATTCTGGGTGCCACGGGCGGCTTGTCCGCCCGTGCGGTCTCTCCGGGTGGGCGCACGGGGCACGCACACTGGCAGGCAAGCTGCCAGTGGCACCCACCTAGACTGTCACGGACCCCAGGGGAATCGTGCGGTGGTTCCAGCGTATTCTGAAGCGGCTTTCCGGTGTACATTTGGGGTCGTGCACATTTGGGGTCGTGCGCGCGGGTCCCGGAGGAGAGAGAAGGTGTCGCCGGGAGCGGCACACGCTGTGGCACCAGGGTGTGACGGAATGTCGGAATGCGGCGCCAACGAGGGCAACGGCGGAGACCTAGCGGCCTGTGGTAAAAGGGAAAACAGCGGTTCGGAGACGCCGTTCCTGACCATGAGAACCACCGGCGGGACGCCGGTGCCACAGTGTTGCAACGGGCTGCCAGGCGCGGGCGATGGGGTGAATCTCCGTATGTGGTTCGCCGGCTTCCTGGCCTGGCTGGTCGGCCTGACCGTGGCTGCGTGTTGGGGCCTAGCGGAGGTTGACGGCAACGGCTCGGCAGCGGGCTGGGCCGTCTGGATCTTCGCGGGGTACGCCTTCTACATGTCGCTCTGCTGCACGTTCTTCCCGGCACCGACGACATGGATCGTGATGCTGGCGGCCAGCGACATGGTCGCGGGGCCGGCGGGCCTGGGCGGGCAGGCGGTCCTGCGGCTACTGATCGTCGCGACGATAGGCGCCTTGGCGACGGGCCTGGCGAACCTGAACGAGTATCATGTGTTTGTCTACCTGCTGCGGAAGCGGCGCGTGGCCAAGGTTCGGGACACGCGGCTGTTTCACCTGGCCAGCGGCTGGTTTCGGACGAATCCGTTTTGGATTCTAACACTGTTCAGCTTCCTGCCGATTCCGCTGGATGTGATCCGGTGGTTGGCGATCACGGCGCGGTATCCACGGATTCGGTTCTTCTGGGGCAGTTTCGTCGGGCGTTGGCTTCGGTACGCGATTTGGGTGGTTGCCGCGTTGGGTCTGCATCTCAGTACAGGGCAGATCGTGGCCATCCAGGTTGCGTTGGTGGGCGTGGCGTTGATCCGGATCGTGCCGAAGCTGGTCCGGCACGCGCGGAGGCGTCGTCGTGACGGCAAGGGCGCGGCAGCGATGGGGCGATTGCGGAGAGACGGCCCCCGCACGGATGAATCCTCGCCGACGGATAGGACTTCGCTGACGGGTCCGTGACAGTTTAGCAGCCCGTGGTAAAAGGGAAAACAGCGGATCGGAAAGGCCGTTCTTGACCGTAAAAACCACCGGCGAGACGCCGGTGCCACAGTTTTGCCACGGGCTGTTAGGCGGGTGGCACTGGCAGCTTGCCTGCCAGTGTGCATGCCCATGTGCCCGCCGGAGAGACGGCACGGGCGGGCAAGCCGCCCGTGGCACCCAGCGTCGTCGTGACGGCAAGGGCGCGGCAGCGATGGGGCGATTGCGGAAAGACGGCCTCCGCATGGAGGAGTCCTTGCCGACTGATAGGACTTCGCTGACCGAAGAATCATCGTTCGTTGCCGGGGATGCCGGGGGGCCGTAGAATCGAGCCATCCAAGAAGCCGACGACGCGTGAAGGATGCAGGTGGAGGCCCGGTCAGGAATGCGAGCAGCATGGATGGTTGCCGGGGGGTTGGCGGCGGGGCTTTGTATGGCCTGCGTGGCGGACGACAGGCCTACGTCGCGGGCGAGTCGTGACGAGCCGGTGGCGAAGGCGACAAGTCGGCCGGCCACGATGCCTGCGCGGCAGGCCACGCCGCCGGAACAGGTCAAGCCTTCCTCGGGTGATGCCAAGGTTGATGAGATCCTGGATCGGCTGGAGATCAAGGGGCAGGCGATCGAAGGGCTCGGCTGCAAACTGACGTACAAGTACGTGATGGTCGAGCCCGTGGAAGACTCGCAGACCAAGGAAGGGACGTTGCTGTTTGCCCGCGCGGAGCCGAACTCGAAGTTCCTGATCCGTTTCACGAAGATGATTGCTGACGGCATTGTGAGCCGACGCGGCGAGCATTTTCTGTTCGACGGCGAGTGGCTGACCGAGCGGAACGACAAGGCCCGGACGATCATCAGGCGGCAGATCGTGCGGAAGGGGGAGCGGATCGATCCGTTCAAGCTGGGCAAAGGGCCGTTTCCGCTGCCGTTTGGGCAGAAGCGTGAGGAGATCCTGCGGAACTTCAAGGTGACGCTGCAACAGTTCGAGCTGGGCGATCCGAGGAATACGCATCATCTGCATTGTGTGCCGCTGCCGAATACGGAGTTGGCGTCGAAGTACAGCCGGGTGGAGATCTACGTGGACAAGACGACCGAACTGCCGGTCCGCGTTGAAACGGAGCGATTGTCGGACGGCAACCGGATCGAGGTTGATTTCAAGGAGATCGATACGAGCGAGGCGCCGGCCTTGTCGCGGTTTCAGATCAAGGAACCTGGCGAGAAGCTCGATGGTTTCTCGGTTACGGAGGAACCGTTGCCACCGCTTCCGGCGAACGGCGGCGTCGCGCCGACGGGCGGCGGGTGAAGGACCATCCGAAGCCGCCCTGTGACACACGCCCATGGCCGGTGGCGAGACACCGGTGGTGTGCGGCGGGCAGCTTGTTCGCTCGCGTTCACCGGCGGATAAGCCGCCCATCAGCCCTTGGTAAAAGGGAAAACAGCGGTTAGGAAGCGCCGTTCCTGACGGTGAAAACCACCGGCTTTGGCGCCGGTGCCGCAGTTTTGCCACGGGCTGCTATGGTGCGCTCGCAGGTTGGCGACAATGGGATTGCGGCGGCTTTCTGTTGGTTGATCCCCGGGGGGTGGTTATGAGGGCAGCATCCGTGCAGAACCGATCGATCGCAGGCAGCAAGATGTGGGCTGTCGGCGTGATATTGGCGGTGGTTGGCATCCTGTCAGGCGCGACGTGCCGAGAGATCCCGCGAGGCTCGACGCTGCGGAACGACCTGTCCGCCATGCGTAAGGTTCAGATCGTGATTGCGGACCGGACGAGCTATACCGCGTACGTCGCCGACACGCCGGCGACGCACGAGCTTGGCCTGATGAACGTGACGGAAGACGATCTACCGGCGGACCATGGGATGATATTCGTGTTCGGGAACGACCAACAGCGATCGTTTTGGATGCGCAATTGCGTCATTCCGCTCGACATCGCATTCATCCGATCTGATGGCAGGATCGTCAAGACGTACACGATGCAGCCGCTGAACGAGGTGGGCTACCCGTCCATTGAGCCTGCGAGGTTTGCCTTGGAGGTTCGCGGTGGACAGTTTGCCCGGTGGGGGATTGTCGAAGGGGATCACGTCGAAATACCCGCGGAGTTGTTCGATTATTGAAAGCTGTAAGACGGCAGTGTCATGCAGCAAACCGGAGTTGGGCGTCTTCGCGTTTGCGGACGGCCCGGTATTTCGGACTGGGCGGATACGAGGTGACCGTGTGGGGGAAACGGACACAGACATTGCTTAACCGGGCGTAGTAACCAGCCGACCTACCTGCTGGGAGTGTCCGCCGTGCGTGTGTCGTAAGGCGTGGTGCGTTCATGGGTGGGTTTGCGCAACGTCAGACGGGCGGGTCCGAGCTCGAACCATCGCGACGCAGCGACACAGGGCAATAGACCATCTGGGCGCGCCCGCGCTTGGCGCGTCACAGTGCTTTCTGGTGCCGATGGGAATGACCGCGGGATCCACTGCTTCTGCGACAGCCTCGACCCGTCCGGGCGACAGCGGGTCTGTGGCCCCGATCATCCACGTTGCACTTCTTGGCGCCAAGACCACGAGACCCGGTGTTCTGAACGAACTGATCGACGCGGCGGACTGGTGTGTTTGCGAGCACGTTGAGTTGAGCAACGAGGATCGGCCCTCGGCGTTTCGGCGTTTTGACGTCGCGGTGGTTGCAGACAAGGGTATCGCCCGGCCGCGCCACGCCGAGTCAAGGTCGGCGGAGCAGGACCGACAGTTGGAGTTATTGCAGCGTTTCAGCATGGGCGTGTTGATCCTCAGTTCTCGGCCGTGGCTGTTTGCCGGCTTCGGCGCGGGGGTGGTGTGCCTGCCGCCCGACGCTTCCGTGGACATGATCCACGGCGTGCTGTTGGCCCTGCATCGCTCGCGGCCGGTCTTACGGCAGATCGATAAGCAGGTGACTAACCTAAACCGCTTGAGCCAGACGCTGCGCAGGGAGTTTGAGGCGACGGATCGCGAACTGCGACTCGCGTCTCGGTTGCAGCATGATTTTCTTCCGCGGGAGCTGCCGAAGGATGGACCGATCCGGTTTGTCACGTTGTTCCGCCCTTGCACTTGGGTGAGTGGGGATATCTTCGACATCTTTCGCCTGGATGAGCGGCATTGGGGCTTCTACATCGCCGACGCCGTTGGGCACGGTGTGGCCGCTGGCCTGCTGACGATGTACATCAAGCACGCCATTCGCCCGAAGCGCATTATCGAGAACGGCTACGAACTGGTCGCGCCGTCGGAAGTGATGGGCATGCTCAACGACCAATTGGCCTTCCAGGAATTGCCGGATTCACAATTCATTACGGGCTGGTATGGCTTGATCAATACCGACACGCTCGAATTGAGGTACGCCGTCGCCGGGCACCCGCCGCCGATGTTGATTGACGCTGACGGCGGAATTCGTGAGCTGCACGCGGACGGATGCCTTCTCGGCTTGTGCGGCGGACAGCGATTCAGCGATGAATCGGTGGTCCTGCGGCCCGGTGAGCGCGTGATGCTTTACAGCGACGGCCTGGAGGGGACGCTGATTGCCCGGCGCCCGCCGTTACCGCAGATGCCCGAGCTGATGCCTGGGGTGGCAGAGTTGCTTCGTCTGCCCGCGGGAGACGTGATCAACCGGCTTCGGGATTGTCTGGACAGCGAGCCGGGCAGCCTGAGCAGGGCCGACGACGTGACGGTTGTGTTGCTTGATCTGGTCGGTGGTGAGGGCGAAGCTGGCCGGTAGGTGATCGGACGTCATGGTTCTGGGATGGCGGGCGAGCGAGCCGCGCGGCCTGCCGGCAGCCTCATTCGGTCCAATGATCGAACATCTGGGCCAGCAGTTCCATCGGGAGTCCCACAACGTTTGTGAAGCTGCCGGTAACCTGTTGGACGAAGGGGTCATCCTGGTCTTGCACGCCGTAGGCGCCGGCCTTGCCCTGCCATTTTCCTGTGTCGAGGTAGGTTTCGATGATGGCGTCGTCGAGGTGGCGAACGCTGACCATGCTGATGTTGTGGTGCATCAAGCGGCGGCCGCTGGCGGGGTGGAAGAGCGCGACTCCGGTGATTACGGAGTGGGTGGTGCCGGAAAGCCGGTGGAGGATTCGACGGGCGTCTTCGCGGTCGGTGGGTTTGCCGATGATCTCGTGCTCAACGACGGCGATGGTGTCCGCGCCGAGAATGGTCTTGTCGAGATGATCGGCCGCGACGCTACGAGCCTTGAAATAGGCCAATGACTCGGCGTGGATGGCCGGCTCGACGTGGGGGTGTACCCATCCGGGTTCGCCCAATGTGGGCTGGGCAATCTCGAATTGGTATCCGGCGTCGCGGAGCAATTCCCGTCGCCGCGGACTCTGTGACGCAAGGACCAAGGGATCGGGCTGCGTTGGCCTGTTCATCGCAATATGTCGCAGTAGGTCGTTCCGTCCGGTCCCGGCTGGCGGGATGCGCGCCATATCTACCGCGGGCGGGAGGGCCTGTAAAGATTGAAGCGCGTGCGATCCGGGGGCTCCGTGACACTTCCGGCGGCGTTCGATTCTGGGTGCTACGGGTGGCCTGTCTGCCGACAGGCAGGCTTGTCCGCCCGTGTGGTGTCTCTGGTGGACGCATGGGGCAGACGCACTGGCAGGCAAGCTGCCAGTGGCACCCGCCTAAACTGTCATGGACCCC
>JAFGQA010000042.1 GCA_016935885.1 Phycisphaerae bacterium | reverse complement strand
CTTGTGTAGTGCCAAGCCCATGTCCTGACATCGTAACCACTCGCCCCAACGACAATTACAAAATCGTGCTGTCGAAAATCAGTCAGAACCGCAAGAAAGAAGCATGCTGTCAGCACAAGGCCTGCCAACATGGTCAATCGTTGCCAATGCCTGGCGCGTACGAATCTGTGTCGAAGAGGAACTGCGGCATTTGAAGCCATCAGACTGATCTCATTGTGACGCCTAGTCTGCTCCGCTGTTCTCGCTATCGATGTGTCTTTGGCCTTCCGGCGTCGTCCTCATTGGCTTCCACCATCGTCAACGCCTCTGCCGGACATACAGTCACACACAGCCGACACCCGGGGCACTTCTCAGAATCGATCTCTGGCAGGCGCCCCGATTCCTCCAGCTTGATCGCCTGGTGACCACCGTCGCGGCAGGCGATGTAGCACAGGTCACACTTCACGCACCGCTCCTCGATGAGCGACGACCTGACCTTCCCCTCACGCGACAGATCCTGATGCCCGACGATATGAGCGAGGCTTCTGCCGATCAGATCGGCTGGCCTGTCGAATCCCTTCTCCTCCAGATAAAACGCCAACCCATCCCGCAGGTCATCGATGATGTCGTATCCATAGTGCATCACCGCCGTGCAGAACTGCACCGTCGTGGCCCCGACGAGCATCATCTCCACTGCGTCGCGCCACGTCACGGGCCCGCCGGTTGCGGTGATCGGCAGGTCGACGTGCGAGCTGATCTCCGCCAGCGTTCGTAACGTCAACGGCTTGATCGCCGGCCCGGACATCCCGCTGTACGTGCTTTTGCCCCGCACGTTCGGATACGGTACGAATGTGTCCACGTCCACTCCCATTAGCGACGGAATCGTGTTCGCCGCGCAGATCGCGTCCGCGCCGCCGCGCTTCACCGCTTCGGCCACCTTCACGACGTCCGTCACCTGCGGCGTGATCTTGATGACGACCGGGCAACGCGAGGCCGCCTCCTTCACCCACGCCGTCACGCGCTCGGTGGCATCGACGCTCTGCGCCAACATCGCCCCCGGCTCCTGGCCCATGCTCCCCTGCGGGCAGGAGAAGCTGCACTCGATGATGTCCACGCCCGCCGCCTCCAGCCGCTTGACCAGCGTCTGCCATTCCTCCTTCCTCGAGCCCATGATGCTGACGGCCACCACACGATCGGGATACTCCCACTTGAGCGTCTTGGCCCGACGCTCGACCACGTCGATGTGATGCTCCGAGATCAGATCGATGTTGCCGAGCCCCATGACGCGGTGCCCGTCATAGTGCACCGCGCTCATCATCGGATAGACCAGATCGACCGGCTCGGTTTCGACAGACGTCGTCTTCAGTACAGCCCCCGCCCAGCCGGCGTCGAACGCCGCCCGAACCATGTCCAGATCATCCGTCGGCGGCGCGGCAGACAACAGGAACGGATTGGCAAACCGGACGCCGCAGAACTCGGTCGACAAATCGCGATCGTGCGTAATCATGAACTGTTCCTCCAAGCCGTTCGGTGGCGCGCCTTCCGAGGAGTGAAGCGTACCTCGTGAAGCGTATTTCGCCGGCCTCTGACGCTTCACGCTTCACGAAGGACGCTTCACGAGATACGCCGCCATCGCCGCCCCCGCGCGCTTGCCCTCCGCCACTGCCTTGACGATCGTCGCGCCGCCACCCGAGACTGCGTCGCCGCCGGCATAGACACCCTCGCGCGACGTCGCCCCAGTTTCCGCGTCGACGACGATCCGTCCTGCATGGTCGAACTCGACGCCTGGCAAAGCCTCGTTCAATCCCGCAGACGGCCGCGCGCCGATGGCAAACACCACCATCGAACCGGGCAGCCAGTACTCGGTGCCCTCGATTTGCTCCGCGTTCGACGGCACGAACTTGTCTGGCTCCTTCCACCGAATCCGCACCGCCCTCAGTCCCGTGACCCTCCCGGATTGCCCGGTGATTTCCAGTGGCATCGACCGCGTGTGAAACCGAACGCCTTCGTCCCACACCTCATGCAGTTCCCTCTCGTCCGCCGGCATCTCATTGGGGGCCTCCAGGCACACGATATCAATCTCTTCGGCGCCCAACTGCCTCGCCACGCCGGCCACGTCCATGGCCACACTGCCGCCGCCAACCACGATCACATCTCGGGTCATCGGCGGTTCGTCACCCTCACCCAGCCGAGATGCGGCGAAGCCCTCCAGCAATGCCTTCCACGTCGTGACACCCTCGAGCCCTTCACCGGGCACGCGCGGCGTCGCGGCCTCCTGCAAGCCGGTCGAAACGTACACCGCCGTGTAACCCGCCGCGAACAAATCGTCGACCGTTTGTCCACGCCCAAATGCCACACTCGTCTTAATCTCCACGCCCAGGCTCTCGATGCACTCGATCTCGCTCGCCACGAGTTCCTGCGGCAGCCGATGCCCCGGCACCGCATACGTGCATATCCCACCGAGCCGCCTGCGCTTCTCGAATACCGTTGGCTTGTGGCCGAGCCGGGCGAGTTCCGCCGCCGCCGCCAGACCCGACGGCCCCCCACCGATGACGGCCACCTTGGAACCTGTCGCACGCCCCCCCGCGGCACGGGCGTCTCGCCTGTGACGAACACCAGCCTTGGCCTCGCTGCCACAGTCTTCGGAGAGGCCCCTACGTCCACTCGTCGTTCCCGACCGCCCCCCGCCAACGACCGCTACGCGCCCGCGTCCCGATTCAAGCTCCTTCACCGCCGCGTAGTGCTGCAACCTGCCGATGGCGATAGGCGTGCTCAGCTCCGTGCTCGTGCACGCCCCCACGCACAGCTCCTCGACCGGGCACGCCAGCCCGCACACGCCGGCAAACACGTTGCGATCTCGAATCAGGTTGATGGCCCGCCTGGGCGAATCGAACCGGATCGCCCTGATGAAATGCTTCACAGGCACCGCCGCCGGGCACGCCTTCACGCACGGCGGATCGTCGCACATCAGACAGCGCGACGCCTCCATCTTCGCCTGGGCGTCGGTCAGAACCGAACACGCCTCGCACGCCGAATCGCTCATTGCGGTTCCCCTGACCCTACAACAGCGCAAGGTCGTCCTGTTGGAGTCCCAAGAGCCCCCGACCTTGGTCGGGGGCTCCTGTATGCAATGACGAGTCACCTTACACGGTACGGTCGACAAGTCCTCTCAAAGCCCGTGCCACAACCCCCGCCGTCGCACGCCACCGCCAAACGCACAAAGCCGCGGTGGTGATCTCAGCCCGGCCGCGACGGCGAGCGCAGAACGTACCAGAATCGAACGGAAGCATCAACGTGCCAGCGACGCGGCGGCAACGAAGCCCGCCGAAAGCCATGCTACTGCAAGGACACGGGGTCCACATCAACGGTCAGGCTTCTTGCGCCGGTCTTCAAAGTGCCTTCGGACTTGAAGAGGTCGATCGCCGACAGAAGGTCGGCGGGCGCGGGAAAAACAAGGAGGATGTCGTAGCGGTACATGTCTTTCAGACGGGCAATGGCTGCGGGATGGGGGCCGAAGACCGTGGCCTGGATGCCGCGCTTTCGCAGGGCGTCTTGGATGGCTCGGGCCAGCTTCGCGGCGGCGTCTCGCAGCCGGGTCATCCTCGGGTCCGACAGGACGATGCGGACCATGCGGGTGTATGGCGGGAGCTTGGCCCGGCGGCGGTTGGCGAGTTCCGTCTTCGCGAAGCCCTCGTAGTCGCCGGCGACCGCGTGCCGAATGGGGGCCGTATCGGCTGCAAACGTCTGCACAACGACGTGGCCGCCAACGTCGCCGCGACCGCTTCGGCCGGCAACCTGCAACACGAGCTGGAAGGTCCGCTCCTCGGAGCGGAAGTCGTCGAGTGCCAGCGCCGTGTCAGCACTGACCACGCCGACGAATGACACGAACGGAAAGTCCAGGCCCTTCGCGATCATCTGCGTGCCGACGAGGATGTCGAATTCCTTGCGCTCGAACGCGCCCAGCACGTCGGCGTAGTCGGCAGCGCGCTGCATGACGTCCGAGTCGACGCGGCGGAGCCGGGCCGCCGGGAACTTCTCGCGGATCTCGGCCTCGACGCGCTGTGTGCCGATGCCGAAGCGGACGAGGTTGCCACCGCAGCCGGCCATTTGGCATTTGTTCGGCACGGCCAGGCGGGCGTGGCAGTAATGACAGTGGGCCAATCCCGTCGTGGCATGGAAGACCATGTGGACACTACAGTGCGGGCAGGTGACCACGGTTTGACACCGTGGACAGTGCAGGAAGTTGGCGTAGCCCCGGCGGTTGAGCAGCAGGACTGCCTGTTCGCCGCGGTCGAGGACGCGCTCAAGGTGCCACTCCATTGCGCGGGACAGCAGGTGGACACCGCGCCGGGCCTTGTGTTCGACACGCATGTCCACGAGGTGCATCGTGGGCATGGCCAAGCCTCGAACGCGATGTGGCAGGCGTAGCAGGTGATAGTGCTCCCGTTGCTGGACGTTCTTCCAGGTTTCCAGCGACGGCGTGGCCGAACCGAGCACAACCGGGATGTCTTCCAAGTGCCCCCGCTTGATGGCGATATCGCGCGTGTGGTATCGCGGCGCGGCGAGGTTCTTGTAGCTCGATTCGGCCTCCTCGTCGACGATGATGACGCCAAGGTCTGCGCAGGGGGCGAAGACGGCGCTCCGCGTGCCTATGACGACGGAGATGTCGCCAGAGGCAATAGCGGCCCAGGTGCGGGATCGTTCGACGCCGGTCAGGCCGCTGTGCACGGTCGCCACGCGGTCGAATCGGGCCTGCAAGCGACGGACGGTCTGCGTGGTCAGGGCGATTTCCGGGACGAGCAGGATGGCTTGCCGGCCGTCGGCAATCGCCCGGCGCATGGCGGCGACATAGCACTCGGTCTTGCCGCTGCCGGTGACGCCGTAAAGGACCTGGACGGAAAACCGTCTGGCGGCGATCTCGGTGGCGAGTTGGTCGATGGCCGCTCGCTGGTCGGCGTTGAGCTCGAAATCGGGCTCATGTCGATCGACGCCGCTGTCGCCTGGGGGAATGGGCTCGTCGCGCGTCTCGATCGTGATGAAACCACTGGCCTGCAACGTCCTGATGACGCCAGGCCCGCAGCCGGCGGCTTTCGCACACTCGTCTACTTTGCACGTCCCGCCGGCATCGCGCAGCGCGGCGAGCACGGCAGCCTGTTTGGCGCCTATCCCACGATCTCCTGCGGCACCGCCGTCCTTTTGGCACCGCCGTCTCGGCGGTGAGGGCACAGGCGGGACGCCGGTTCCGCAGTGCTGCGATAGCAGCCCGTGGCAAAACTGTGGCACCGGCGTCTCGCCGGTGGTTTCCACGGTCTGGAACGGCGTCTCCGAACCGGCGTTCTCCCTTTTGCCACGGGCTGATAGGTCCTCGGCCGCCGGCTTGTCGCCGGCTTGGTGGTTCGAAGGCCGCTCTGGCTGAGGCCCGCGGCTCTCCTGTGGTCCGTCGGCCACGAGTGTCGCATACCGAACCTTCTTCCAACCGGCGTGGCGCTTGGCGGCGGCTGGGACCATCAGGTCCAACGTGCGGCCGAGCGGCGCGGCGTAGTAGCGGGCGATCCATCGCCCGAGTTCGAGCAACTTGTCATTCAGCAACGGCGACGCGTCCACGGCAGACAGGATCGGCTTCAGCGTCGAGTCCCAAGGCTGCTCGCTGACGGACAAGCAGAAAGCCGTGGTTGGGCGGTCGTTGCGGCCGAACGGCACGGTCACGCGCACGCCGGGGGAAACGGCCGATTCGATTTCAGCGGGGATGCGATAGCTATACGGCTTGTCGAGGGGCCTGAGCAGGGCGACCGTGGCAACGCCGGCCGTGCGGAGTTCGGGCGGGTCGATGAGCGAGGGGGTCGCGCGGTCCGTTCTGTGCTTGGCCATGATGTCACGTAACTCAAGTCGCGCTCAGTCTGCGATGTCTACCCGTGGGTATCCATTCCAGCCTGTTCTCACGGGTAATGAACGACCCGCCCATGTGGGGCGCGTCGTTCGTTAGGGGTCGCGAAGAAACAACTTGAACGGTTGATCCGCCAAACGGCAAGCCGCCAGGCCAGCCAAGCGCCACAATCGGTCATCTTATTCCTGCGAGACGCCTTACCCATGCCGCCCGTTTGAACGCCGATCACGTACGCCCGTTTTGCGGGCAAGGAGGTTGCTCGTGAAGCGGAGACGTCATTCACTGCCGCAGCTCCCGCCCCAGCACGTCTTCGATCTTCTCGATCTTGCTCGTCAACCGGCCGTCGTGGCCTTCTCGGATGTCCAGCTTGATCGAGCAGCTCACGCGGCGGCAGTCCTGCGCCATCCGCTCGTAGCACTTCTTGATGACGCCGAAGACCTCATCCCAGTCGCCCTCCAGACACGTCCCCATCGGCCCCAGCCGATATGGCACGCCGCTGTCGGCGACAATCTCCAGGCTCCGCGACACATACTCGGAAACCGATTCCCCCTTGCCCAACGGCGACATCGAGAATTCAGCCAAGACAGACATGAAACCTCCCTCGCGGTCCATCAGCCCGTGGCAAAACTGTAGTACCGGTGCCACTGGCAGCTTGCCTGCCAGTGTGGATGCCCCATGCGCCCGCCGCAGAAGCCGCACGGGCCGGCAAGCCGCCCGTGCGTGGCACGCATCATCGGATGCCGCCGGAACTGTCACGGACCCTATTCGAGGTTGCCCAGGTCCGGTCGCGTGAGCAGCTTCTGGAGGAGCAGGTAGTTCACATTGTGGTACTCGGTCACCTCGCCGCTGATGACGAAGACGACCGGCTTCGTCCCGCCATCGGAGAACCTCTCCATGTCCTCGAGCAGGCGGTTTGGCAGCAATCGAATCGGCAACTCCGGCGCGCCCTTCCCCCGGCTCTCGAAGGAGAATACCCAGTAGTCGCCCTCGCGGGTCAACCGGCCGGGGCGATCGACGAGACGATAACCGTCAGGCAGGAGCTTCGGCCTCGGGGCGCGGATGGCGTCGCTTGGAATCGTGTCCGCGGAGACCGTCGTGCGCTCGGTCCCGCCCGGCGTGATCGGGCGGACAAGCGGACGCCTCCTGGCATTGCTCTGCTTGGTAAGCTCCTCCAGGATCTCGGTCGGCGAAGGCTCCCGGCGCGGCTCCGGATCGGCGTCGCGGCCCTTGTCTCCCACAGCGGCGGGCTCGTCCTTCCGCTCCGTAGACGTGGGTTGCGTCGTCGCGGGCCCTTGGAGGCCCGCCGGGCCCGGCTGGCTGGCTGCCGGCTGCGTTGTTGGCAGGCGCGGGTCAAGATCCGACTGGGCGTGAAGGATTGCAGTCACGCCAACGACCAGGACCACGCCAACCAGCGCCCAGGACCGCGGAACTCGCCTGCTCGCTCGTGCCGATGCCATGATAGATACCTCCGATTCGCAGGTTGACGAACAGTATAACGTCGTCCCGATGGATAGGGCACAGTCTCGAAGCTGTAGTGCAGGCGCCGACGCTCGCGTCACCACTGCCTTCGCCGGCCAGTCCGGCAACGTTATGCCACTTTCTCCACCGCCGTGGGCATCTTGTCGAGAACATCTTGCAGGACGACGTCCGGTTCGATGCCTTCTGCCTGGGCCTCGAAGTTTAGCAGGACGCGGTGGCGCATCGCCGGCAGGAAGATCTTGCGGACATCGTCGAAGCTGACGTTGTAGCGCCCGTCCAGCAATGCCTGGACCTTCGCGGCCAGGACCACGGCCTGGGCGCCGCGCGGCGAAGCACCCCACCGGACATAGCGGCTGGCCTGCTCGGTGGCGAACTCGCCCTCCGGGTGCGTGGCCAGCGTCAAGCGGATGGCATAGTCCTGGACGTGCGGGGCGATGACGACACGCTGCACCAGCCGCTGGGCGCCGAGGATCTGATCGCCGGACATCACGGCCTTGATGTCCGGCTTGTGCCCTGTCGTTGTGCGGTCAAGGATGGTGTGAAGTTCCTCGCGTTGGGAATAGTGCACGATCAGCTTGAAGAAGAAGCGGTCTACCTGCGCCTCCGGGAGCGGATAGGTGCCCTCCTGTTCAATGGGGTTCTGCGTAGCCATGACAAAGAACGGCGCCTCGAGCTGATACCGCGTGCCGGCGGCCGTGATGGTCTTCTCCTGCATGGCTTCGAGCAAGGCTGACTGCGTCTTCGGCGTCGCACGGTTGATCTCGTCGGCAAGGACGATCTGGGCGAACAACGGACCCCGCTGAAACTCGAACCCCCGGCGGCCGGAATCTGGATCCTCTCGGATGATGTTCGTACCGATGATGTCAGCGGGCATCAGGTCGGGCGTGAACTGAATCCGCGAGAACTTGAGGCTCAGCGACTCGGACAGCGAGCGGATCAGGTAGGTCTTGCCCAGGCCGGGCACGCCCTCCAGCAAGGCGTGGCCGCCCGTGAACAGGCATGTCAACACGCCCTCCACGATCTCGTCGTGCCCGACAATGGCCTTGCCGATCTCCTCCCGGACGGCCTTGAACTTCGCTCGGAATTCATCCGTCGCCTTCCGAATCGCGGGATCGACTTGGATTGCCATCTCGTGCTCCAGCTATTGGCTCTTAGCTATTAGCTCTTAGCTGAGAGCTGTTAGCCGAGAGCCGGCTCAATCATTCCGGCCGCCATCATAACAAACGTGCTATGGCTGGTCTTGTTGATCCCGCCGCTGCTTCGCCCGCTTCTTGGCCTTCAGGAGTCTGGCGGTCGTGGACTCCTGGGGCCCTTCCTTCGCTGACGCCCCCTTGGGCGCCGCCGGACCGGCCGGGCCAGCCTGATGCCCGCCGAGGGACTCCGCAAGATCGCGGGCGGGCTTCTTGAGCTTCGTCTCGGCCTCGAACCTGGTGGACGCGGCGGGGCCCGGCTCGGCCTGGGGGAGCCCCGCTGCCGTGGGCTCGGAGGTCCCGGCGAGGACACTGCCGTCGCCCCGCGCGGTCCTGTCGGCACGGACCTTGTCGCGGACGGTCTTCAGATCCGTTAACGTCGCCTCGGCTCGCTTGCCGGCACCGAACCGGCCGGCCAGGCTCGCCACATAGCCCCGCGCAGAGGCCCATACCTTGACCGGATCGATGGCGATGCGGCGGAAGGCCACATCCAACAGGAAGACGACGACGGCGATCTTCAGGAGCAGGTCCCAAACGGGCGTGCGCGAGATCGTCGGCGGCAGATTATGGGCGAACACCGCCTTGCTATCCACCTCCGGCGCGAGCACGCGGCCTGCGGTTTCGTCGGCGACTTCCCGCAGCAGCGCTTCGTTGACCACAAGGTCCTTGAACTCCGGCGAATAGGCGAGCGTCAGACCGGTCCGAATCGCGATCGGTCTGCCGCCCTCTTGCTTGCCCTGCGCCTGGATGTTCACCAGGTAGGTGCCCATCTCGCCAACCTTGAATCTGGCTTCGTATCGACCGGGACCGGTTTGGACAATGGGCAAGCTGTCCGCCGTGCCATTCGGGCCGACGACCCTGGCGACGAATTGGCCGTGACTGTCGTAGCCCTGTTTATCGTCCACACTTTCGATGACGACGTGGCCCTCGTCGCCCTCGATGGTCGTGGAGACGTCGAAGTCCGCCGCCGTGCCCTGCTGCATGACCCAGCGCATGGTCTGTGCCCACAGCTTGCTGAAGCTCGCCCACTCGGGCCAGTCGGCGCCCCAGTGCTTCCATCGGCCGCTGGTGAAGGCGACCGTCCGGCCGAACCCACAGCGCCAGTGCGCCAACAACGGGTCTCCCTTGTGCGTCGCCAGTGGCATCTCGACGTCGACCACCTTGCGCGGCGTCGTGACGACGTAGCCCTTTAGCTCGGGAATATCGTTTTCGTCGATTCCGACCATGATGTCCGACAAGTTGGGCAAGACCTTGGGCTTGAACGGCTCGTCGCGGATGAGCGGGCGCCGCACGATCCTGGCCTCCTTGACGAAGATCCTCGGCAGCCGCTTCTCATCGCCCGGCCTGCTCAGCAGGTAGTAGCGTCCCTTAGTGACCTCGGCGATCCGTTTCATCGTGCCGACGCCACCGCCGTGCGGGAAAACGGTCACCGTCGAGCACGTGATCCTGGCGCCGACGAGGTCGTTCAGGAGCTTGTTGCTGGGCGGCGCGGCGTCGCCGTCGGAGATGATGATCATGTGACGTTGGGCGGCATCCTTGCAGCCCATCAGCCCCGTGTACGCCAACTGCATCGACGACTGGAAATCGGGCATGTCACCGTTCTGCATCTTGCGGATCGTCTGGGCGATGGCGTCCTTGTTGGTGGCCAACTGCATCTTGACTTCCCAGTCCGTGCCGATCAGGCTCCAACCGACGACACCGAAGTAATCGAGCCGGCTGATTGTCTTGAGGGCAGCAACGGCCACATCGATGCCCCACTTGTTGCCTTGCGGCATCTCGCACGAGTGCATGACGATGCACAGGGCCCCTCGGGGGATCTGCTTGACGGCGTCTACGTCAAACTTGACCGGCATGATGTCTTCCACAACGGAGCCCTGCCAGCCGCCGGCGCCGAAACTCTCGTCCCCTCCGATCATGACCAATCCGCCGCCGAGGTCGCGGACGTAGGTCATCATGGCCTGCTGCTGGGCCGCCGAGAGAAGATCCGCCGGGACGTTGGACAGGACAATGGCGGAGAACCCCTGAATCACCGACGTATCCAGATTCACCGACTCGGCCGTCTCGCACTGGACGTTGATCTCCTCCTTCCGCAGGGCGTCGACGAGCATCTGGTCGTCTTCGCGGTCGCGCTCGGTGCCGATGAACAGCACCGTCTGGGGGCCTTCGATGTTGGTGAAGGCGCACGCGACGTTGTTCTGCGCGATGACGTCCGCGGTCTTGTCGTCCGGGATGAACTCGGAGCGAAACTCGTGGGCCACGGCGGACTTGATGGGAACGCTGACAAGAAAGGCATTCCTGCCGGGTTTGAGGGTCTTGGAGATGCCGTAGGCGCCGGAACTGGGGTCGAGGTCGAGTAGCTCCTCCTCCTGCCCGACGCGCTGATAGAGCAGGATCGTGCCGCTGGTCGTCCGGTCACTTCTCAGAATCAGTCGCAACGGCACCCGCTCCTGAGGATTGGCGTAG
Source organism: Phycisphaerae bacterium (assembly GCA_016935885.1). The sequence continues at coordinate 4,705 of JAFGQA010000042.1, read as the reverse complement.
GCGGGGGCGCGAAGCTGCTCATTGACCACCTCGGCGCCGTGCTCATACCGAAGCGGCACGACGTCGACCGTGATCTTGTTCGAGCGAGCGGTCTTGGTCTCCTCGAGCAGGTCGCCGACGTTCTGGTTGCCATCCGACAGAATGACGACACGGTTATTCGTGGAATCGAGCGCGCACGCGGCCGCCATGCGAAGACCTTGGGCGATGTTGGTGCGGTCTGGGTGCTTCCCGTCGGCAAAGGGCGTGGGAACGTGAAGGCCGCCGTCGGGGCCGGGACGACTGGGAAGCTGCTCGATGTTCGTCTGGCCGTCGAAGGTCAGGACGCTGGCCCGGTCATTCGGCTTCATATCCTGACAGGCGGTGGCAATGAACCGTTCGGCCTGCCGGCGGACCTCCCGCGGTACGGAGCGCGACTGATCGAGGAGGAACAGCACACAGAGGTTGTCGTTCTTGAGGATCTTGTGCGTGCCGGCCATCACCAAGACCAGCAGGATGACGACGACAGCACGAACGATCATGCACAGCCGGCTGCGGATCGGCCCGATGCCGGCGAGCGATCTCCGCGAGAACCACCACATCAGCGCGACGAGCAACACCAGCCACAGGCAGGCGGGTCTATCGAAACGCTCCAGGAAAGCGATCATACGCGGTTGACTTTCAGCTTCATCTGTCCGGTCTCAGCCTTCGGCCCCGTGCGGCTTGCCGTTTGGCGGCTATCAGCTCACGGCCGATAGCCGATAGTGCTGCTCACCACCTTATCAACTGCACGCGATTATTCCACGAGTCGAGGCAGTATATTCCGCCGTCTTCTGCCACGGCGACGTCCCAGGGCTGGGCGATCTGGCCGCGGGCGCGGCCCGCCGTACCCCAAATGCCCAGGAGCTTTCCGTTGGGATCGTATCTTTCAATGCGATTGTTGCCGCGATCGGCCACGAGCAGCGTTCCCGATTCCTCGATGGCCAGGCCGAATGGGTACTTGAACTCCTGCGGCCCGGTGCCCGGCGAACCGAAGGCGGACAGGAAGTGCCCGTCGCGGTCGTAGCGGCAGATGCGATGATTGCAGGAATCCGCCACCCACAGGATGTCGTGTTCGTCAATCACGATCTCGGCGGGCCGCTTGACCCGACCCTCGCCGGCGCTCTTGTCGGCGAAGCTGAACAGGTACGCCCGATTCGGCGAAAACTTGCTGATCCGATCGTTCTCGCCGTTCTGCCCGTCGAACTCGCCGACGTAGATGTAGCCGTCGCGATCGATGGCCACAGTGGTGGGGAGGGTGAACTGGCCGGGGCCTTCGCCCTGCTCCCCAAAGCGGAAGAGCTCGCCTCCATCTCGATCGAAGACGATGACGCGGTGGTAATGGGTGTCGGGGACCCAAACGCGGTTGAGAGTGTCGACGTAGATGCCGGTGGGCTTGCCGTCCTCGTATTCGGGCATGTGCCATTGGTGTTGGTACACGCCGTCCGCGCTGAAACGTTGGATGCGGGCAGTGGGGCTCTTGTCGACGACGAAGACGCAACCGTCCACCGGCGAGACGGCAATGCCGCGCGGATAGCTGAACTCACCGGCACCGAGCCCGGGACCACCGAACACAACCTCGACCGCCGCGGCGTCCGGCTCGGCGCGCTCGCAGCCGACGAGCAGGACCTGTGCGGCAAACAAGACGGCGAGAAAGGATCTCATGGCTTCCGGGTGGGTGACACGGGCAGGCTGGTGTCCTGACACGGCTCAAGAGCCCTCGACCCTGTACGTGTTTAGCGTTCAAACGGGGTGGCACGGGTAACGAACGACACGCCCCACGGGGGCGGGTCGTTCATTACCCGTGAGGACAGGCTCGAATGGATGCCCACGGGTAAGCTCCGCCGCCGTTGGCGGCTCCGCTTACCCATGCCACCCAGCCAAGGAGCTGTTTCGGAACCCTATGTGGCACCGGCGCCCAAGTCGGTGGATTGGATGATTCGCTGGGCATTCTCTGGCTTGTCTCCACAGTTCTGAAACAGCCTCTAAACACGTACTCGACCTTGGTCGGGGGCTGTTGGACCCCGATGACGAGTTACCTTGCGCCGGGGAGCTAATCAGATCCCTGCTGTGGCCTCTTCGACTCGCCCACTGCGTCGGACTCTTCGCCGTCCGTGTTCGATTTGGCATCGTCCGCCTCACCCGTTGAGCCCTGGCCTTGCTGCTGGTCGGGAAAACGGTCAGGCAGCCGGTCGAAATACTCCTTGACGCCCTTGCGGTAAATCCGGGGGATTCGGTCCCTGTTCAGCGCCTCGGTGCGATCCATCTCGGCCGCACTCGTGGCGTCGTAAAACTGAACCTCGGATTCGCCTTCCAGCATGGGTCCCTTGACGAACTCCTGCCCAATGCTGCTGCCGCCCTTGCGAGTCTTGACCTTGGTCTTTTTGTTGACGGTGTCTGTCTTGACACTGTCGTCGCGAGCCTGGGCGCCGCCGGCGCCCCCGACCCCCGGTCACGTGCCCGTCCCTTTGCACCATGGACAAGGTGAGCCGTCCTCCAGGAAGCCCGTGCCATTGCAGTGTTTGCATTTCCCGCTGCCGTCGGACCCGTCATCGCCCAAGTCATCACGGGCGTCGCTCAACTGAGACATTTGGGCTTCAAGCTCGTTCAGCGCCTGCTCGATTTGCTCCATCTCGCCGAGCATTTCGCCGGCCTCGCCCAATTCGTCCTGGGCACCCTGCGTGTTTCCCGCATCGAGCTGCTTGGCGGCGGCGCCCATCTTCTGGCCCATCTTCTGGCATTGCTTGCAGGCCTTCTGGCGCTGCTGGATCTTCTGCAGCATCTGTTTCATCTGCTGCTTTGTCACACCCTGATCCTTCAGCCGTTGGGCGAGATCCTTGGCCAGTTTCTCGAGCTGCTTCGGGTCCTTCTTGGCCAGGGCTTCCAGCACGCGCTTTGCCTCGGCCTCGGACAAGCCGGCGTTCTGCAACTCCCGTGAGCTCTGCTTGTCCTCAGACGCCTGTTGAAGCTTCTTCTCCAGTTCCTTGAGCTGCTTCTGCATCTGCTCGGTGGTCTTCGCATCCACCTTGCCGTCGCGGGCACGCTGGGCGAGCTTCTCCTGGAGCTTCTCGACGGCCTGCCGCGCCTGCTCGATATCCGCGCCGGAAAGCGCCTGCAGAAGCTCGTTCATTTCGCTCTTGGGGTCCCCCGGCCCGGCAAGCTGCTTCAGACGTTTCTTGGTCTCATTGAGGGCCTTGAAGCGGTCGGCGCTTGCCTTCTGTTGCAGCGCATCCTGGAGGCGATCCAGCTTCTTCACCGTCTCGCGGCGAAGGGCGTCCGGGTCGTCCTTGCGATGACGCTTCAGGGGATCGTCGAAGTTCGCCGATCGTTCGCCCAGGTCGAGATCGGGGTGCTTCTTCTCGATGTCCCGCATGACCGAAACCGGGTTGGCGATGGCGCTCTGCACCGCGGTCAGCTTTGCCAGACGCTCGCTGTCGGCCGCGGCCGCCTCCGACCTGTTGAGCAGATCGAACGCCGGCAGGAGCAGCGACAGCAAGGCCGCGACGAGCACGACCGAACTGAACGAGAGCGAACGCGTCCAACGAATGGGGATGAACCTGCGGGCGGAAAGGCCGGAAACGACCCGCTCGGCATCGACCACCACGGCCCTGGCGAACGGATCGGCCGTCTTGTGCCGGACGTGCAGGCCGGTGGAAACGCGTTCGCGAAGGCTGGCCGCCTCGTCGAGGACCGCGGCGGCGGTCAACGCGGGCTCCCGCGTCAGGATCAGCCAGACTGCCGAGGCAATCAAGCTCAGCCCGAGGCCGATCAGCGCCGACAAGCCCCGAGGAAACGAGCCGGGCAGCAAAAGCCGGTCAACGATCCACGCGATCATCCACGCCGCCGTGACGATCAGCAGAGACCAGCCCCACAGCCTCAGCCAGCGGTTCAGCCAAAGCCGGTGTTGGGCCTTTCTGACTTGGCGATCGACGATGCTCATGACCAAACCTCCCGTCTCGCCGACGAAGAGCCCCGAGAGTCAGCCCGTGCGGCCCTTCGATAACAGTAACCGTTCACGGCGTTTTGCAGAATATGTCCGAAAAACGCGGACTCCACTGTGGCACCGCCGTCACGGCGGATCGTCAGTACCGGACGACTGATCACCCTGGGCTGGATCTTACCCAGATACCGACTTTGATGCACGAGCCTGACCCTTGGTTCCCAACAAAACGAAAGACGGTCCGACGTACCGTCGGTGTTTGAACAGCTAGTGGAACAGGGTAACCGTTCACGGGGTAGCCAGCGCTGTTCTAAGTCCCCTGGTGGGCGTCTTTGATCCCAGCGCTAAAACGCTGGGCCATTCTCAAATGTCCCTCCGGGACAACTCTTGGCCCGTGAACGGTTACCGATAACAAATCCCCCCCCTACAAACGAAACGAAGAGTCACGAACTTCAGTCCGTGCGGACATCGCGTCGCCATAGGCCGCCCTCTGGCAGCCCGTGGTAAAAGGAAAACAGCGGTTCGGAAACGCCGTTCCTGACCGTGGAAACCACCGGCGAGACGCCGGTGCCACAGTTTTGCCACGGGCTGCTAGTAGGTACCAACGGATTCTACGTCCGAATTGTTCGAGAGACAACCATGAAGAGCCACGGGCTTCAGCCCGTGCCTGGACTTTGGCACTTAACTAGTTACTGCGTGCCCTGGCCTACGCCGCCTGGCGCCCGAGAATCAGCCTGTGCGGGCGAAGCT
>JAFGQA010000414.1 GCA_016935885.1 Phycisphaerae bacterium | reverse complement strand
TTGTCTGGGGCTAAGTCGTGTTACAACCGTAGCTTACCCCGCAAGGAGGTCGTAAAACAGCCAGTGAGTATGAATAATCCGGGTTAGGCGGGTGGCACTGGCAGCTTGCCTGCCAGTGTGCGTGCCCCATGCGCCCACCGGAGAGACCGCACGGGCGGGCAAGCCGCCCGTGGCACCCAGAATCGAATGCCGCCAGAAGTGTCATGCACCCCACGCAACGCCCAGCACGTAAGCCACTTGACAAGCCATGTGCAAGGCGTGTAGAAAAGTGCCCTAGGTCGGCGTTGGGTGGGTGTGGCCGAAGCGGTGTGCGGTCTGATCGCTTGCTTCGGCGCGCGGTCAGAAGCGGTTGGTTCCCATCGGGGACTTTTTTAGGGCAAAGCGATATGCACAATGATGCATGTCGGTACGACCTGCGGCGTGAGCAACAACCTGGGTTCACCCTCATTGAGATCCTCGTCGTCATCGCCTGCATCGCGACGCTGGTTGGAATCGTGGTCCCCGCGATGAGCTCTGCCCGCCAGCGAGCCAATGAGGTGGTGTGTGCCGTTCGCCTCCGGGAGTGGGGCATGGCCTTCTCGGCGTATGCAAACGGGAACGACGGCTTCTGGCCGCATTGCGACGGGCTCGATCGGGGACCACGTGAACTGGACGATCCCCACGTCACGAAAGAGGACGCGGCCGACTGGTATGGCTGGGTGGATGTGCTTCCGCCGCTCGTGGGCTTGAAGCCGTGGCGCGACCACCCTCGCTATCAGCGCCCGGGGGCCGAGACGTTCTATCAATGTGCCTCCGGGCAGCCGGTTCCGGGCCAGGGCGTGTACAGCTACCGTCCGGAGCGGGAGGGATATTTCAGCTACGCGATGAACTCGTGCTTGGAGTTGGACACCAACGCGTGGCCGCCGCCGGGAGGCGAGGGCTATCCGATGCCATCGTTTCTGAACACGGGCCAACTCGCGTGGTCCTCGCGGGTCATCCTTCTGTTTGAGCAGTTGCTGGACCCCTCCAAGGGCTTCGACGGCAACGAAGTGTACCGCAGCGCCGGCGAGCATTGTGGCAGTTATCCGAAGTCGTTCTCCGCGCGGCATCGGCGCGGCGGAGAAGCGCTGGGCGGCAACGTTCTGTATGCCGATGGCCACGTGGAATGGCACCGCAGCCTATGGAAGCCGGAGTGGGATGTCGATCAGGAGGTCCCGCCGCGCGACGACGTGAACTGGTACCCGTATCCGGTATGTGAGGAGCGCTGACGCCGCGTGATGGGTTCGCGCGGGAGACAAGGGGCCAAGCTCCCTGAGGGGGCTGGCAATCATTAGGAGGCAAAGCATGATGAGAGGAAGTCTGGAGACTCGAGGGAAGAGGCTGTTTTGGTATGCGATGGCAGTGGCCTTGGGGTTGATGGCACTCAACAGCGGGGCGTATGCAAACCTGTTGTCGATATATGACATCCAATTCAACACGAGCGACGGTGACGCAAGCATCTATAACGGTCAGATCCACGACGTGGTCGGCGGGATCGTCACACACACGTGGGCGGGCTTCAACGATCGCGTTTACCTGCGAGATCCAGCGCATCCGACGTGGGGCGCGATTTGTGTCAAGGACTGGGAGGGAGATTTGATCAGTAATGTCCAGATCGGCGACTGGGTCAGCTTCACCGATATCTACATCGAGGAATACCGGGGCGGCACGTTCTTGCAGTGGAACAGGGAGGCGGAAGAACCGGAACAGCCGCTTTCACCGGACGCGATGTTCACGATCGAGAGCAGCGGCAACGAGGTCCCCGATCCGACACTATTGACGGCCGCAGATCTTATCGTGCCCGTGAATCACGCGGCGAGTGAGCCCTATGAGCACATGGTGGTGACGCTGGAAGAGGTAACCGTGGGGACGATGGATTTGGGCAAGAACGAGGACAACTACGAACTGATCGATGGTACCGGCATTGCGTGGGGCACCGACTATATGAACATCGATGCGGGCGGGCCGTACGATCCGCATATCGTGCCCGGCGCATTCCTGGACAGCATCACGGGCATCGTTGACCAGTATACGAAGCTGCCGTCCTGGGACTACTACCAACTGGCCACACGCTCGGCCGCTGACGTCGTGCCGGAGCCGGGAACGCTGACGCTCCTTCTGCCTGGCCTGTTGCTGACGGCGGTTCGGCGGAGGCGTGGATAGGGTCTCGACCGAGCACGGGGCGTTGCTTGACGGATGGATGGAAGCGAGAGGGTTTCCCACCTCTCCGGGGGTGGGAAACCCGGCGTTTGAATCGGGTCTTGAAGTACTCGGGTGTGAATCTGGCTGCGGAGGAGCAAACGTGTCAGTTACGGGGAAGGGCGCCGCTGGCGCTGCACTGCTGATCATCGTCGTTGGCGTGTTGGTGACGCGTACGTCGGCCGATCCACTGACTATCTACGAGATTCAATCCAACACGACGGACGATGATGCGAGTGTTTACGACTACGCCGTCGTCGACTGCGTGGGCGGCGTCTGTGTCGCCAAGTTCCCCGGCTACCGGCCCCGGCTGATTCTGGCAGACACGAACCCAGACAACTATCCGCCGGATTGGAGCTATGAAGACGGTTGGGGCGCCATCCAGGCTAAGGACTGGATTTACCCGTACGACATGTTCAACGACGTGCAGATCGGCGACCGGGTCGAATTCACCAACATGCTGGTCGAGGAGTTCCGGGGCACGACGTTCTTGCAGAGACAGTCGGCTTATAATCCGGGCTACACGATCGTCAGCCGGGGCAATCCGCTGCCACCGTACGTACCCGTGTTGGTTAGTGAGATTCCGGCGCCGGTGTATGATCCTGGCGAGGACGGCTGGTTCGTTGAGAACCACGACGCAGAGCTTTATGAATCGATGCGGCTGATCGTGCGGGACGTGACGGTGACGGCGTGGAACCTGGGCAAGGCGGTGGACAACTACGCCCTTGAGAATCCGCTGGAGGAGGGCTGCTGGGCATCGGACTACATGAACGAGGACGTATCGGGGGTGTACCATCCGTTTGTGTCGATCGATCAGCACTTCTGCGCGGTCAGCGGCGTGTTCGAGCAGTACACGAATCTCTTAAACGGATGGGATTACTACCAATTGCTCACCTTGTCGTCGGCGGATTTGGCCATCTGCGGCGACGTGGACCACGATGGCGACGTGGACCTCGACGATGTGCCTCTGTTTGTTGATGTTCTTCTCGGAGACGATCCTGCCAACATCCCAACGGCGGACATGAACGCGGACGGAGCGGCGGACGGCGGAGATGTGCAGGATTTCGTTAACGCAATCCTCGACGCATAGCGGCCTCCGGGGGCGTCTGTACGACTCATGTTGAGGATCTTCGCGGCTGCAAAGAGGACCGTGGGCCCGAGTGCCCATGCGAGCGCGGTCACAGGTTGGGGCGCCTGTGCCATGCTTTCGCTACGGGCGAAGGCCGCGCTGGGCTTCTACAGGTCAAGTCATGCCCCCTTCCCGACGATCCGTCGGATTTCAGCCGCCTGATCACGGGCCGCTGACGAGGGGTCCATGACAGTTTAGGCGGGTGCCACTGGCAGCTTGCCTGCCAGTGCGTCTGCCCCATGCGTCCACCAGAGACACCACGCGGGCGGACAAGCCGCCCGCGGCACCCAGAATCGAATGCCGCCGGAAGTGTCACGGACCCGCTGACGAGGATACCCCGCGAAATCGCTTGCCAAGCCGATGAATGCGGTGTATAGTATTACAGTGTAATACGCGGCCACGCCTGCTGTCGCGGGGGCTGACCGGGTGACGTAGCGTAGGGCGGACGTGTGTTGCTGGGAGGCTGGCGAGTGCGTCTCAGGTCGGAAGGCTCTGGGTCGAGATCAAGGGCCGTCGGTGCCTGGCTGAGCTTGGCCAGTTTCGTGTTTGGCCCCGCCCTGGGGCTGGCCCTGGCGATCCACCTGACCCACACCGAGGGCAACCACCACCATAACCGCGATGAATGCCCGATCTGCATCCAACTGACGATCGCCTCCAAGTCCCCGGAGATCAACCTGCCAGCGTTCGTTGGCCATGCTGACACGTGGTTCCTGGCAGCTCCACTTCCAACCGAAGTGTTCGTGTCGCCGCATGAACACGCACCTGTCGCCGCAAGGGCTCCTCCTTCCATTTCCTGAATCGCTCAACCCAGCCGACTTTCTGAAGAATAGCCACGGGCTTCAGTCCGCGCGGCCTCTCACGACGGCCCAAGAGCCGCGTGAGGACGTAAGCGGGACAGTCTCGGCTAGCAGCCCGTGGTAAAAGGGAAAACAGCGTTTCGGAAACGCCGTTTCTGACCGTAAAAACCACCGGCGAGACGCCGGTGCCACAG
>JAFGQA010000413.1 GCA_016935885.1 Phycisphaerae bacterium | reverse complement strand
GTGTGGCACGGGCGTCCCGCCCGTGACCCCACCGGCGAGACGCCGGTGCCACAGGCTTCTTCGCGAGACGCGAAGATTCCAATCGTTGGTAGTACAGCCGTGTCCGCGATGTGCTCACGGGCGAAGCGCCCGTGCAGCGATTTCCCTCGGCACCGGGCTCTTACGGTTCAGCCTCGAGGTGATCGTGTGCATCGCCGCCATCTGGGCGATCGGCGGCTGTAGCGACCCGACGCACGGGCCGGTGGTCTTCTACCTTGACGGTGCCGGCTGGTACGGCAGTGCCGGATCGGTCAAGGAGGGACTACGCAATGCGGGCTTCACCGGACAGTTTCGGAACTTCTCCTGGAGCGCCTACCTCGGCGCGGCACAGGATCACTTCTTCACCGCCAAGAGCAAAGCTGTTGCCCGCAGGCTCGCCGGCAAGATCGAGAAGGTCCGGCGAAGCGATCCAGACGGCCAGATCCACGTGATGGGGCTTTCGGCCGGCACAGCCGTTATCCTGTCGGCGCTCGAGCAACTGCCCAGTGACGTCCATGTGGACGATGTCGTCTTGTTTTCGCCGTCGGTCTCCGCGGATCGCAACCTGACCAAGGCCATGCGGCACGTCACACGGAACCTGTACGCCACGTGCAGCCCACACGACGGGATCCTGGGGACCCTGGCGATCAACGCGGACGGAAAGCGCGGACCGCCGGCCGGCTCTACCGGCTTCCGGATGCCGAATCGAGGCGAGAGGACCAGGGCCGCATACGCCAGGGTCGTCAACCTTCGCTGGCAACCCTCCTATCTTGCCTTCGATTGGAACGGCGGCCACACGTCTGTGACGAACGTCACGTTTGTCGCCTCGGTCATCGGACCGCGGGTGCTCTCCTCCGATGGCTATCCCCTCGACCGTTCGGTCGCGGACCGATTGGCGGTCAAAGCTGGAGGGAGCCAACATTGAACGCCATCCTCCGTGTCGTCCCGTTGGCGTGCACGTTTGGCCTGCTGACAGCGGTCGCAGGATGCGGCGGCGGGAAGGCCTACCACGCTGGGCGCACGGCCGAGAAGGAGGGGTCGCCCCCTGTCGCCTACGACGCCTACTGCCGCGCCGGCCAAAAGAATCCTGGCAGCAGCGCCGTGGCGGCCGGCATCAAGCGCACCCGTGCGGCTGCGGCGGCGTTTTGGGAGTCGGAAGCCATCGCGGCCATGGACGAAGGACGCCAAGCGGATGCGTGGCGAATGTGGATGCGGACACTCACCATCAGCCCAAACCATTCCACGGCGCCTGGCATCGTCCGGAAGATTGAGCAGCAGCATCCCGGCGCAGTGGCGGACGTTCGAGCCGATTGGCTCCGGCGGGGCTATGCATCGTTGGCCCTTGCGGAGCCGAGCGGGCATGTCGCCGTCGCAACGGCTGGCACATCCATGCCGCGCGAGGAAACCGGTGCACATCGACCACGCGGCCAAGTCGATGGCAGCCAGGCCGAGCCCATGACGGCGGCGGCCTCGGGAGCCGCGCCAGGCGGTACGCAAGCGGCCTCGCCAAGTCGCGTTCAGGAGGCGGCCTCAATCCCGAGCGAGGATGCCACAGGCAGCATGGTGGCGGCGCCGCCGAACACGTCTGATGGTGGGGACGGCGACGCCGAGGTGGGCGAAGCGCGCGTCGGCCTCAGCACCGTCATTGCCAAGGCGGCGTCCGAAGCGAGTCAGGCGCGGGCACCGTCCGCGGACGGTGAAGGCGCCGAGGTCGCCACGAAACCGCCTTCCCACGCCACATCGCTGGATCCTGATCTTGGCGACAAGCCGTCGGAGCAGCGCCAACCGGCCGCGGCCACGCGGCCGGCGACGCATGACGTAGAGTTCCTCGTCATTCAAACACTCAGCAGGAAGAACCGGCGTTACCCGAAGCAGGCAGAGATTATCGACGGCATCACCGCCAAACTGAAGGACACCGACGGGGACCTTGATGCCGACATCAACCTGTACGATGGAGATCGCCGCGTCAAGAAGATCCGCGAGTTGCCGGTCGGTCGCTCCGCGACGTTCACCGGCTGCTCCGGCAACCGCTACCGCCTCACCATTCTCAGTGTCCACCACAAAACACACACCGTCCGCATCGGCATCAAGCCCGTGTAACACCGGTATGCTCAACGTGTTGCCAGGCGACCAGGCGCAACGCGCGTGTCTACTCGGACAGGTTCGACAAGGACGCACTCGGGGGAGCATTGACGCTGGACCGAGAATCCCTTCTCGGCGACGCTGGACCGAGAATCCCTTCTCAGCCCATTGTGTCGGCGACGCTGGGCCGAGAATCCCTTCTCGGCCCCACGTGCAGCAGGATTCCTATCCTGCAACGCTTCGAGGAAGGGATTCCTCTGGGTGCGACGTGCCACCGACTTCATCAGTGCGGCGTGGGGGATGCTGTCAAAGTAGCCGCTCAGATCCGCGTCAATCACCTCCCTATGTCCGGTGTTGAGCAGCGAATGGGCATGCCGAACGGCATCCAAAGCGCTGCGTCCCGGTCGATAGGCGTATTGCTCCGGCTGCAGATCGGTCTCGAAGATCGGCTCCAAGACCAACAGTGTAGCCGTCTGCACGAGGCGATCTTTGGTCGTGGGAATTCCCAACGGCCTCGTGCGCCTCGGCTGACCGGGCTTCGGGATCAACACCCGTCGCACGGCCTGCGGACGATACGTCTTCCTTCTGAGTTCGTCTGCCAGTTCACCCAACCAACGTTCCAACCCGTACGTTTCGATGTCCGCGAAGTCTTGGCCGTCGACGCCGGGTGCTCCGCCATTGGCGTTGCAGCACCGGTAGGCGAACAGCAAGATATCCTCGCGGTGCACCTTGTCGTACAGGGCGTAGAGACGATACGTGGGCGATCCCTTCGCTTTAGCGTGCAACGCCGCCTGTAGCTTCTGAATCTTCTCCGGAGGTCGTAGGCTCATCGCCAATCTCCTGCGCTCTCGCTACCTCCTGCGTTGACCTTGAACCAAGGCCCCTTTGCTCCCCAGGCATTACCCCAGTTCATCGCTCATACGGGCCTCTCCGCCACCCGATCCGGCCCGGCGTTCACGCTCCCGCCTTGGTCGCGTTCACCCTCGCGGGCGTCCGGTTCGAGGTCACGCTCCTCCGCCGGGTCGGGCTTCCCGTGTTGCGCCAGATCTCCGTGTACGTGCATGCCGTTGCCACTGCCCCGGCGGAACCGCTGGATCGTGTCGCTCTGCCGCCCTGCTATCGCCCGGGCCAGGCTTGATTCCAGTGGCGGCGGCCTTCCCCGTTAAACAGGCGGGTCGGCTTCCGCATTGCCCTTTTCGAAGCCTGCTCAGCGTTCACTCACGTTACGGCCTGCACGCTCGCCGAGCCGCCCACAGGCGACCCGCTACACCGAAGGCTTCAACCGATTCGTCACCTCCTAGATTGCTCCGATTGCTGCCGGCTGGAGCGACCCCTTGCCGGGTGGGAGTCTCACCCACTGAAGCTCCACGCCTTTCCACCGCGCACTGAGTAATCCGGTGTAATGCAACGTGTAGCAAGTTTCACAACCACGACGTGGTTGAGGGAGGCGACGAGCATGCAGGGGCGAGAACCACTCCTCGCAGCACCTGCCTACAGGCGCAAGCCAATTGAGCGTTCCGCGAGAGAGGGCCGAGAAGGAACTCTCGGCCCAGCGTGCGCAGTGGCGTACTGGCGTAGTGGCGTAGTGGCGTAGTGGCGTCTCGCTTTTCGGCCGGTCGTCAACTCCCCGGTACGTTCGTGTGCATGTCGGCTGCCACAGACGCCGCGCCCATCACCGTGAGCGTGAAGGCGTTGCCCGTGGCGTTGTGGCAGCGGAGGCAGACGAAGTCGAGCGTGACGGCGGCCCGACCTTCGCTGTCCGTGGCCACGCGCGTGCCGCCGGTGTTGAACATCGCGGAGTAGTCGGCGTTGGCGGTGTTGATGCGGAAGATGTGCGAGCGAACGTCGCCCATCCGGCCACCGTTCGTCCCGACCACCGCTGCGGCCCCCTCCGAAACGCTGCGGCCGGAAAACGGCATGTGACAGCTCTCACACGTCATCTCCTCCTGGTAGTCGCTGCGTACGAAGGTGACATCCTGGTGAGAAGCCATGTTGACGTCGGCATGGCAGGCCGTGCACGCGTTGCGGACGGCGTTCTCCCGGTCGTACGTAATGGATGTGTGCGGGTCGTGACAGGTCATGCAGGAGAAGTCGCTGTGGCCACCGCTGGCCCGGAGCTCCGGCCATTGGGCGTTGCTGCCGACGAAACCGTCGGCGGCGCCGATGACAGACGTGTCATCCGGGTCGGTCACGTGGCATCCGCTGCACGCCGTCGTCCCATTGGGGATGTACAGGTCCCGGGCGCTGGTGTTCTCAATGTGGTTTCGGCCCGGGCCGTGGCAAGCTTCGCACTGCACGCCGGCTTCGGCCCACGTGCCCAAGATGCCCGGCAGGTCGTCCTGGTGCTCGCTCGCGTCGGCCGGCTGCCGGGGGCGCACGGTATGGCAGCGGAAGCAGTCGTATTCGTACGGCGTGGGCGCGACGACGGCGGCTTCGTAGGCCACGAAGCCGGCGGCGGTCCCGTTCGGCGGGAAGGCGAGGTTCCACTGGGTGTTGGTCCCGGCCGCGCCGTCGGTGAGTAGGTAGCCGTTCGAGTTGACGAAGAAGGCGCCGTGTGTGTAGCCGGAGATAGCGTAGGAGATGTCATTCCACGTCAGGCCAGCGGGCGGGTTGGGAACGCCGGCCCGTGATCCCTGGGCGTTGTAGCCCGGCGCAGCCCCCGTGATGCGGCTCAGGGCCTGATGATGGCCGTGGGCGGCGAAGGTCTCGCTACGGGCCACATGGCAGGCGGCGCAGAGCGTCTGACCGATGTACTCGGCGTTGTTGTTGGTTGGGTCGGCGGTGTTTCTGAACAGAACGGTCCCGGCGGTTGGCAGCGCTGTCGGGTAGCATTGCACGAGCGGGACTGCCAGGGCCAGGAGTGTGACGGATGCAGCCGCCCAAGATCTCGAATGGCCAGGAGGTCTCTTGACATCCATTGCTCTTCTACTCACATACGTGATGGTCCACCGGCTCGGCGGCCGCGCCAACCGCCGAATCTGACAACCGGGCATGGGCAGTTTACCAGCATTCCTTGGCTTTACCACCTCGTCTTCCTTGTCTTCCGATCCGATCCGTGCAAATGGGTTTTCAGTCCTGCGGTGCGTCCATCCGATCTGAATCACGGGGCGAGCGAGGCCGCGGCCTTGTGAATTGACCCAGGAGCGAGACGGAGCGTGGCTAGAACAATTCGCACCAAAACGGCGCTATTAATTCCAGATAGGTTCCTTTGACCTGGACGCGTGTGATGTGTTTAATGCACGCCTTGGCGCGGATTTCATAAAAGGCCAACCCTGGTCGAGCTTTGATCGTGCGGACAAGTGGGTTCGAGATGCGGGTAGGAATCCCAATCGCGGCGAGAGTGCTGCTCATACCGGTCTTCAGTGTCTTATGGGGTGGTGCAGCCGTCGCCGACGAACAGGTCGAACAGGTTGATGTCGAACAGGTCGATGAGCAGGCCGAGGCGACTGCGAGTTCACGGATCAAGCCGGGGGCGCTGCACCTCGACTATGCGGCGGCCTATCTGGAATTCGAGTCCGGCTACCAGGATCGGCGCGTCAAGTACTCCTCCAAGCCGCGTACGGGCAAGCGAAGTCTCCTTCAGAAGAACCATGAATTGGAGTTCCGCGAGAAGCTCGGCCTCAACCTCGCCGGAGACGTCTTCGATCCCAATCTGATCGACTGGCGTGCGGACCTGGCGTTGGGGCTGACGCAGACCGACTATCGCGAATCGGTCTTCGGCCGCAAGCACGGCGACTACGACAACGGCTTCCTCGGCGACTACGACGTCTCGCTCGACATCCTCAAGGCCAAGCCACTCTCGATGAACGTCTACGCCAGGCGCACCGACGACCGCATCTCCCGTCAGTTTCTACCGGCCCTGGACGAGGAGACCACGGAGACAGGCTTCACCGCCTTGGCCCTGACCGGCCCGGTGACCACGGAGTTCGGCTTCAGCTTCCGGGACGTGGACCGCACGGGGAATCGTCTGGACGAGGACGACGAACAGCTCAGACAGGTCAAGTTCTGGCTGGACAGCAGGTGGGAGATCTCCGACCACCATCGGCTGCGGTTCTCCTACGACCACACGCACGACGAATACACTTATCAGGGCAGCACGTACGACTTCGACACGCAGCGCGACGACTTCCGGCTCGAACACGAGTTGGATTTCGGGGAAAGCAAGCAGCACAGGCTGGATACGTTCTTCCACTTCAGCACCGAGAAGGGCGATCTGGCCCGCGACGAGCTCCAGCTTGTCCCCCGGCTTACCGTTAAACACAGCGACAAGCTCAAGACCATCTATCGGTACGGGTTCTACCGCTTCGACCAAGACGACATCCGCGTGAACCAGCACAAGTTCGACGCGCAGGCCCTGTACCAGCCGGACAAGCATTGGCGCATCAGCCTGGACGGCTTCGGGCTTTGTGAGCGGGCCGACGACGACGTCGAGACGTGCGAACTCGGCGGCGGGCTGGACGTGGGCTACACGCGTCCCACGTCGCTGGGTGAGTTCAACGCGAATGTCGCCTTCGCCTACGACCGCTCGCGGACGAGCGGCGACGCGGGCATGCGGGTCGTCCGGGGCGAGACACACGTGCTGGGCGGCGTGTCGCCGGTCTTCCTGACGAACCGACACCCGGTCGCTGGCAGCATCGTGGTCCACAACGGCACGCGGACCCGCATCTATGTTCCGGGAATCGACTACTACATCGTGCCGCTGGGACACCGCATTCAACTCGGTCGGATCCCCACGGGGCGGATTGCCAACGGCGACGTTGTGTACGTGGACTATCGCTACGAGGTCCCGGTCGGTTCCACCGTGGACACGTACCGGAGTGACCTGCTGGTCGAGCACCGGTTCGACATGGGACTGACGCCGTATTACTCGCTGGAAAGCCGTTGCCAGCACGTCGATGCCGCGCAGGACATGTTCCTCGCACGGGACAACACAAATCGCCACCGCCTCGGTCTCAAGTATGATCGGGAGCGGTGGTCGGTCGGGACCGAGTATGAGGTCTTCGACGACACCGTTGAGCCGTACGACGCGTACCACTTGACCGGGCGTGTCTCCCTGATTCGGACGGTCCCCCACAACCTCGATGCGACAATGGAGCTGTCCCGCTATTACTTTGAGGGCGGCGAGTGCGGGCTGCCCGGCAAGAACGTCTGGTGGTTGGACGTCGACGTCACCGATCGGATGCAACTGAATCGCTATCTGTCCGCGACCGCCGGGACCGCGTACCGCTGGGAGGACGACTCGGTGGACGGCACGACGCACGGCGTTGATGCCCGTGTGGGGCTGGAATACCGTCGCGGCGAGTTGACCGTCGAATTGACCGCGGAATACGATCTGCTTTCACTGGCTGACTCGCGCGAAGACGGTTTGGGCGTCTGGCTGCGTATCCGGCGTGATTTGTCCAACTTGTTTGGGTCTTCGAGGAGGGGCGGGTAAAGCGGAAACGGTGAATCGAGGAATGGCGTTGGAAGAATAAGGGAAAATGCGGGGCCGCTCGCAGCTCAGGCTCGCTCGTCGTCGCGGGGATGTGAACCGCGAAGGCGGGGGGTGCCGTTTGGCGGAGCTTTCGACGCCCCCCTTCGAGGACGTGGATAGTCGGTCGTGACTCGCACTTTGGTGATAATCAGTGCATTGTCCTTGGCGCTTGCAGCCGGTTGTGCGCGGCCGGCTTCTGGGCCGCTGTTTGAGCCGTCCGATCCGCCGCTGGTCTGGCCGAAGTCTCCCGATCCGCCCAGGATTTGCCATCTCGGCGAGCTTAGCAGCAGCGAAGACCTTGGCGCCGGCAAGAGCGCCGGTCAGGTGTGGCACGAGATCCTGCACGGCCCCACGGAGCCGGCGAAGCTGCTCACGCCGTACGCCGTGGCGGTTCACAAGGACGGTTTGCGGGTCGCCGTCGCCGACACGACGGGCAAGTGCGCGCACGCGTTCGATTTGGAGAAGCGCAAGTACACGCGGCACGACGTCTGCGACGCGGCGGGTACGCTGTTTGGCTGCCCGGTCGGTGTCGCGTGGGCCGGCGACGACTTGTACGTGGCGGATTCATCGCTTCATGCCGTGGCGGTCATCCGCCCGTCGGGCCCGGGCCAACTGATTGGCCGTGACGCCTTGCAGCATCCAGCGGGTTTGGCCTATTCACCTGCGGGCGATCTGCTCTTTGTGACGGACACCGGGGCGAATTCGGTCTTCGTCTTTCATCGGGATGGTCGGCTGGTGCGGCAGTTCGGCTCCAAAGGCACGGGGTCGGGCGAATTCAACCATCCGTCGCACGTCGCCTGCGGGCCGGGTGGCACGGTGGCGGTGGCGGACTCGCTCAACTTCCGCGTTCAGCAGTTCACCGCGGAGGGTGTCCCGCTCGGCGAGTTCGGCCGCAAGGGCGATGCCACCGGTGATTTCGCATTGCCCAAGGGTGTGGCCGTTTCTACGGAAGGTAACCTTTGGGTGGTCGATGCACGGTTTGAAAACGTGCAGGGTTTTACGCCGCAGGGCGAACTCCTCCTGGCGTTTGGCGGCGAGGGCCACGGCCCCGGCGAGTTTTGGCTCCCGGCCGGCATTTATGTCGATGCCCAGCAGAGGATGTGGGTCGCCGACACGTACAACAGGCGGCTGCAGGTATTCAAGTTGCTCAAATGAGACGCGCGTCAGACATGAGATTACACACCAACGCATCTGCGGCAAAGGCGTCCCGCCTGTGTTCGGGTGTGGCACAGGGGTCTCGCCTGCGTCCGCACGGCCGAGACGGCGGTGCTACGAGGGCGTTGGGGCCTGCTCTGTCGCGGCCTGTTCTGTGGGGGCTGTCTGCCTTGGCATTGTGGTGGTGGGCAGCGGGCGTTGCGTCGGCCCAGCAGACGGTTGTCGGCTCGCCACACGACCTGAGCGCCAGCGGTCCCGGCGACATCCATGCCCTCTACGAGGAGGAAGTCTGTGTCTTCTGCCATACGCCACACAACGCGACTGGTCAGAAGCCGCTGTGGAACCGTCACATGCCGCCGACGCACTATCGCATCTATACGAGTTCCACGACGGACGCACGGATCGATCAGCCCAGCGGGCCCTCCAAGATGTGTCTGAGCTGCCACGACGGGGCGCTGGCATTGGGCCTGCTGGCGAGCCGGCCCATCGACGAGCTTGTCGTGATGAGCCGTCGTACCATTCCGCCCGGCCCGAGTGATTTGACGCAGGACCTTTCGGACGACCATCCGATCGGTTTCCGTTTCGACCGGCCGCTGGCCGCCCGGGACGGGCAACTCAAAGATCCCGGGTTGGTCAGCCGGGAGTTGCCCATGGGGCCGCACAACGAGGTCCACTGCACGACGTGTCACGACCCGCATAACAACGAGTTGTGCAACTTCCTGCGGATTACGGACCGCATGTCGGCGATTTGTCTTTCCTGCCATGACCTGGATGGCTGGCGCGCGTGCAGTCACGCCCGGAGCGGCGTCACGGTGGCGGGCCGCAGGGTCGATCCACGCGAGCACCTCAAGTACCACACCGTGGCCGACAATGCCTGCGGCAACTGTCACAAGATTCACTCCGCGGCCGGGCATGAGCGCTTGCTCCGCTTCCGCCGCGAGGAGGACAATTGTCTCAACTGCCACTCGGGCGGCCTGGCCCGGACGAACATCGCCAGCGATATCAAGAAGCGCAGCGCCCACCGGGTGCGCGTGTATCGCGACCGGCACGATCCCGACGAGGACCCGCGCCTTATGCGGCGCCACGTCGAATGCGTGGATTGTCACAATCCCCATGCCACCTCGACCCGTCCGGGCATCCTTGCCAAGAACCCGACCATCGGCGTAGGGCTGGTCAGCCCGGCCAACGAGTACGTCTCCGGCATGGACCGGTTCGGGCGCATCATCGAGCGGGCTCGCTTTGAATACGAGATCTGCTTCAAGTGCCACGCGGATGGCATCGATCGTCCACGGTTGGGCACGGTGACGCGGCAGGTCACGCAGGCCAACACGCGGCTGGAATTCCAGGTGACCAACCCGTCATTCCATCCGGTGATCGGCCCGCGGAATAATAACGAGGTGGCGAGCCTGCGGCTGCCCTGGCGTGTCGGCTCGATCGTTCGGTGCACCGATTGCCACAACTCGGACCAGGCGACGGTGGTGGCGTTTGGGGCCGGTGCCGCCTCGGGGCCCCATGGTTCGATCTATCAGCCGCTATTGATCGACAACTACTCGATGCGGGACTTCACGAACGAGAGCCCCCGCGCTTATGCCTTGTGCTACCGCTGTCACGACCGCGCGAGCATCCTTGCCGACCAGACGTTCCCGCTGCACAACCGGCACGTCGTGCGCGGCAACGTGCCGTGCTCGGCCTGCCACGACGCGCACGGCATCAGCAGGCGTCAGGGCAACGCGCGCAACAACAGTAATCTGATCAATTTTGACCGATCAATCGTGCGTCCCGCGACGATCGGGGGCGTGCCCAGGATTCTTTATGAGGACACCGGCAGCCGCCGCGGGAATTGCACGCTGGAGTGCCACGGTGTGGTTCACGTTCAATCGCAATATCAGAATTGATGAAAGAGGGTCCGAGGATTCAAGGGCTTGAAGGTTCAAGGGTTTGAGGGTAAGTGATGAAGGCGATTCTGATCCTTGTCGCGATGCCGGCCTTGCTCTTGTGGGGCGATGACACGGTCGATAAGACCGGCGTCGCGGGCAGCCCGCACGATTTCAGCGATCCGCACGCCGAGTTCAGCAACGCCTGCACTGCCTGTCACGTGCCGCATATGCAGGCCGTGCGGCCGGCGGGCGAGGCAGGGGCGGCAGGGCCGGCGCTGAAGATGATTCCGGTCTCGGGCCAGCGCCGCGTTTACGCGACCGATCGCTACGCGCCCGGTCCGACAAGTCTGATCTGCCTGGCTTGCCATGACGGCACCGTGGGCACGTCGGCCATCGGCTCGGCCCATGCGGTCCTGGCGGGCGTTCGCGAGGGCTTCGGCACGCCCGGCGGGGATGGATTGCGCGATCATCCGATCGGAGTGCGTTATCCCGCCAACCCGAGGAAGTTCCGCCCCCAGGCGATTGTGGAGGCCGAAGGCCTTATCCGGCTGCCCGACGGCCGACTCGAATGCGTCTCCTGTCACGACCCGCACAACACGTCGGGGACCAAGAAGATGCTGGTGATGCCCAACAAGCGCAGCCGGTTGTGCCTGAGCTGTCACGTGAAGTGAGGAGGATTTGAGGGTTTTAGGATTCGAGGATCTAAGGGTTCGAGGGTTTAGGCGTTCGATAATCTACACGAAGTCGGTTGGTTCGTGCGAGAACACATGAAGAACGAGCGCCACGGGCTTCGGCCCGTGCGGCGATCCAAGCGGAATGGATGTACAGCAATCGAGCGAAAGACCGGGCGGCCTTAAGTTCGCGGCGATTCTTCGCGAAGAACGGTGATTTGAGTCCGACGGACTTCGGTTCAGGAATCAAGATGAATCTCACTCGGGTCATGATCGCGGTTTCGCTGAGCGGGTTATTGGCGGCCGGCTGCGTGTCGAGCCGGGCCGCACCGCAGGCGTGGTCCGAGCTGGCTTCCTATCCTCGCTCGGATGCCGTTCCGCGATTGGCCGTGTACGGCAGCTTGGCCACGCATCTGCCTGCGTATCGGGCCGCAAGCACGCTGGAGACGTTCCTTTACGGGCCCGACGCAACGGAGGACCTGGCCCTGCGTAACCCGCAGGGCATGGCCGCGATCGGTGATCGCCTCCTGGTCTGCGACCAGGGTTGGCCGGACGTCGCGGTCATCGACCTGCGCACCGGCAAGATCGATTCGTGGTGCGATCCGGACCATGCCCCGCAGTGCCCGGTGGATGTCACGACGGATCATGCCGGCAAGGTCTACGTTGCGGACACGACGCGGCATTGTGTCCTGGTGTACGGCGCAAACGGCAAGTTCGTCGAGCAGCTAGCGCCCGGGGATACGGCCGGTGATCAGTTCCGCCCGTGCGGTTTGGCCGTCGTGGACGGCGTGCTCTGCGTGGGTAATCTGGCCGGCCGTCGGCTGGATCGCTTCGATCTCGCCGCGCATCAGTGGCTCGCGTCGTTCAGTCCTCCACCCGAGCGTCCCTCGTGCATGGCCCCGACGGGCGTGTGCGAAGGCCCGGGCGGTGTCATCCTGGTCGCGGACGCCGTGCAGGGCATGATTCACCGCGTGACTGTCGGCGGCGAGTGGCTCGAACCGCTCGGCCGGCCGGGCCGGGGACCAGGCCAGTTCGTTCGGCCCAAGCAGGTCTGCTGCGCGCCATCGGGTCTGATTCTCGTTGTCGACGCCGGGCGGCAATCCGTTGTGGTGCTGGATTCCGGCGGGCACGCCTTTGCGGAGATCCGCGAGCACCCCGGCACGTGGGATGGCTGGACATTGCCGATGGGATTGCTCGTCCTCCCACCCGCGGCGATGCAGGTGCTGGCCGAGCATCAGGTCGCCGGCCAAGCGGTGCTGCCGCAGGTGTGTATCGTCGTTTCAGACTCGCTGGGCAAGCCGTCCCTGACGCTTCTTGGCGTCGTGGGCGATCAGGCCACGGAGGTCGCCGATGAGTCATAGATCGCGTGCTAGGGCTTCCGTGGCACAGGCGTCTCGCCTGCGTCTACGCACACGGGCCGGCGGTGCCACAAGCGATTCAGAACGCGTGCTGAGCTATCGGAAGCCGTTGCTGGCGACGTGCTTGGCCCGAATACAGCGCATTGTGATGGGCAGCCACATCCAAGAGCCCCCGACCTCGGTCGGGGGGCACGCTTGCACGGATCACACTGCCACCCCCCGACCAAGGTCGGGGGCTCTTGGACAGGGTCGCGGCTCACATCTCGCCCCGGTGTTGGGGGTTGTTGTGGTCCTGGCGGTGCTGATGGCTGCCGGCGTTACCTCGTCTCAGCAGCCCGCAAGGATGTCTTCCTACGTGGCCAATCTACATTGGTCGACGGCGGGCTGCCGCGAGTGCCATCCGTCCGACACCCCGACCCGTGCGGATTTCACGCCGATGAAGATTGAGAAGCTCTGCGCGGGCTGCCACGATGGTGAGCGGGCCCCCAAGTCGGCTCACCCGTCCCACCGCTCGATCTCCGGAGATCAGCTTCAACGTCCGCCCGGCTGGCTGCTGCTGGGTAATCGAACCGGCTGTATCACCTGTCATGACGTCCTGGCCGGTTGTCGGAGGAACGTCCGCCGGCCCGTTTCTAACTCAGCCTTCTTGAGGGGCTACGACGGCCACGACCTCGCCGCGTTCTGCAACAAGTGTCATGTGCGTGCAGACAAGCCACAGCGGTTCAGCCCGCACGTGATGCTCGACGATGGAGGCAGGATCGTGCCGTCGGCGTGCACGTACTGTCACGTCGGCGTTCCCAAGGCCGAGCCGGCCGGCGAGACCGACCGGACCGACCGGGCGGCCGTCCAACTTCGTCACGACGGGGCGGCGTTCTGCATGGGTTGCCATACGCGTCACATGGACTACTTCGAGCCTGGCCACATTGGGAGAAAGGTCCCGGCGAGGATGAAGGCCCATATGGCCACAACGAAGGCGAATCGCCTGCGCCTGGCGGCCGGGGACATGGTGACGTGCACCACCTGCCACAATCCGCATCAACAGGGCGTCTTCCCGCCGGATTCGGCCGGGGCCTCCGGCGCGATTCGGCCCGGCGATTCGCGGCGAAGCCTGGGATTGCGACTTCCGCATTCGGAGTTGTGCCGTGCTTGTCATCAGAAATAACTGTCCGGAGCCTATCTCGCCATGCTGTCGTACCGCCGTCACGGTGGTGCAAGCACAGGCGAAGCGCCTGTGCCATGGCGTCTGCCGTCAAAAGATCATCACTGGGTTCCTGGCCCTGCTGATCGTCGGCGGGACGTCGGCTCTGTCGGCCGACGGGGACAAGACCGCCGGCAGCGGGGCAGACGATCTGGCCGGGGGCACACCGCCGCCCGGACCCTTCAATCACCCCATGGGCGAATCGACGACCACGTCGGAGCTGCTGGCCGGCTGCGGCCTGCCACTGTTCGACGCGCAGGGCAACCGTGCCGACAAGGGCGGGATCGGTTGCGGCACCTGCCATGCCGACGTCGAGGGTAACGCCGCGGCGATGGTGGGCGGGAAGACGGCCTCGGCCATTTGTGCCGCCTGCCACAAGACGCAGGCGAAGCTGTCGGGCACCGGTCACGCAATGGACGACGGGTGTCTGGCCTGTCATCAACCGCACGGCTCGGACAGTCCCACAGACCTGTGGACCGCCGGTCTCGACGAGGATGCCGAAAAGGGCAGCGCGGCGTGCCTGTCCTGTCATGACAATCCCGGTTGGGGCAGCTGGCCGCGCTGGGAGCTGTCGAAGGAACAGGGCGCGGCTGGGGGGAGGATGACGCTCGTACCGCGGACCGAGCCAATGGACGTGCATCAGTTCGAGTGCAACGAATGCCACAACCCGCATGCCGCGGCGCCGAACGGGAAGCTACTGGCCGACGGGCCGAACGAGGACCCCGCGCAGCTCTGCCTGAACTGCCACGACGAAGGCCTCGCGCGGCTGGCCTATACGTACCACAGTCCGAGCCGGCTTAGCCCGTCGGCTCGTGGGGCCACCTTATGTGGTTCGTGTCACGTCGCGCACGCCCACGGTGAGGACAGTGCGACCACGTCGCGGGCACTGAATATCCCCGCGACGATGGCCGGTGCGTTCTCCGTGTCAGACCTGACTTGCCTGGCGTGTCACGCGACCGACCCTGTTGCCGGTCGCGCCGCCATGAACTACGTCCACCCCGCCCTGCCCATGGTTAATCGGCAGAAGCCGGATTCGCCGGGCTTCTACCCGCTGATTGACAAGGCTGGCAAACCGGGACCGACCGGCCGCGTCGGCTGCGTGACCTGCCACCTCCCGCACGGGCGCAGTGTGGACGTGGACGATCTGTCGGACGATGACAAGGTTCCGTCGCGGGCCCATCTTCCGCCCGCTGTGCCGCTAGTCCGCCGCTACGCCGAGCCCAATGTCTGCTCGGACTGCCACCGGGACGACGCCCTGGAGCGATTCCTCTACTTCCACAAGCCGCAACGTTTGCCTCGCGCGGCGCGATAATGTCGACTCCGATCTGATGATCCAACACGAGTCGCGGGCTCCCGCGCGAGTGAAGGACCATGCGCTTCAGCCCGTGCGGTCACGCGAACGCTGCTTCATAGATGGGCTACGCAGGAGTGCAAGGAACGCGGGGACACAGCGCGGCCCCCGGCCGCAATCAGACTGTGGCACGGGCGTTCGATCCCGTGAATCCACCGCCTTTGGCGGCGGTGCCACAGGTGCATCCAACCGTGAAGTGCATTAGGACTCGCGCAGGAACAACCTGAACGGTTGACCCGCCTGCCCGCGGACAGGTCCGCCAAACGGCAAGCCGGCAGGCCAGCCAAGTGGCACAATCGCTCATGTGGTTTCCGCGCGACGCCTTACCCCCGATACTGTGCCCGGATGATCTCGCTCGCCTTGTTGCCTGGCAGGTCAAGAGCGCCAAGGGCCTTCGACGCTGCAGCTCGGAGGATCAGGTCGTCCTCGTGCATCGTGAAGTCGATCAGCTTCTGGATCAGGTCGCCGGTGCCCAGCAGGTTGCCGTTGCGCCGGCCGGACTCGGCAAGCGAACCGAAGAGCGCGACACGCTCGGACCGGCCATGTGTTGGATCCATCGCCGCTTCGGCGATGGCCGCCTGGGCGTCGGCGCTGTGTGCCAGGGCCAACGCGTGGGCGCACTTGACCCGCAACACCTCCAGTGGGCTATCGAGTGTCGAGATCAATCGCGGAACCGCCTTGGAGAAATCGAACACCTTGAGGTTGCTTTCGGCGATGTCGCGAAGGACATCGGCCGCCTGGATCGCGAGGTCCAGCGACAGTTCGGCATCGAGCGGGCTCATGCCCAGTGCTTGGGAGGCCCGGCCGATCTTGTCGGCTACCTGCTCCTGAATCTTGGCGGGATCACCAGTCTCCAAGACATCCGTCAGGAGCACCTCGACACCGGCGACCCCACGGGCCGCCTTGCTCGCCTTGGTGAGTTGGCCTTCCTTGGCAACCACCAGGATGGGCGTAGCGGCCGTCTGGAACTGCCGTCGAAGATCGCTGATGGCGGTGACCAGGTCCGGCTGCTCTACATCGCTTGCCAGCAAGACGACGTCGTACGATGTGAGCCCGGCCTTCTGGCTGTTCTCCCTTGCCTGATAGAGGTTGGCACCGAGGCCGCATTCATAGCCGGCTGCCCTCAGCAGGGCCTGGAACTTGTTTCTGTAGTTGTCGTCTGGATCGACGATCAGGGCACCCCGACGGCCGGATTGGGCCAGCGCCTCGGTCAGGACGGGCATCACGTTCTCGGCGCCCGCGAAGTCCGTCTTGGGCAACGCCCGGGCCAATGCGAGTGCGGCCTTGATGCGAACCTGACGGTTCGGGAATGACAGCGTCTGGACCAGCGGCTGCTTGATGTCCTCGACACCGACCAGGCTCGGCTCACCCGCCGTCGCGCTGAGCGCGGCGATGGCACCGAGTGCCACACCCGGGTCCCGATCCTTGAAGGCCCGGGCGAGGACCATGTGGTTGTACATGGGGCCGGCGGCGCGGGCGAAGTAGATCGCCCGGGGGTAGTCCTCCGGCCGCGTGCCGTCCTTGTCGGCCAGCGGATCCGGCTGATCGCTTTGGACATCGAGGCCAAGCTGAGCCTCCCGGCGGAAGTTTGCCGCCAGCCACAGGGCCGTCGCCTTCGTGTGGTTGGGGTCGGCCATGAGCGCTTCTTCGCAGCAACGCATGGCCATGACGTCCCGAAAGATGGCCGTAGGCACCTTGATGAAGCACAGTTCATCGTTGTTGACGTACCAAACGTTGGCCGTGTCCTTTCTGGGATCGGCCTTGAGGGAGTCAACATCGTTGTAGTAGTCCTCGGCGAGCTGGTAGAACTGCGCCGACACGCTTGGGTCGGGCGCGTTCCCCAGCTTCGCCATTGCTTGAACGGCGGCGGCACGAGCGTCACCGGAGGCGTTTGGGTCTTCGGCCAGCTTGGCTAAGTGTGGCAAGGCCTGCCGGTAGCCGATTTCGCCCGCGGCGTTTGCCAGGATCTGCTTTGTGACGTCGTCCTCCATGCCCAGCGCGATGCACAGCGGGTTGAGCGCGGACCGACCGATCTGCGGCAAGACCTGAATGATGGCGGGCTGAAGCGACGCGCGGTTCGAATCTCGAAGGGCCTGGATCATGTGAGGAACGGCGTATTCCCCTGAAACCTGGAGCCGCTTCGTCGCATTGAAGACTTGTCGCGGGGAGCCGCCGAGCTTGGCGATGTTGGCAACGATCTCGTGCGGGTCGATCCGAAGAAGCTCCTCGCCCTCGTCCAGGATTTTGAGGAAGCGTGCCGCGGACGGGCCGACTTCCGTGTTGTTCAATAGCTTAATGAGGATGGTATGTCGATTGGGGTTTCTCCGCGCCAGTTCCAGGAGTGCGACCGGGTCGGGATTGGACTCGGCGAGGGCCTTGAACTGGGCATCGGCCCAATCGAAGCGGCCGATGCTGGCGTAATGCCAGCCGTCCTCGGCCAGCGTCTTCTGCCTTTGGCCGTTCATGATCTTCGCGTGGATGGCCTTGACGCTGTCCGGGGCGTCGTCCTTCTCGGCCCAGGCTTCGAATCGCACAACGCCGGTCCGATCGGCCATCAGGGCGAGGCGCAGATCGGAGAGATCCATGGCTTGGATCTTGTCGAACAACGTTGTGGCTTCGGCCAACTCCTCGCGCCCTAAGACACGCATCGCGGCCGTCCAGATTGCCCAGGCCTCTTCATCCTGGCCGACCATATCCTCGGCCAGGTCCTGCCCAACCGCCGGCACGGCGAGCCCGGTAACCATCGTGAGACCAAGAATGAGGACCCAGCGTCTGCGAACAGAATGCGACATGAACATCAGCTACCTCCGGAGGTCATCTTCGGACGAATACAAGGGGGACTACCGCATGTTCTGGCAGGCTATCCTGGAACCCCTGTACCTGTTCGGGGCGTGGCAGTCCAACCCATCGGTGACCACCTCCCGACCAGGACCGGGGCTCTCCAGCAAGCATTCGACCGCTTCCGCGCGCGGCGGACCAACAATCGAAGATCTGTATTATACAGAAGTTACAGGCATGGTCAAGGCCGGCTCGGCCCCTGCAGCTTCTGCCACGCCGCCACCATGGCCGCGACGTGTTCGGCCGTCGCGCCGCAGCCACCGCCAACGAGATTGGCCCCCGCGGCGGCCAGGACGCCGAGGCGGCCGGCGAATTCATCTGGCGTCTCAGGATATACCACCTCGCCATTCACCCATTGAGGGATGCCCGCATTGACCGTCACCCAGATCGGAAGGTCGCATGATTGCCGGATCAGCGTCACGACCGCCTCCGCGCCGTCCGGATGGTCACCGCAATCGCAGCCGACCATCGCCGCCCCGACCTTGGCAAGCTCGGCCACCGCCTGCGGAATCGTCACGCCGAGCGTGGTTTCGTTCCGCTCCGGGCCGCTGTCGAAGGTCATGCCGCCGATCACTGGGAGGCCCGTGCCCGCCGTCGCCGCCCGGACAGCGACGGTCAAGGCGCGGATCTCGCTGAATCCGCGGCACACGATCGCATCGACGCCGCCGGCCGCCAACGCTCGGGCCTGACTCTCGTACGCCTCGTATAGAACCTCCTCGGCGACCTCATCGAGCATCAGCAGCTCCTCTGTCGGTCCCATGGAGCCAAAGACCAGCACGCCCGCGGCCGGATGTTCCGATACGGCGGCACGGTAGATGGCGGCCCCCTCGCGGTTCATGGCCAGGATCTGGTCCTCCGTTATGTGGCCCGCCTCGATCTGCTCACTCAGGACCACGGAATTGGCGCCGGCCGTGTTCGTGACCAGGGCCTTCGCGCCCGCGTCGAGGAATGCCTCTGCCACGTCGCGAACGATGTCCGGTTGTTGGAGGTTTGCCAGTTCCAGGATGGGCGACGTCTGACCGCTTCGCAAAATAAGTTCGGCGTGGAAGTCACCGTCCGAGACGACGAGTCTGTTGCGATAATCAGCCGGATCAAAAACCATTCGCACGACACCGATAATCCACTTTGCCTTTTACGTCCCGGTCCGGGCATGTTGTCGGACGACGTATTGGGACGCCGTCATCTTACTCCACACTTCCAGTACTGGTATCGTATGAAAACACTGGAGATTCTGGGTGATCTTGCCGAATAGAGACTCGACGGCAGGCCCGAGAGGAGGCAGGCCGGTGGAACAAACATGATGGCGTCCCTCGGCGGCCGCCAGCATAAGAACTCTGCTTGCTGCCCATGGAGGTGCTGGTGGAGGTGCGGAGTTTACCATGCACCCCCGGCAACCCCTGGGCGCGTTGCGCGCCGTCACCATTACCTCGTTTACCTTGACCCTCGCGTTGATCCTGGGCTGCGGCTCGTCTCCCATCCTCGGAACGGGTAGTCTGCCTGCGACGCCCCCGGATCAGGCATCCGGGGGTCCGACATCCGGGCAGAGCGCGATCGCCGAGGGACCCAGCGAGAACAGCGCGTTTGGCGGCGCGGAACCCGCGACGATGCCGCTGACCGGCGAGATCGTCATAGAGGGCACGATCGACGCCATTGATGACGTGGATATCTACGCGTTGGGGTCGGCCCTTGCGGGCGACCGCGTCGTCATAGACGTCACTGGCAACAACGGCCTGAACACAGTGGCCGCGTTGTTCGACGGGTACCAGGATCTGATCGATGCGAACGACGACCGCTCGTACTATGCGGGCAACATCGATCCTTACATCGCCCGTGTCGTCCGGCAGGACGCGGCCAATCTGTATGTCGGAATCGCCGTCTCGCGAGCCACTCACTTCGCACACGACAACGGCCGCTACGATAACGGCACCTACACCGTCCGCATCACGCGCGAGCAGGGCTTCGACGTGCCTGTAGCACGACACCAATTGGTGTACCTGGATTTCGAGGGAGGCGACCGCGTGCAGATCGGGCTGGAGCCGTTCGAGACGATGCGGAGCTTCAGCGCCGAGTCCATCTCCGGCCGCTTTGCGGGTCAGACGGACTACGTCGTTGGTTTGATCCTGGAGCACATGCGCCGTGACTATGCGCGATTCAATGTGACTTTGCTTGACAGCAAGCACCATGACGTCCCGACCGAGGTCCACTCGACGCTCTACTTCGGCAATTACAACGCGAGCTATCTGGGCCTGGCCGACAACGTCGACACGGGTAACGCCTATCTGGAGCAGGAAGCGATCATCTATACGGAGGACCTGGCGTTGTTCGAAGGCCTGGTGCCCAGCGCGGAGGAGACCGCCCTGGCACTGGCTAACATCGCCTCGCACGAGCTTGGCCATCTTCTTGGACTGGAACACTCGGCGGAGGCGCAGGACATCATGTCGACCGCCGCAACCGCCCGGCAGATCCTTGAGACCGACGCCGATTTCGGCCGGCGCGGGCTGGACGACCGTGTGTTCCCTGCGGGTTGGCAGAACGATCCCCAGTTGTTGTGGCAGAACGTCGGCGCCAGCATCGCCGGGGTCTCAAACGCGCGGCTGCGGCTCGAGGACATCCTGCCAAAGGCGTCGCCAAGCTGGCGCGATAAGCTGGACGACATCCCCATCGTGCAATGCGGGCGATGTGGGGGGCATTGCGGCAGCCATTAGGAGGCTACGTTACGCGTCAGGCATGCGTTGCGCCCGCGGATGGAATGGGGATGGCCGGGGCCCGTGACACTTCCGGCGGCATTCTGTTCTGGGTGCCACGGGCGGCTTGCCCGCCCGTGCGGCCTCTCTGGTGGGCGCACGGGGCATACCCACTGGCAGGCAAGCTGCCAGTGGCGCCCGCCTAAACTGTCACGGACCCCTCCAACGGGGCGTGCCGGCGAGCTCTTGTCGTCAGCGGGGCTGTCCGCCTAGAATCGTCTGCCAGCCGGCCGCCATTCCTCGCCGGGAATCTCCATCATGCGCAAAGCCAAGCTATCGGTCTTTGTCTTCGCTTGCATCTGCTTCGTGCTGCCGTTGGGCTGCCAGGTGGACTACTACGTACACCTGGTGCTGGGCGAGTTGGCCAGCCTTGCCGCGACTGTTCCCGTTGCCGACGCCCTCGACGATCCTCGGCTGACCGAGGAGGAGCAGTCCAGGCTCGCTCTAACGCAGGAGGTTCGGCAGTTCGGGATCGATCGGATCGGCCTGTTCGCCGGCGATGCCTACACGGTCTTTGAAATGAACGGTTCCGAGCCCGCGGCGTACGTGCTGTCGGCGAGCGCCAAGGAGAGCCTGACGTCGTTTCGATGGGATCTTTTGTTCGTGGGACTGGTGGCGACCAAAGGCTTCTTCGATCAGGGCATGGGAGAGCGCGAGGCGGACTTCCTGGCAGCGTGGGACCTCGACGTGTACTACACACGCGCGGACGGCTTCTCGACGCTTGGGTTCCTTCCCGACCCTGTCCGACAATCAAACCTTCGGCTGGACGAGATCGAATTGGCGACGCTGATCCTCCACGAGATGACCCACTCGACCGTATTCAAGCCGTCCGATATGGATTTCAACGAGAGCTTGGCGACCTTTGTCAGCCGGGCCGCCGCGCAGGCGTGGTTTGACGAGACGTTCGGGGCCGACTCGGAGGCGGCGGCGGCCGCAAGGGTGCGATTCGCCGACAAAGCGGTCATTGACGATTACGTCAATGAGTTGTTCGCCGTCATGACGCAGTACTACGAGGGTGCTGCGGCGCGTGGCGAGTCCCGTGAGGAGATCATTGCCGGGCGGCAGGCGCGCTTCGATGCAATGGCGGACCGATTCGCGACGGAGTACGAGCCACGTTTGCAGGATCCGGAGCGGTGGGCATTCATCGCCGACATGGAGATGGACAACGCCAGGCTGTTGGCCGCGATTCGCTACCAGGGTTCGCTTGCGGACTACCAAGCCGTTCTGGACAAGGTCGGCGGCAACTTCCCGGACGCCTTGGCCGTATTCTCGCGAGCGGCCGCCAGCCCTGATAGCCGGGAATACCTGCGGGATTGGGTCCTGGATCCCTGATTCCCATCTGTTTGCGCTTTGAACTTACCCGTCTATCGGCACGGCCCGATGTTGGGCTGGTGGGTTGGCTTCTGCCAACACTGATACAGGGGAATCAGCAGGAGCATGGTGCCGTGAATCGCAAGGTGGGAAGCATTGCAGCGGGGCTTGTCTGTGCCGTGGTCGCCGGCTTGGGTTGCAGCACGGGCCAAACCAGCATCTCGGAACTGGATCCCTATGTTGGCGGCAGGCCGGAGCCGGTCCGGCGGTTGCCACCACCTCCGCCAAGGCAGCGCCATATTGCCCAGGTGTGTCCGCAAGGGGACTGGATTCCCCCTTGTGGTGTCGCGGAGCGCTGGGATTCCGTGGTGATCCACCATTCCGGCGACGATGCGTCCACGCCGCAGGGGATGCGAGATTGGCATGTCAATGGTCGCGGATGGGAGGCCCTGGGTTATCACTTCGTCATTGGCAACGGCACGGGCTACCCTGACGGCGAGGTGTATGTCGGTGAGCGGTGGATCAAGCAGATGCACGGAGCCCACTGCAAAACCGCCTCCAATGAGTACAACCAACACGGCATCGGGATATGCCTCATCGGCAACCTGAATCACCATTCTCCTACGCCGAAGCAGATCCAATCCTTGGCCCGATTACTGTCGTTCCTGTCCGGGAAGTGCGGTATATCGAAGTCTCGGATCCTCACGCACGGGGGCATAACGCACAAGACGGAGTGTCCGGGACGGTACTTCTCGCTGGGGCCTGTCCTTCGGCGGATGTCGTCACAACCCATCGCCGTTTCGTCCGAATAAGATGATGCAACAAGTCAAGAATCTGGATGCGAGAACCGTCGGGGGCTACGCGGTCATCATCGCGGTCTGGCTGATGATGGCGATGTGACGCCTGCCCCGGCTCGAGGTGGAGTACGGCGAGACGCCCGGACGTCACCGCCTGCGTGGTCCCGTCAGGCTGGTGATAACGGGCGTTCGTATGCGCAGACCGCGATTTTCCGACGTGCGGAGACCTTGTGTCTGACACATCGCGGGCCGTGTCCTCCGGTCAGCGGGGAGAAACGGGTGCATTACGCATAGGGTCCGTGACAGTTTCGGCGGCATTCGATTCTGGGTGCCACGGGCGGCTTGTCCGCCCGTGCGGTTTCTCCGGTGGGCGCATGGGGCATACACACTGGCAGGCAAGCTGCCAGTGGCACCCGCCTGGACTGTCACGGACCCTTACAGGTACATTTAACGTGACTTTAATCGACGCATTCCGTTGTGGACGCTATGATAACGGTGTTGGGCGGTTGCTGTCCGCCCACGGCCTTCGCAACGGGAGCGGACATCCGGTTTCTGGCGGCGCGCAGATCAACGATTGTTATCGGAAGGGCCGAGGCTGGCGGCACGGCGAGTTGATCGGAGCGACGGAAGTGTGTGGCCAGTTCCTTGGCGGAGGACTATCTTGGCGCCGGATGCGGTATAGTAGTACTGAAACACGGAGTTGACACGGTGAGTTCAGACGAGCCCGGTAAATGGCGTCGACCGATTCTGTTGGGTGTCGCAGTCCTTGTTTTGGCTGCCGCGGCCGTGCTGGCCTGGCGGCAGTTTGGCGGTGAGTCGAAATACCACATTGCCGCTGACCGCGCGTTCATGTGCGCCGAATGCGGTCACGTCTTCGAGCACACGATCCAGATGGGCGAGAAGGAGCCGCTTGAGTGTCCTGCCTGCGGCAAGCTGGCCGCGTACATTCCCGAGAAGTGCTACTGGACGAAGGACGAGAACGGCAAGTGGAAGGCCAAGCTCGAACCGACTTTCGTCATCCTGAATAAGCGAATGGGTATTGACAAGAAGACCTATTGTCCCGACTGCGGCCGCGAAGTCGTCGGGCACAACCCGATGCCGCCGAAGGAGTTGATGGACGCGGCAAGGGCGGAGGCAGATAAATGAACACGCGTGCCAACGAATCGCTCGGGAGCCGGAATCGCCGTCGTTTGAACCGGCCGGGCTTCACCTTGATCGAGTTGCTCGTCGTCATCTCGATCATAGCCCTGCTGCTGTCCTTGCTGCTGCCGAGCATGGTCGGCGCGCGGCGGACCGGCCAACGGCTGGCCTGCATGGGGAATCTGCGCAGCCTCGCCTCCGGGGCGACCCAATA
The DNA here is from genome assembly GCA_016935885.1 of Phycisphaerae bacterium. The sequence continues at coordinate 13,780 of JAFGQA010000413.1, read as the reverse complement.
CGCCCTCGACAACGAGGATTGGATCGTCGGTTCTCCGCATGGATCGGGTGCCTACTTGTTCGGTGCGCCCGTGGCCTACGGCCCGGCGGTTCAATACTGGGATTTCTTGGGACCGATGGCCCACATGTGGGGCATGGGGTTGCCCATGGGGGAGGGCGGTCAGCAGGATGTCATCAGGCGCTTTAACGAGTTGCGCAGCAACCCGGCGTTTCTGTGCCAGGCGAACAGTTTCCTGTCCTTCAAGTATGCGGGCCCGGATGCCGGAGCCGGCTGGATGGTAAGTTACAATACGGTGAGATACCAACTGTGGTATCCGTCCGATGTCCCCACTAATCATCACACTGATCTCCCAAAGGGTTGGCGGCCTTCCGTGGCCCGGATCGGTGATGCCTCCAGAAAGGTATTCTGTGCCGACGGGGCTCGATATCTGACGGAGACCGACGCACCGGTACCGGACTACGACCTGAGCGTGGCTGGGCCCTATGGCGGAGCCTTTTCCGACACGGGCGCGCACTCGTCGTGGTCTAGATCCTGGGATCGAAGGCGGGTTCCCGGCAACGGTAGTTCCGGCCCGGTCGATGGGCGGATGTATGCCTTCCGGCACTCCACGGCAGAGCCTCCTACTGGTGCACCGGGGAACGCCTACAAGCTGAATCTAGCCTTTTATGACGGCCACGTGGACACAATGGGAGACCTGGAGGCTTCGAATCCGCACATTTGGCTGCCAAAGGGCACGAAACTCGGTACCGTCGGTGAGGTCTGGCCCGACGCCATGGATTTCTTCGATCTCTCGGGAGAAGTGGAGATTGGCGGGTAGGTGTTCTTCGTAAGATGCACCGACGAGGCCTTGTCATGCGCCGCTTGGATTCCACCTCCGCAAAAGGAGAAGACGCGATGTGGTTGCGTGCCGTCGCCATCGTTGTAGCTCTTTGGATGTGTTCGGCTGCCGCGAACCTCCAGGCGCAATGCCCCGTGCCACCAGCGGGTGTTATCGAGAACGTCGTTGTTTCGGAAGATGGTCCCCACGAGAGAAGCGCCGTTGGAATGGATTGCCAGGGAAGATTCATCATCTCGTGGCAGGCTAGGGGAGTGAACGATAACAACCTGGTCGACGTGGTTGTCAGACCGTTTGCTGAGGACGGGATAGCCATCGGAGACGTGGAGCCCGTTTCTGCGAACCATCCCAGCCCTTCGGACCTCGTGTATCATACGGACGCTTCGTTCGCTATGAGCTGCAATGGCAAGGTGCGGGTTGGCTGGCTCGGGCAATGCGACGATTGCCACCCCACAGTAGGGCCTCTCATCCTGGTCTCGGACTTTGATTTCGGCGCGACCCCGGTGCCGTTGGCGGTGCCAGAAGGGCCGACCGACGTCAAGCACTGGGAACCGTCGGTTGGCACATCAGATGTCGGCGTGGCCGCGGCCGCCTATCTGAGCTCGCCGTCGTGGTGGAACTGCCCCGGCGGTGACTTTCTGTGTGAGGTGAGCGGCCTTCCTGCCCCCATCCAGATTCGGACGTTCGACTTGTGTACCGACGCTCAACCCTGTGTGGCAATGCGTTCCGACGGGTATTTCTGCATCGTGTGGGCACAACCCGAAGACGTGGGATACAACATCGCCCTCCAGTTGTACGACCCGACAGGAGTGTTGATTGACGAGATTGCGGGAGTTGAGGGATGGGTCAATGACCCCGATGCCGAGTGGCCTGACAGTGTCCAAAGGTCTCCCGCCGTGGCCCTTGACGACTCGGGCAACATCGTGGTGACTTGGGTCGGTTACGACTCGCCGGCGGGCCCTGGCCACCTGCGTGTCTGGGCGCGGCGATTGTTCTGGGCCGGTGGGCCAGCGGACCCAATCGTACCGGTTTCCAACCAGTTCATCGTCGACAGCGAGATCGACCTGGGGATGGCCACGATTCCGCTAGGCTTTGATGACGCCAATCCCACGGTGTCGCTCACGCTGGATGACACCAATCCGGGGCGATTCATCATTGCCTGGAACGTCGTGGCGGCAAGCGCCGCAAAGGAGATCCACGGTCAATACTTCGAGACCGATGGCAGGCCGCTGGGATGCGAATTCCGGGTCAATCAGGACACGAGTGAGACGGGCGAATGTGCCGACGCGGTACGCCAGCTTGCGGACAGCGCTCAGCACACGTTGGCCTACGGACCGGATGATCAGGTCGTCGCCACCTGGACAACCTATGGCCAAGTCCAACCTTGTCCAAGCCATTCTTGGGGTCTCGAGGTCTACTACACACTTCTCCCAGGCGGATACGCGGACCTGCTCGATGCGGCACAGTCTTGCCTGAAAGGCGACACCAATTATGACGGCCTTGTCGATGGGTTAGACGTCCAAGGTTTCGTCGACCTGCTGACGGAGAATCCCGGCTCTTTGAGCATCGTCACGATGTGTCCGGCGGACATCGATGAGGACAACAATCTGGACCTCGATGATTTGCCGTTGTTTGTTGCACTCCTGCTTGAGATGCGTTGAGGAATCGCTGTTCTCCCGTCTGGCCCGGAGGACATTCTCGCGCCGCAGCCCGTAGCGTGGGTTCAGCCGCCTTACGCTCGACTCGCTTTGTCGCTCTGATCTTCGGTTCTTCCACTGAACTCATCGTCACCACGGCTCGAGGGGAGGACTGCCGTGCATCCGCCCGTGAAGCCCATGGGGACGAGGAGCAGGATGATGACGAGGAGCAGGATGATTGCGATGATCAGCAGGATCTTGGGGCGGATATTGCGGCACAGCAGGGCGATGAAACCGAACACGGCGTAGCACAGCGGGATGTCGCCGTACCAAAGCAGGACCGCATGGGCCAGGCCGAACAACAGCAGCACGACCAGACGTCGACAGTACGTCCCGGCGAACGGCCTGCCCCGGGCCGCGGCCCGATCACTCTGTAGGGCCAGGCCCATTCCGAAGAGGAGCGAGAATCAGCCGTCGGCTTCAAACGGGCGTGGGGCACTTCGCAGAGCTGTCTTCTTGCGATAGGATAGGATGACGCAAGTGGAATGGTCCGAGTGGCGGACCTTTCTGGGAGGTTTCCCAGGTGGGCCGCGGTTCTTTGGGCGCAAGGATAAGGAAGCTGTGCCATGCGGCGTGTTCTCGGTTCGTTGTTCAAGGTGTGTTTGCCGTTGTTGTTTCTGTTTGGGGCGTCGTGCAGCGGCGCGAACGGAGGGAGATGCAGCTTCTGGATCGACGTCTATGAAGGTGAGCCGGTGCTGTACGAGGACGTCGTGGATGACCTGGCCGGCGTGCGCGTCATCTATCTTGGCGAGAGGCATACGCTGAAGCGTCACCACGCGATCCAGCAGCGCATCGTGGCCGACCTCGTGGAAAGACACGTGCCGCTTGTGCTCGCGTTGGAACAAATGGAGTTCTTCCAGCAGCCGGCCCTCGATGAATACTGCAAGGGAGGAATCGACTTCGATCAACTGGCGGAGAGGACCGAATGGTCGAAGCGATGGCCGAACTTCGAGCAGTATCGGCAGATCCTGGAGGCCGCCCGCCGAGCCGGCGCGCCGATCTTGGCGATCAACGCCAGGGGCGAGACGGTTCGGCAGGTTGCCCGGAACGGTATCGACGGGCTCGATCCGGAAGCCAGCAAGGAGCTTCCGGCGGAGATGGATTTGGATGATCCGATGTACGAGCGGAAGCTGAACCGCGTGATGATGGTCCATGCCAAAGTCACGGAGGCCCTGTTGCGCAAGATGTTCGAGGCGCAGGTTTCTCGTGACGAGACGATGGCTGAGCGGTTGTGCGCGTTCCTGGAGTCGGAGCAAGGACGGGGCCGAACGGCGGTCGTGCTATGCGGGGCGGGCCACATCTCGCACGGTCTGGGGCTTCCGTCGCGCGTCCGCCGGCGGTTGCCTGACGTGACGGACAGGATCGTCGTCCTGACCGACAGCGGTGACGTGGAGCTTCCGCCGAAGATGAAGGCCATGGCGCGTGACATCACCATCACGCACGAGCAGTTGCACGATCTGGACAAACCGATCGCGGACTACCTGCACGCAACGAACCTCAAGAGGTAGTGCCGCTGCTGGCAAGAGTGATTGACGATGAAGGAAGATCGGGCGCCCGACGACACTGACAAGTCCGACCGGACCGTTGGCAAAGGTGGCGCGAGGTCCGGAGGAGCGTTCATGCGGATCGCGTTGTCGGTGGTTTTGATCGTGGCGATGATTGGCGGAGCGAGCTGGATCGCAGTGTGGTTGTCCAAGACGAAGCCACACGCGCAGCGCCGGAACGTCGCGTCCTTGTCGCCGCTCGTCGAGGTGCAGGTGTTGTCCCGCCAGGACGTCCAGGAAGTATTCACGGGCTACGGCAACGCGCGGGCGGATCAGGCGGTGGTGCTGTCCGCTGAGGTAAGTGGGCGAATCGTCGACGTGCCGAAAGGTGTGAAGGACGGTTCGCGGGTTGTCGAGGATCAGGTTCTGGCCCGGATCGACGACCGGCAATACCGCCAGCAACTCGCCCGTGCGGAGGGCCAATTGGCCGATGCCGATGCCCAGCTTAAGGAACTGGACGTCGAGAAGGCCAACGCCGACAAGTTGGTGGCCATTGCGCGGGAGGAGGTGGAGGTCACGCGCAACGAATACAAGCGTCTGACAGACCTGTATGAGAAGCAGGTGGCCTCCAAGAAGGAGTGGGACTTCGCTCGGTTGGCGTACCAGCAGTCACGGCGTGCATTGCAGGGCTTGGAAAACCAGGTGGAGTTGATCGCGCCACGGCGGGCCAGGCTGCTGGCGGCGCGTGACGCTCGCAGGGCCGAGCAGGACCTTGCCGACCTCGATGTGCAGAGATGCACCATCAAGGCGCCTTTCACCGGACAGATCAGGGAGATCATGGTCGAGGTGGGTGACCGCGTGCAGATCGGCGGGCCGGTGTTGGGGCTGATCGACCCGGTGCACATCGAGGTACCCATCGAGTTGCCGGCGTCGGTGTATCCCCGCACACAGGTGGGCTCGGCCTGCGAACTGACGGTGGACAGCCTGCCGGGCGTGCGGTGGGAGGCAACGGTCAATCGTCTTTCGCCCCTGGCCGACGCGCGGAGCAGGACCTTCATGGCGTACGTGGAGGTGGACAATGCCGTGCAGGAGACGCCACTCGTCCCGGGCTACTTTCTGACGGCGAAGGTGTCGGGACCGCTGCTGCGGCAGGTGTTCGCCGTTCCCCGCGGCGCGATTGTCGACGGGCAGGTCTTTGTGGCAAACGATAACAAGGCGCACACACGGGGCGTGCGGACAGACCGGCTGATCGGCGACCGGGCCGTCGTCTCGGGCGACCTGTCCGCTGGGGACATGGTGATCTTGACGAACCTGGACACGCTTTACGAAGGTGCCCAGGTTCGACTGCGGACCATGGATCTCAGTGAGAAGCCGACGACCGAAAGTCGAACAGAGGAAGCCGAAAGCCGAAACGGTCCGGTCGGGCGGCTTGGGAGGTGTGGGAGTCCGCCAAACGGCAAGCCAAGTGGGGGACAACTCGCGAGATCTGGGATTCGCTATTCGCCACTCGCTATTCGCTATTCGCCATTCAAACACCTTCAGGTGTGATCGATGACTTCGCTGCCGCGCTTTAGCGTGAACAACCCGGTGCTCGTCAATCTGTTCATGTGGGCGATCATCATCGCCGGCGTGTTTTGTGCCTTTACGCTCGTTCGAGAGATGTTCCCGGAGTCGGATCCGAACGAGGTGCACGTCAACGTGGTGTATCCCGGAGCGACCCCCGCGGAGATCGAGAAGGGCATCGTCATCAAGATCGAGGAGGCGATCAAGGACATCGAGGACATCGAGGAGATCAGGACGACCATCGGCGAGGGCGCGTGCACCATCGCCGCCGTCCTCTACAACAACGTTGAGGATGTCGATCAGGCAGTCACGGACGTCAAGGCAGCCATCGACACCATCCCGAGGGACGAGTTTCCGGAGGAAGCCGAAGAGCCGATGGTCGCCAAGTTCGAGCCGCAATTGCCGGTGATCAACGTGTCCTTCTTCGGCGATCTCGACGAGGAGACGCTCAAGCGCGTCGGCAAGCAGCTTCGGGACGACCTGCTGCTCGTGCCCGGCATTACAGACGTCGTCCTGGGCGGCATACGCAAGGATGAAATCATCGCCGAAGTCAGGCCGGAGAAGCTCGTCGAATACGGCCTATCCTTCATGGACGTTGGCGACGCGATCGCCCGGGCAAACCTGGACCTGCCCGGCGGCCAGATCAAGACCGGATCTGCAAATGTCTCTGTGCGGACGCTCGGCGAGGAGGACCAAGCCGAGCCAATCGGTGAGATCATCGTCCGCAGCGATCCGTCGGGCAAGCTGATTCGCCTGAAGGAGATCGCCGAGGTGATCGACGGTTTCGAAGACGCCGACGTGGTGTCGAGATTCAACGCGAAGCCCGCCGTTACGGTCACCGTCTACAAGACCCAGTCGCAGGACGCCATCGACATCTCCAAGAAGGTCAAGGCCCTCGTCGCCGGCAAGAGGCGCCGGCCGCTTGAGCGAGACTGGCTGGCGTCCTTGAAGCACCGGCTGGGCATCCGGGACGAGATCGAGGAAGTTTACGCCAGGGCGTACAACGATCCGTTCCCGCAACTGGGCGAACTGAAGACCTCCACGAACCTCGCCCGTTTCATCGAAGGCCGCCTCGACCTGCTGAAGCGCAACGGCCTGTGGGGGCTGATCTTCGTCTTCGGTTCGCTGCTGCTGTTTCTGAATTGGCGCGTGGCGTTCTGGGTGATGTGCGGCCTTGTACTTTCCGTGCTCGGCACGCTGATCGCTCTTGACCTGATGGGCTACACGCTGAACCTAATGACCATGTTCGGCTTGATCATCGTCCTTGGTATCCTCGTCGATGACGCCATTATCGTCGGCGAGCACGTCTACACCAAGATCGAACACGGCGTTGAGCCCAAACTAGCCGCTATCACTGGTACCGAGGAGGTCACCTGGCCCGTCGTCTGCGCGGTCGCCACGACCATCGTGGCATTTGCGCCGCTGATGTTCATGGAGGGGCGAATCGGCGATTTCATGCGTGTCCTGCCCCTCGTCGTCCTCTGTGCCTTGTCCGTGTCGTTGTTCGAGGCGCTCACGATTTTGCCGTCGCACCTGGCCGAGTGGCTCAGGCCGTCCGTGGTTGGAGCGGTTTCTGTCCGAGGCGCCGCGCGGGCAGATGCCAGCGGCTCATCAAGACGCGGAGAGGCTGTGCGGGCTGGAGCCAGCGGCTCGCCTGATGTCACGGCCGTGACGAGGTTTCGTGGCTGGGCCGAGCGCGTGCGATCCGCGCAAGCGTTCTTCATCAGGGACATCCTCCTTCGCAACTACGAGCGGTTGCTACGCGTCTGCGTGGTCAACCGCTACGTGACCGTGGCCGCGCTCGCCGCGGCCGTGATCGTGGCCGTTGGCACGGTCCTCGGGGGATGCGTGCCGTTTGTCTTTATTCAGAAGATGGACTCGGAGACCGTCGTTGCCAGCCTCAAGATGCCCGTCGGCACGCCCATCGAGGGGACCGACCGCGCGATTCGACCGATCGAGCAGGCCACGACCAATCTGCCCGAACTCGATTCGCTCTACACTCTGCTCGGGACGCACTACAGCACCGATGGAGCCCGGGCGGCCAGTTCCACGCATCTCGGCCAGGCGATCATCGAACTGAAGCCTATCGAGGAGCGAGAGCGGACCAGCGAGGACATCATCCGTGAGCTGCGCTCAAAGTCCCGGGACCTTCCAGGCATCAACGCCTTGGAATTCCGAAGCATGCAGGGCGGACCGCGCGGCGCTCCCGTCGCCGTCGAGATTAACGGCGATCGCCTGGAAGACCTTGTTCAGATCGCTGATCGGTTCAAGGGGCGATTGCGGGGCTACGCGGGCGTTTACGACATTCAAGACGACTTCGACGCCGGCCGGCGCGAGATCCAAATCGAACTGCTCGACTCCGCCCGCGCGTTGGGCCTGACGACCCAATCGCTGGCGACGCAGGTTCGGGCGGCGTTCTACGGCCTGGAAGCGCGGCAGATCCAGCGCGACCGCGAAGACGTCAAGATCATGGTCCGCTACCCCGAGGACTACCGCCGGCGGATCTACGACGTCGAGTCCATGCGGATCGCGGCCCCGGACGGAAGCCTTGTACCGTTTTCCGAGGTCGCCTGCCTGAAGGAAGGCCGCGGCTACGCCACCATCAAGCGCAAGGATCAGCAACGAATCGTCACCGTCACGGCCGACGTCGACGAGACGGTCCCCGGTGCCAACGCGAGCATGATCAACGAAGACCTAGCCGGACAGTTTCACGACCTCGAACGCGAGTTCCCCGGCGTCAAGATGGAACTCGGCGGCCAAGAGCGCGAGCGCATCAAGTCCTTCGCCTCACTGACGCAGGAATTCGCCGCCGCCATCCTGTTGATCTACGTCATCCTCGCAGGGCTGTTCCGAAGCTATGTCCAGCCGATTGTGGTGATGTGTGCCATCCCGTTCGGCCTGGTCGGGGTCGTGGTAGGGCACTACCTGATGGGCTATCCGCTGACCATCATGTCCATGATCGGCCTCGTCGCCCTGACCGGCATCGTCGTCAACGACTCGCTGATCCTGGTCAGCTTCATCAACCACAGGCGGAGCGCGGGGGCGCCGGCCTTCGAGGCCATCATCGAGGGCGGTCGGGCGCGGCTCCGCGCCATCATCTTGACCTCGATTACCACCATCCTCGGCCTGGCCCCGCTACTGACCGAGACGAGCTTCCAGGCCAAGTTCCTCATCCCGATGGGCATCTCGATCGCCGCCGGCTTGGCCTTTGCAACGGTGCTGACGCTCGTCGCCGTGCCGTCGTTGTACATGATCAGCATAGACGCGAAGCGCGCACTGGCCCGCCTGTGGGCTCAGATTCTCGACCGCGAGCCGGCGCTCGACGCGGCGGCGTAATCAGGACAGCATCATCAGAGAAGTGCTGCGACGACCAAGAATGACCGCGGCGCCATAGAAGAGCCGCGATGCCAAAGAAGGCCCACAGTACCAAAGAAGAACCGCGGGGTTGAGCCCGCGCGGCCTTGCGGATGAGAGTGACACGCCAACTTCACCGGGAGCCCTCCGGCGACGTCACGCGGGGACCTGCGTTACCTGTGGCAACGGCACACCCGGCCGATGGATCCGCCAAACCACACGCCAGACCGCAGGCGCGTCCGAGGCCGGCGTGTCTCTTCAGCGAACCGCCATCTCGCAGAAGAGACTCGAGTGGTCCACCTCCTCGATCGTCACATCGACGTCAAACGGCGCCGTCAGCGAAACGAACTCGTCCGCACTTACCGTCGTTGCCGTGAATCCGTCCTTGCAGACGATGACGCCGTCACGCGTGGCGGCCCAATCGATCTCGCCAATCAATCCGTGCTCGGACTGCACGCGGAACCACTCAAGCCGCGCGTCCCAGAATGCATCGCTGTAGCTCGAGAACAGGACCCGCCCGCCGACCCTGGCAACGCGGATGCTCTCCCCGAGGAGGTCCCGCTGGTTCACATGAAAGGCGGAAATCCCGTTCTGAACACACACAACCGTATCGAACACGCCATCCCGTAGCCCCAGGGCGATGGCACTCGCACGGACAAGATGGCAGCACGAAGCCCCCCGTTGGCGTTGGCGGGCCATCTGCAAGCTGGCGTGTGACGTGTCGATGCCGACGACGAGCCTGGCCTTCGCCGCGAGCTGCGCAAGGACGCGCCCGTAGCCGCAGCCAAGTTCCAGGACTGCGTCCGTCGCACGGATTCGGTCCAGGACATGCCGAATCTCGGCGTCCAGGTATTGACGTACCCGCCACGGGGCGATTTCGTAGCACCGCCGCAACCGGTCGGCAGACAGCTTGTCCGCATAGTAATCCTGCCCCGTCATGATCTCTCCCGCGCGCAAAGCCGGGATCGGTCAGTCCGCCAAACGGCAAGCCGCGTTCGGGGCAACATGATTGTCCCGAGGACCATGGTCTTGCAAGCAGTCACGAGGCAGCCCGGGGATCAGTCCGCCTTGGTCTTGAAGTCTTTGCCCAGCCAGCCCCTGGCGAGGATCAGCAGAGCCGTGGAGGCCATTGCGATGCAAGCGTAGACCAGCCACATCGTCCCCGTGTTGGTGGGTCCTTCTTCAGGACAGTAGCGAGTGAGGAACCAACCGGAATACAGTGGCACGATGACCTTCGTCAGGAACCAGGGGAATTGGGCAACGCCCATGTAAGCGCCGGTCCGCCCTTCGGGGGCAATCTCTGCGGCATACTGCAGGAACCGCGGCTGCCACATGGCCTCGCCGACGGTCATGATGACCAGGTAGGCGACCAGAGTCCAGGGTTCCGCCCCGAACGCGAGGAGGAACGTCGGTGCCGCCATGACGAGCGTACCGAGGATCATCATGTTGTACACTTTCCGCTTCTGGGTTATCGCCGTCACGATGGGGACCAAAATGAAGATCAGCAACGGGTTGAAGTTCACGGCCTTCTCGAAGTTTATACTGATCCACGGCCAACTCTCCCGAAAGCCCCGCTCAACGTACATGGGCAACGTAAGCCAATTGTGTGCAAACAGCGTCTGCACCGGGATCAGGCAGAAGATGAAGAAGGCAAACTTCGGATCGGTCAACGGGTGATTCACGAGCCAGTTATACACCTTGTCCCAGAATCCGACCCGTTCTTCTTCTGCCGGTATGGCCACTGGCACAGTGGCTTCTTTGGGCGTCGCCTCCTTCTCACCTAGCACTTCCTCTCCTTCGGTGTCATCGAGTGGGCGGCCACAACGTCCACAATGCTGAGCGTCCGCCGGGTTTGATGCACGGCAGTCAGGGTGCACGCATCGCCGGAACCTGGCTTGCGGTGAAGCCGTTTCTTCTTTCGGCGAGGCTTCCTTCCGCGCCATCTGCTCCGCCTTCTCTTTCTCCTCTCGCTCTCGCTCAGCCTTGGCATCAGCGATTGCCTTCTCGACTGTCTTTCGCGACAGGATGATGAAGGTCGCCACCAAGGCGATCGCCGTAAACCCCACCCACACCCAGTAAGCACCAGAGATGCCCACACTTTGCCGGATGCCTGTGAACCAGGTGGGCAGCCAGCCGCCCAGATTCATCAGCGCGTACAACATCGCGAAGCCCATTGCGGCGGTCTTCTCCGAAGTGAACTGCCGCACGCCGGCATAGGCTGCGGGTTGGTACATTCCGTAGCCAATGATAACCAAGAGGATCCCGCCCATGGCAATGAGGTGTATTGACGAGAATAGGCCGGAACCCCCTAATCCCGCATAGGGAGCACCTGCCAGCAACACTCTGCCCCCCAACATCACGACAAATGCGGCGACAAGGGCGAACCGAACGCCCCATCTGTCAGCCACGCCTCCCAGAAGGAACATCGCGATGGTGATCCCCCCCGTAAGTACACCCACCATCCAGCCGGCCTGCTGGTCGTTCAAGCCTATGTAGTTGTTGAAATACATGGCCAGATAGCTCAGCATGCCAAAGTAGACCATGCCTTCGATGAGATAGGCTAGGTTGATACCCCATAAAGCTCGCGGGGCGTGGACCAGATCGATGAACGGCTGGGTGATTTCGCGAAGGGGGTTCTTTCGTTCTTCTGCTTTCGGTTCGTCTGCCATATCTTCAAGATACCTTTCGTTGCGTGCGGCGAGACTTCCTGGGATCAGGAACTCCGCACCGTAGCGAAAAGGCGATCCCAAGGCAACCGGCCCGGAGTGCCGACCGACACCGCGGGTCCGTGACAGTGTAGGCGGGTGCCACTGGCAGCTTGCCTGCCAGTGTGTATGCGCCACGCGCCCACCGGAGAGACCGCACGGGCGGGCAAGCCGCCCGTGGCACCCAGAATCGAATGCCGCCGGAAGTGTCACGGACCCCGACACCGCTGTGGCGCCTGAGGCACAGCGGCGGCGGCGGTCGATACACAGGCTTTGGCGCCCGTGACACGGTGGCACCGGGATACGCGGGCCTTGGCGCCCGTGCCACGGTCATTCGGGCAGGCTCCTGGGGGCTGTGTGCACGCACTTCGTCAAGAAGTGGACGTTACTCGCGGTCCAGGTGGGCCTGGAGTATCTTCTGGGCAGCGATCACGTCGGTCAGGTGCTTTCGCCTCTTCGGCGACATGTCGGCGGTGCCGAGGACCTCCTCGGCGGCGACGGTCGTCAGGCGCTCGTCCTCCAGGTGGACCGGCTTTCTTGAGAGCCGCTCAAGCTCCGCGGCGAATCGACGGGTCAGGGTGGTCTGTGGGCTGTCGGTGCTCACCGCGTCCTCCATGTTGAGCGGCAGACCCACGACGAACGACGCCACGTCCTCCTTCTCGCCAAGGTCCGCCACGTTTCGGGCATCCCGCGTCACGTCGTTGCGGCCGAGGACCACGACCAGCGGCATGGCGATCCTGGTCTCGGTGTCAGCGATCGCGGTGCCGATTCGCTTGATGCCGTAATCGATTCCGAGAATCTTGGGCATGTTCGACCTTTGAGAAGCCCCTGAACAACCGCGCGGGCTGAAGCCACCGGCCCGCCTTCACGGGGACCACTCGGCGGCTTGTCTTCAAGGCAACAGGTCCGCGGTCTATCTTGAGGCAAGCCGACCGTTTTGAATCGTCACGAGTACAAGCCGTCATACTCCTGGTCGAGGTCGGCGACGAGGTCCTTGATTCGCTGGATCTGGTCCTTGCGGCACACGAGCGTCGCGTCCGGGCTGTGGACGACGACGAGGTCCTTGATGCCGATCGCCGCGATAAGGTGATCTTCTTCGGTGACGAAGATGTTGCCATCGCTTGAGAGGGTCGCGGCGCGCTTCAGGGCCTTCGTGTTGCCGAACGAATCGGCGCCCAGGACGGAAGGCAGGGCCGTCCAGTTGCCGATGTCCAGCCAGTCGAGGGCCATCTCAACGACCAAGACCTTCGGCGCCTTCTCCATGACCGCGAAGTCGATGCTGATCTTCTCGAGGCCTGGATAAAGCTCCTCGGCGAGCAATCGGCCGTCATCGGTGTTCCACGCCTCGGCGAGTCTTAAGACGGCGGCGTGCGACGGCGAGAGGTGCTGCCGCAACTGCTCCAGAATCGTGGCCGTCCGCCAAACGAACATGCCACTGTTCCAGTAGTAATCCCCCGATGCGACGTACCTGCGGGCCGTGTCCAGGTCAGGCTTCTCCTTGAAGCTCTTGACGGTCCAGACGCCTGGCGTGTGGGGCCCGCCGCGCTCAATGTAGCCCAGGCCGGTGTGCGGCTCCGTCGGTTTGATGCCGAACGTGACCAGGGCGTCCGCATCTTCCACCGCCGCGGCAAAGCCTCGCTTGATGATCTCGACGAACTTGGCGGTCGGCCGAATGACGTGGTCGGCGGTGAAAACGCCCATGACGGAATCGGGGGATTTCTCATGCAGGATGGCGGCGGCGAGCGCCACGGCGTTCGCCGTGTCGCGGCCGACGGGCTCGCCGATGAGGTTTTCCGATGGCAGGGCTGGGAGTTCCTCGGCGATCACCGGAAGGTGGTCGGCCATGGCGATGACGTAGATGTCGCTTGGGGAAAATGCCGCGTTCAACCGCTCGAAGGCCTTGTATATCAGGCTGCGGCCTTCGACGATGTGGAGTAGTTGCTTGGGTCGGTTTCGCCGGCTCAGGGGCCAAAGCCGCGTCCCGGCCCCACCGGCCATAATGACTGCATACTTATTCATCTTTCAACCTCTGCAATGGGGCGAGGCGCCGAGAGTGCTAGTACCGCGTTTCATAAGAAACGCGACTACGATTGCTGGACCGAGAATCCCTTCTCGGTCCTGAAGCCGGTGCCGAGAAAGGAT
>JAFGQA010000041.1 GCA_016935885.1 Phycisphaerae bacterium | reverse complement strand
CAAGACGGAATCGTTACCACCGGTAGGTCGTCAGCCTGAGCCGACACCCCATCAAGACCCCAAAGTGCCAAAGTCCAGCCACGGGCTGAAGCCCGTGCGGCCTCTGAAACACCCGGCGATGTTGTCTCCCAAAACGCCTCCGGCTTCGAGAGTTGGCAACAACCAGCGGACGAGCAGCGGACTGTATCCTGCCGCATGAAGCCGCGATGATCCGGCACGTTACCAGGTGGGGATTCTACGGACGTAGCCTCGGGGGGAATCACGAACCACCGGAGGGGCCAGAAACGGACGCGTTCAGTCGTCCTCCTCCAGCAGGGCCTGCTCGTGCTTGTCTATGACCTTCTGATCGTTGTGGCAGGCGAGGCTGCCGAAGACGACGGCGAGAAGGAGGCAAACACAGATCAAACGTCGAGACTTCATCGGCCGTCCTCGCATGAATCGGGAGACTCCGGGCAACTGCGGTTGGGAGGTTCGCTGGTTCGAGAATCCCCTCCCGCATTCCGATTGCCCCCTGGTGCGAGAATCCCCTCCCGCATTCCGATTGCCCCCTGGTGCGAGAGTCCTTTCTCGCACCACCTCCGGCGGGAGTCCTTCTCCACAACTCGACACAAGGGGCCGAGAACGGATTCTCGGCCCCGCGTCGTCTCTACCCGTGGTGATGACGTACACCCCTACGATGGTTACTCGAAAGCACTTTGCCGATGTGCTTCCTACTCCACGATCATCTCGCCCGGCGAGACGTCCGTGGGCGTCGATTCGGTCGTGGTTTCCTTCTTCTCGGTGGTCTTGTACTCGTTCTCGGCGCAACCGCAGACGCACAAGACGAAGGCGAGTCCCAGGACTAGGGTGCAGAGCTTTCGAATCATCGATTATTCCTCCGGTGTCTCGAATGGTGGCGCGCGACGGCGGAGCGAGGAAGGCCGTCGTCTGCGCGCCGTCTGTGTTTTCAAACCCACGTGCCAGCGGACAGGTTACATCCTCTCGACACGCATGTACGTGTGAACAACCTCCCATACCTGCATGGCGGGCATCTCGACCATGACGGTGGCGGTGCCCTCGCTATCGTACGTCGTCGACTTGACATAGGAGCCGACGATGTAGGCGTTGAGCTGCGTATTGATCTCGTCGTGCTCCGTGACGAAATCTCGGACGGTGGTGCTCGAGTCGATCTGGAAGCCCATGACCTCCTCGGCGAGCCTCCGCTTGGCGTCAAGTTCCGCGGCCCGGGCGGCCATCAACTTGCCCTGGGGCGTGCCGGCCAAGTCCGACCGAGGCACACCATTGCCTTCGGCCCGGATGGTCTGCCCGACCCAGTCGGGGATGCTCATTTCGAGCTTCTCGGCGGCCACCCTGATGGCCTGCGGCCTGGGAACGCCCATGCCCGTGGCCTCGAACTTGCGCTGCCTCAGTTCCTTTGTCACCCTCTCGATGTCCATGCCCGTGACCTTGTCGCCCTTGTAATGGCGCTTGTGCAGGCTCTTGATGGTGGTGATGACGGATTCGATCGGCACCTCGTAGGTCACCTCGACGATCAGCTCGTCGTTGTGCCAGTAGGTCCTGGTCTCTTGTGCACCGACGAGCGTCGCCCTGGCTTCGGTGGTGATGACGTCGGACTCGGCGACGAAGTCCCGTACGAGCGTATCGCTCGTAATGCGGAGGCCCTTGATCCGCTCGACCAGCCTTCGCATCGCGTCCACTTCGGCCGCACGCTTGGCCATGAGGCGCTCTCGCACGGGGATCGCCTTCCAAATGTCGGGAATGACCGGATCCGGCAGCGTCATACCGCTCGGCGCCGCGAGTTCCTCACCCGGGACATCTGGAGGCAGGTCCGGGCGCGGGGCGCCCATCCCGTAGGCCTTGATGACGTCCTTCTTGATGTACTTCTTGATCTGGTTGAAGTCCTCGGCCTTCAGGATATTGCCTTTGTAATGCCGGCTGTGGAAGGACTTGAGCTCCTCAATGACGTTGGCGACGGTGACTTCGGCCTCGACGGTGCAAGCAAGATCGGAATCCCACTTGGGCTTCCCGAGCCGAATGCCACGGACGAACGTGTCGAGGTCGGTCTGGATCACGTCCGACTCGCAGACGAAATCCTTCACGTACGTGTCGGACGTGATCTGCAGGCCCTTGATGCACTCGGCTAGCTTCCGATACGCGTCGGCCTCCGCGGCGCGTCTGGCAAGCAGCTTGTTCTGCTCGACGGACTGTGCCGCGACCACGGCCGGCAGGGCCAGCAGCGTGGCAGCAACAAGGCAAAGGATGAACTTTCGTGATGTCATGTAAGGTCCTCCTGGTTTTCTGGGGCCCGCTTGCCCTTGACAAGGGCTTGCCGGAGTCAGGAGACTGCGCGGTCGGCGACGGGCCGGTTTGATGTCAGGCCGGGGGACGGCTCACACCCTCTGAGGCGGCTCACATCCCCGCGTGTTTGGATACTCCTCGGATGAATTGACGATTGCAGCTTGACGATTCTGCGACGCCGTCCTCCAATCCCCAATCGTCAATCCCCAATCGTCAATCCCCAATCGTCAGTCTGCCGCCATGCTCGAAACGCGGTCGATCGCGTCGTCGTACTGCTCCTCCTTCGGTTTGAGCGATTTGGCCTGTTTGTAGTACTTCAACGCCTCGTCGAATTTCTCGAGTTTCTCGCAACATACGCCCGCGCCGAACAGCGACTTGTCGTCGTCCCGGTCCTCCGCGATCACCTGCTTGAAATGCGCCAACGCCGTTTCGTAGTCATCGATGACCATCGCCCGGACGGCCTCCACGCTCATCTCATGGCTGCTGGCCTTGACCTCGCACACGGCGTGGATCTCGGTGGGGACGAACTTGACGAGGAACTTCTGAAGCTCCTCCTCAATAATCTCGCCGATGACCTTGTCGCGCGGAGCCATGTCGGCCTCGGTCTTGCTCCCGCCGAAGAACGGGCTTGTCTTCGTCCTCTCGTGATACTGCCTCGGCTTGCCACTGTGGGCGGCGATGGCGGAGTTGTCGGCGGCGTCCTTGAGCTGGAACTGGCAGGTCACGGTGATGCTTCGGCGCTCCCGCTCGACCTCGTCGGTCGAGACGGAGCCGCCGCCGCCCCAGCGGCTGGCGAAGCCGCCGAGCCCGCTGACGGTTCGGCCCGTGGCCTTCTGCTTGTCGATCTTGACGATGATCCTGCTGGTGAGGTTGGCCGTGACGCCCTCGATCTGGGCGGATGCGATTTCGTCGCTGGTGTCGGTGATGTCGGCGTCGGCGAGGTCCTTCTCGTCGAGGGCGATCTTCAGGTGCTCGCGATCAACCAGCTTCAGGGGGATGTCGTACTTCTCCGCCGCCTGCTGGAGGTAGTATTGGATCAGGTCGGCGGTCATCTCGCACCACTTCCTCTGATCGAACTCGCCGGTATCTCCGCTCACGTCGGCGTTCCTGACTGCGATACTCATGTACCGCTCGGGAAGTGGTTCCTTGGGTTGCATCGTGTAGCTGAACTCGACGGTCGCCAAGGGCTTCTTGCCACAGCCCGAGAAGACCAACAAGAGGCCAAGCGTGGTGACAGCACCGATACGTGTCATGTTGCAGACTCCTTAGGATGGACGCGTTGCAAGACACTGTCCGATTGACTACGCGTCAAATGGCAGGACTTCTCGCAAGATGCGCAAGATGGTTGACCCTTACTCCGCTGCATCGGATCGGCTGGTGCCGACCCGGCCGGCAGCCTTGCTGCTTGGGAACGCGGACTTATACGACCGCGCCGCGCCAGTGTCAAGCGGGATTCTGTCCGATAAGTGCGGCGCTTTCCGGCCCGATAGGGCCCTTATGTCGTATTGTGTTGGTACGAGGCTTTACCCGCGCGACTCCGTTTGAACGCTAAACACGCACACCGCCTTCGGCGGAAGGCGACACAGGTGAAAAGGCCCGTGTTGCGCACCGTCGATCCGCACGCACTCGCTGGCGGTCGTTGCGGCCTGACCGTGTATGTTCTGCAGTGGGGCAAGGAGCGGAGCCACTGCGTACACGAACACCGTGGCCGCAAGGCCGAGGATGATGGCCAGGATGAAGGTCTGGTTTGCGATCCGCCTGGCCTCGGTGGGTCTGTTCACGCCGATGGCCCGGGCCACGATGGCTGTGCCCTTGTGGAGACGAGCCCGAAGATCATGGTCGTAGGCCAGCCGACGTAGCCGGCCAGACAGACCGCACCGGTGCCCGCGGGTGAGATGCGGCCGGCCAGGATGGTGTCATTCTACGTGACGAAGGCATTGAGGAACTGCTCGCCGAGGACCGGCAGGCCCAGCCAGAAGACAGTGCGGCGAATCGGCCCATCGAGGACTCCCCCTGCTCGATCCGGGCGTGCCTCGGCCAAGCGCCTTCGTCCTGCGCCCAGGCTCGACACCACCTCTCGCAACGGAGCCACAAAGGTCCTGTGGCGCACTGTCTCGTCCCTGAACTGCAAGCCGTTGGCCTTCAACCTTCGGACGATGGACGCGTGGCCGTGGCGGGTTTCTCGATGGCCCGCTGGGTCGTCGTTTTGGTCGTCCGGTGAGTCAGCCCGCGAGCCCGTGGTCGCGGTGATCGTTGCGTCGTTGAGCGGGGCGATCCGGCGCGGCGTTTCGGCGTCGCCGTTTTAGGTTTGACGCGTGTCCGTCTGATGCGCTGCCTTGCCGATTCTCTGTCTGGTTTGGTCGTTTGCCTCGGACTGATCCTGGACGGTCCCCGTTCCTTGACATCGGCCGGCCTGGATGTCGGTTGCGGCGCCTTCGGAGACCGACCAGTCTTCGGCTCTGCACGCCGGGGACCCGCACGCTGGGTCGTGACTTTCTGCCTTGGTTTCGTCGACGGACGGCTCGGCTTGGTGGTCGTGCGTTTCCGTTTGGCCGGCGGTCGTGGCTTGACCAGGTCCTCGGGGGGGATGATGGGTGGCTTGGGGCCGCCGACGATGATGGGCTTGGGCGGTGGAGTGTGGCTGACCTGCACGCGATAGACGTGCGCGACCTCGGCCTGGATACTCGCCGTCACGCTTTCCTTCCCGGCTTTCGCTGCTTTCAGTTTGGGCTCACCATCGAGCTCGCGCCGGAGCGTCATTTGGACCGGCTCGCCGCGCGTGAGGTCGAACTCGACGAAGCCGGTGCAGACGGACTTCCCAATCTCGAAGTTGTACCGACCGGATCTCCCACGAGCACGTCGACCGCCAGGCTGGGAAGCAGGTCCCGATGCGGCCGATGGCGAAGACCCATCCCTGTTGCCACCGAGGCTGGATTGCAGGCCCATCTGGCCCGTCAGGTTGATCCTGGCGATCAGGCTTCCCTCGATCTCATGGACCGATTCCAAGGTGCAGTCCAGATCCGTCACGACTGTTCCCAACGGTTCCATCACCTCTGTGTGGGTCGTGGTCCAGTGGTCACCGACGCGGACGGGCGTCTTCGGCAGATAGTACGGCCCCAGAAGCCGGAGCATGTTCTGGAGGTTCTTTGGCGAAGGGCTGCACTTCTCGCTGGTCTTGCTGAGCGCCTTCCCCGTGGCGGGCCCCGCGACTTCGCCGTGTGTGATTTGGACGTCGGAGACTTGTCCGGTGTGGGGGTCGATGGAGAAGTCGGAGCGGCTGCCCGGAATCTTGCCGAGCTCCCTGAGACTGGGAGTCGGATACGAATCGCGAAGGGAATCGAAGGTAAAGACGCTCTTTGGGCCTATCGATCGCCGCTCCTCATGGACTTCGTAGCGATCGCACTCCCAGGAGAGCCTGACCGATCCATCCCGTGCAGCAGAAGGTTGCGAGGAAGCCTGTGCGGAGGCCGGCCGCGTTGTCGGGACCAGCACGCGTTGGATGATCGATCGCCGGTCCTTGGCCGTGGTCGCATATGAGAGCGAGAGGAGACCCGTGATGGTGCCGCCGTCGCGTACCTCGTTCTCGATGATGTAGTAACTGACGGCATCGGGCTGAAACTTGAATTGGATGGTATAGGCCGGTCCGCCTGGATCATCCCTGGTGGCGGAACTGTCGGCGGCGGAACTGGACGCGGGAGGGTCCGCCGTGGCGGGGCCGAGAGGCCAAGCCGCGACGGTCGAGACGACAAGGATCGCGAAGATGGCGATCAGAGCGGCGCATCTTCGGCATCGGGTGATCATCGTGCGATTCCCCCGCTCCTGGTTGAGCAGATCGCTTCTCTCAATGTGTGAAGCCAAGGGCCGTGGGTCCCCGCACAGTGCCCGAGCCCCTGAACACAGGATGCCTGCGAAGGCCGATCGCCGACATCAGCCCGTGATCTCGTCGATGGTAACCTTCAGGAAGCCCTGGCGATGACCCTTGTGCAGGTGGTAGCCCTTGCGCCGCCTGAATTTGACGATCTCGACCTTGGGGCCTTTGACATCGCCATCAACCGTGGCGGTCACCTTAGCACCTTCGACCCATGGGGTTCCAATCTTGCTGTCGGCGCCGTTGCCCAACATCAGAACGCGATCGAATCCGAGGGTCTTCGCCCCATCCGGCAGGTCGCGTTTCTCGATGTAGATCGTGTCACCCTTCTCGACGCGGTACTGCTTCCCGCCGTCTTCGACAATGGCATACATGGTCGTCTGCTCTCCTTAACCGTCAGGTCTGGGCCCCTGGAGGCCGACAGATGCAAAGAACCACTAGTATCGCCCAAAAACGAGCCGGACGCAAGCGGTCTCGCCCGTGCGCACAGACCGATGGGTCCGTGACGGTTCAGGTTGATGCCACGGGCAGCCTTCCTGCCAGTGTGTATGCCCACGTCCCCCCCGGAGAGACCGCACGGGCGGACAAGCCGCCCGTGGCACCCGGAATCGAATGCCGCGGAAAGTGGCACGGCCCCCAGCTCGATAACTCCCCTTGACCAGGCACCTACACTCCTGCGCAAGCGTGCGCTGGGCGTTCACCAAGCCGATCGGACGCCATGATGGCCCGCTGGCGCGTGTTGACCTAGAATGCGCACGCGTAAAGGCCCTTATTCCGACATGCCAGGGAGACCTCGTGCGGGCGTCTGGCAGCCTTCAGCGAGAAGCGACAACTTGCTGCTGTTTATCCCCATCCGAACAGACTCTCCGGTGCGGCGCAGCCCGCGCGTCAATCACGCGCTGATCGCCTTGAGTATTGCGATATATCTTATCACGGATGTCTTCGCGGCCGCCTTGGGCGGTGACCCCGACCATCCCTTGAAGTACCGATTCCTCATCAGGCCGACCGACCTGCGGCTCTACCAGTTCTTCACCTACCAGTTTCTGCACGGCGACTTCTGGCACCTGGCCGGCAACATGCTCTTCCTCTGGGTGTTCGGCAACAGCGTCAATTCGAAGATGGGGCACGTGGCCTACCTGCTGTTTTTCCTGGCCAGCGGCGTATTCGCAGGCGTGGGCTTTGCCGTCGGAAGCCAAAACCCGTGCCTGGGCGCCAGCGGCGCCATCGCCGGCGTGACGACGGCCTACCTGGTTCTCTTTCCTCGCAGCGCGGTCACCATGTTCTACTGGCTGTGGTTTTACATCGGGACCATACACATTCGAGCCTTGCTGCTGATCGGGCTCAAGATCATCTTATGGGACAACATCGTCGCCCCACGGCTCAGCGCTGGCGTCGGCGTTGATTCGGTCGCGTACTCGGCGCACATTGCCGGGTACCTGTTCGGGTTCGTCGTCTGCCTTCTGATGTTGTTGATCCGCGCGCTGCCGCGCGATCAGTACGATATCCTCGCGTTGACGAAGCGATTCTACCTGCGGCAGCAGTTCAGGGCGACCATGGCCGATCCCAACGCCCAGGCAAAGGCAACATACGGTCGGGTCGCACGGCCCGTCTCGGTCGCGACCGAGCGACCAATCGAGCTTCCCGAGGCCGTTGCGACCGACGAGATCAGCCGACTGCGTGGAGAAACCAGCGACTTGCTTGCCAAGCATGACTACGAGGCCGCGGCGGACCGGTATGAGACGCTTGTGAGCAAGGACCCGAATCAATGCCTGCCTCGCGCCAACATGTTGCTCGTGGCAAACCAGTTGATGACCTTGAATCGCTATCCGCAGGCGGCCGCGGCGTACGAACGGTTCCTCAAGGCCTATCCCACCGCGCCAGACAGCGGGCAGGTCAGACTGGTGCTTGGGATCATCTATGCCAAGTACTTACAGCAATACGAGGCGGCCCAGACGCATCTCCGGGAGTGTGCCTCGCGGCTGACCGATCCAGGGCAGGTTCAACAGGCCACGCACTGGCTCGAAACAGCCGTCGCCGCCCTGGGCCAGCGGCCCTCCACGGCTTGAAGCCTGCCACGTCACTGTGACACGGGCGTCCGCTGTGGCACCGGCCTCTGGCCAGTGATGAAACACTGGTTCCAGCACGGTTGCCGCAGCGGTGCGGTACTCGTCTGGCCGGGTGGCGTGGGTGAGCGGAGCCGCCAGCGGCGGCGGGGCTTACGCGTGGGCATCCATTCCAGCCTGTTCTCACGGGTAATGAACAACCCGCCTCCGTGGGGCGTGTCGTTCGTTACCCATGTCACGCCGTGTGAACGCCAGACACGTACGTGTGTTGG
Organism: Phycisphaerae bacterium; assembly: GCA_016935885.1. Next base: position 2,751 of record JAFGQA010000041.1, on the reverse strand, counting down.
GCTAGGCTCCGGTGTGTTCGACGCCCCGTGAATGTTGTACAATCGGGGTGCGTCGGCCTGGACAGTCGGCGCGACTGGTGCGGGGCATGATGTATCTGCCCTCCGGTCGAAGACATCGAATTCAGACGTTTGACCTGGGGCGCGGCGGCCTCCGGCGATCGATACGCTTCGGAATCCAGATGCAGGGGGCCGGCGTGTTCGGTTGCGTCGCGTGCAGGTTTGCGCCCACAAAGGGACACCCGCAATGCTGGTCCAACATCGCATGTCGCTGACGTTTGCGACTTCCCACGTCCAGGAGCCGTTTACGTGGGAGATGACCTTGCGCTTCAAGAACCTGATGTTCAACCTCAACACGCTCAACGTGGGTGTTCACGAAGCGGATATGCAACTTTCCCTCATTGGCGAGCCGGCGGACGTCAAGAGGGCGAAGCAGTACCTTAAGGAGCAGGGCGTTACGCTCAAGACGCTATCCTCGCACCGGTACAAGGGCAAGTTCCCGGATGTGCCAGAGAATCCGCCAAGAAGGCGGCCCGACGCGAAGATGATCGAGCGGAAGCTTTGGCTGACCCTGATCGGCACGCAGAGAGACCAGCCTCACCTATGGCTCCTGGCCCGGCAGTACGACGTTGGATACAAGATCACGCACTCCGCGACTGGCGAGGGCATGGCGATCATCTCGTTGCTGGTCTGGGGACCCGAGGAGGAAGTGGAGAAGGTGGTGTGCTATCTCCGCGGGGCGGGGATCAACGTGGAATACGGAGAAGTGGGCGTCAGCGCGCCATTTACGCCCGTGGACTGAGCGCCTATCTCAAAACGGGTGCCACGGGCAGCCCGGCCTGCCCGTGCACGGGCGGACGAGCCGCCAGTGGCACACAAGACGGCGTTTTGAGATAGTCTATAAGCCCGCAGCGCAAGGCAGCCGGTCATCGCATTCAAGAGCCCCGGTCCTGTGGGTGCTTAGAAGCTGTCTCAGAACTGTGGCGGAGGCCACTGGCCTGTGGACACAAGCAAGTGAATGCCCGGTGAGTCACTCAATCCACCGGCTTTGGCGCCAGTGCCACATAGAGGTCTGAAACAGCCTCCAATCGGCTGAAGGACCACGAGCCTCGTCATGAGCCAGGATGCCAAGGACAACGCGACATGGGCCGGCATCGCCGGCCTACTGATGCTGGTGTACGGATGGGGGATGGGCTTAGCCGGCACCAGCGATGACGACTTCTACAATACCACCGTCGCTGTCTTCGACTGGATGCTCAAGATTGGTGGCCTCTGCATGGTCGTCGTCGCGGTGGTCTGTTTCGCTGGGCAGCGAACAGGCCTGCTGATCGATGTACTCGTATCAGGAACCTGTGGCCTGATCATGGTCTTGTGTGGGATCTACTGGCTACTGAATGATGGCCTGTATATTCGATACATGCTTTATATCGTTTTCGGGGGGATGTTCCTTAAGGCCGCGCGGGATTGCTGGCTGTCGTACTTCGCATCCGGGGCGGTGCCAACTGGGGATGCCGCCACCAACGGGGCTGGCGGACGTGGCTGGTTGGGCGTCAAACCCCTGGAACCCCCGAAGCCCCCGAATCCGCCGAAGGCGGAGGCGCCCCATCCCGCCAGCATTCGTCCCAAGTCGCTTCCCAAGGACGGCGAGCCACCGCCGGAGGGTTACCTCGCCGCCTTGGCCAAGGAAGAAGACGAGCCACCGGCGGCTCCGGTTGGATGAGGATTCGAGGGGTCCGAAGTCCGCGCGGATTATCGGCGAATTGCGGTTGGGCCGGCGGCAGTGGCAAAGTGCGCCCCCCGGATCGACCGATACCAACTGTGCTTCTGGGCGGATCGCCGTCGGATCATGCGGTTCAGGCACGATCGGACGATTGTCCATGGTACGGTCGAGCCGAACGAACGCCGATCGGTCGATGTGGATTGCGTCGGAGGCCGAGGAAACGATGAAATCGACAGATGTCTGTTTTGTGCGGCGGCGCCCTCGCCGTCGCTGGACGAGGCTGGTCATCGTGGGGTTGGCGATCCCGCTTTGGGGATGCCAGGAGCTCGTCCACATGGGCCACCTGAGCGATCGGGAGGCCGGCTTTGCTGTTGGCAATGCGAGGATCGAGCAGCAGCAAGAGGACGGAAGCTGGAAGCTGCTTGGCAAGACCGACGGGAACGGCAAGTGGTGGATCATGAAGGAAACCGTCCGGAGCGACTGTAGGATTCGCATCACCAAGTCAGGGTACTACCCACTGTATATGGGTGAGAGCGAGTTCTTGCAGGAGTACAACCTTCTGATGATCCCGGAAGGGGGCGGCGGCGACTGGACGGACGATACCGACGGCAACTGGGGCCGCGGATCCTGACGCCAGGCAAGGACCCCGTTCAGATCGAATCGTCTGGGGGTAGAGGGTGTGTGCGAGCCCGAATGGATCGTCACGGCTGGCTTCCTGGCGCTGGGGGCGATGACCTTTTTGTACCTGCTTGCCAGTGTGCGTGACGCCGTGGTCCAGCAAGCCGAGGCGGAGCGGCACAGGAAGGAAGCTGCCGAACAGGCCGCGCGAGCGGCAGAAGCCACGGTGGGGATTCCCGAAGCCGTGGAACTGGGGGAGATCAGATAGCAATCAAGCCCACTGGGGTTCATGACAGTCTAGGCGGGTGCCACTGGCAGCTTGTCTGCCAGTGCCTGGACTTTGGCACTTAACTAGTTACTGCGTGCCCTGGCCTACGCCGCCTGGCGCCCGAGAATCAGCCTGTGCGGGCGAAGCT
>JAFGQA010000412.1 GCA_016935885.1 Phycisphaerae bacterium | reverse complement strand
GTGTGAGGGGCAAGCGTGCCGGGTGTGGGGCGGCTTGCCGCGGCGATGCCCTCTGATCGACCGGGCCGGAGACGGTCCGGCTCGCGGGGGCCTCTCCCGTCTTCGCGATCGGCCTTGCCGGGCGGCGCGACGAGGACACGGATCAACGGCGCCGCCGGCCGCCGACCGGAGCTCGACGCCGCAGTGGCGCAGTATCATACAGCGAATGCTCCGTGCAGGGTCTCCGTTCGCCGGCCCCACCGGGCGGCGATGTCTCGCGGCAGGGCGACCCAGGCCTCGGGATCGTCGGCCAGTAGCCGGCAGGCGGTCCGGTAGCTTTCGCGCCAGGCGGGGGCGGCGTGCCAGTTACCGACGTGCCAATTCAGGACGGCCAGGCCGCCAATCGCTCGCACCGTCTCAAGATGTTTGACAACCATGTCGATCGCCGCCGCCTGGTCGTGCCTTGGAAGGTGCATGTCGGCGATGGACATCGGGAGTTCGACGAACGATCCGGCCGCGCCCGTTTCGGTGCCGTACGGCTGAAACGGCAGGGCGACGCCGGGCCGAAAGCCTGGACGATCATTGAAGCCAACGGTCGTGTCGTAGAGGGCGCCGGCGGCGGCATGGGCAAGCAGCGTGCGCAGAGGGTCTCGCGCAGCAAGCTGCAGGTAATGGTGCCGGACACCGGCGATGGGCCTCCCGGTCAACTCGGCCAAGCGGCTGTATTGGGCCTCCGCGGACGGCCGACCGGCGTACGTGAGGTAGGCCGCGTGGAGGCCGACTTCCCAACCACCGGTCAGGAGCCTGCGATAGAGCCTGCCATATCTTGCCCGGGCGGCGTCGTAGGGAACGTCGCAATGATGGCCGACGCGACGGTTGACGACAGAGAAATACAACGCCGATCGGAAGCCATGTTGCTGTTCGAGGGCGCAGAGCTTGGCAAAGTCCCATTGACGGCGTCTCGCGGGCGGAGTGAGACAGGTATCGCGGAAACCCGGGGCGGAGATCTCCTCGCGGAGGTCCCAGTAGGTTTGGCGCCGCGAACGGCCGCCCCCCAGCGCCAGCTCCGTGAGGAGTGAAGGCACCCGGCTCCGCACTTCCGGAGCATCAACATCGTGAGATAGGGCCACGGCGTAGCGCTTCCCACTTGGCCATCGGGGGGCAACTTTAGCTTGCGTGCACGCGCCGCACGACATTAGGCGGTCGGCCAGGAGTTGCGCGTAAGCGTGAATCGGCGGGCGGTCCAGCAAGCCGCCGGCGGCCAGCAGGCTGGCCGGGGCTGGGACCCGGCCGTGGGCGTCCCGTTGGGCAGCGTATCGCTCGCTTTCGAGGGTCAGCCAGAAGGTTGCGGCGAGCGCAACGTCAAACGCCAGGCGGTTGCCGGTCCACAGAGACGTAGGCTGGGGGCCTCGAATGGGGATGGGCACGCCATCCATCTCGACGACGCGCGGTGGACGGTCGCGGAAACGGCTGCTTTCGTCGATGGAAATCCAGATCGCGGCCGCGCCGCCGACCTGTGGATCCGAGCCGCAATAGATCGTCGTGTGGGGTTGGGGCTCGAACGTAGCAGGAACCCCGATGACGCGCAGGATTTGATCGAGCCCGTAGCGGCGGCGCGGCTCGTCGGGATGCGGTTCCACGCGGACCGAAACACGGGGGGCTCGCCCATCCGCTCCGGTCACCCGCACCGCTGAACGACCGGTGGCAGGCGCCTGACGCGGGCCTTGGCGGCCTTGGCGGACCCAATAAGGGCCCTGTGCGTCTCGGCCTGATCGCTGCGCGACTTGGGCCAGTTCCTCCGGTTCGGCATCGTCGCCGCCACCTCGTCGCCGTCGAGATACCAGACACGAAGACGCCCGCGCCGATCCACTTCCGCTGTCTCCGGAATCTGCCAGCCGGGATTCCATCTTCGGCGATCCTCCAGGCTATAGTCGCTCTGAAGCAAGATGTACCTGCCGTCGCGCTCCAGAACCACGCCGTCGTACAGCACGATCTTGCCGATGTCGGTCATGGCCGCAAGCATCGGCTTGGCCCTGCCGGAGATGTTCCCGCTGCACGTTAGGGCCTTGGCCAGGTCGATACTCCGTTGCAGGCTCGTTCGCAGGTGACCCATGCCCATCAGCGGCACGCAGTGGAACAAGTAATGTGCCTCGATCCCGATCTGGCGCATGGCGTCGTACAAACCGACCAGCGCATCGAGGTCATCGTTCACGCCGCGCAGCAAGACGTTTTGGGCATAGACCGTGACGTTCCGGTCCGTGATCTGCCGAAACACATCGACCACCTCCGGAAAAAGCTCCACGCGATGGTTGATCTGCGTTGCCAGTTCCAGCCGCAAGGAAGGCTTGTCTTCAAACAGCCGCAGCACGTCCTCGGTGATGAAGGCCGGATCCTGCACCGGAATCCGCGTGGCGATGCGAGCGATGCGAATGTTGGGCGCGAACTCGATCAGGGCCCGCATCAAGTACTCGACCCGGTGTGGCACGAGCAGCGGATCCCCGCCCGTGACGAGGACCTCCGTCACTTCATCCCGGACGCCCTCGCTACCGCAGTACCTGGCGATCTCGCGGAGTTCAGGCTCGGACAGATTGTGCCGCGGGTAGTTCGCCCGGATGCAGAACCGACAGTGGGCGGCACACGCCAGCGTCGGCTCAATGACCAATGTCCGCCTGTAAAGCCGCTCAACGCCTGGCAGGTGTGGGTGCGTGTGAGGACCTGACTCGGTCGTGGCAATGTCGGCCTCATAATGCCGCAGGTTCGCCTCCTCGGTGGGCACATCCTCTTCCGGCGTCCGGACGTACTGCCTGGCGAGGGCGAGATACTGCTCGGAGTCGCGGCCGAATCGCGATTCAAGCTCAGCAAGCTTCTCGCGCAGGAAGGCGGTCGTCAGTTCCCGAAACACCAGCTTGCTCATGCAACACCTCCGCCGGGGCAGCCGTCGGATTGGCCATCCAACACCTCGACAGCCGGCCGACGTTGGGAATATCGGTCATGGTCAGCCTGCGACTGAGGCGAATCCGCTCGAGCGGCCCGTGGGCGGTGCTTCGCTTCGCGATCAGCGAGAATTCGGCCATCCGCCGTCCCAACATGCTGTTTGGAACCTGTCCTATCAGCATGACGACGCTACGAAGTTCGCGGATCCTTGCCATATGCCCACGGATGACGATCCGTGGGCTATCAGCCTGTGGCGAAACTGTGGCACCGGCGCCAAAGCCGGTGGTTTTTACGGTCAGGAACGGCGTTTCCGATCCGCTGTTTTCCCTTTCACCACGGGCTGCTATGTGAGTTGCCATTCCGAGGCCGGCATCGATGCCGAGCGGCAGAAGCAGCCTTGTCGTCCTACAAGACGCGTTCCAATCGCCGCGTCTTCTCCCCCGTTCGCGGCAAGTGCCCTTGTGGCACGAGCGTCACGCACACACGGACGCCTAACTCGCGCATGAGCCGGTCCTCGAGCTCATGGGCCAGATTGTGCTGCTGCCGTCCCGGCTTGACCTCGACCTTGATGACGAAATCGGTAATCGGCTGAGTGCGGTTGACCAGGACGCGATACTCGCCAGTCAGTCGGTCGAGCTCGCCGTGGATGACCTCGCCGATCGAGCTGAGGTAGACATTGACCCCGCGGATGACCACCATGTTGTCGAGGCGACCGACAACGCGCCAGCGCGGCGTCGGACGGCCGCATTCGCACGGGCCGCAGGCGACGACCTCGATCAGGTCGGACGTGCGGTACCGCACGAGGGGCTGGCACTCGCGCCGCAGATGCGTCAGGACCAGTTCGCCGCGGACGCCCGGCTCCCACGGGAGGAGTTCGTCGCCGGTAGGATGCTTCAGCTCCGGGTAGACCACGCCCTGGCCCATGAAGTGCAGACCTTCGCGCACCTGGCACTCCGCACCAAACATGCTCAGGACCTCGGCCATGCCGTAGTTGGCGTCCATCGCCCGAAAGCCCCAGTCGTGTTCGATCCTCGCGCGGAAATGCCGGTCTTGTAGGCCGGGTTCACCGCCGAACAGGCCCAACTTCAGCCCCAAGGCCGACGGCGCGAGATCGAATTCCTCGTTCAGATGTTGTTCGAGCTTGGCGAGATAGGATGGCGTGCAGTGAATGCCCGTCGGCTTCACGTCGAGGATCGTCCGGAGCAGTTGGGATGTGTTTCCGACGCCGTATGGGATAACCGCCGCCCCCGCTCGCTCCAGTGCCTGGTGATCCGTCACGCCGCCGGACCACATGCAGTAACTGAGGCAATGTACGATCAGATCATCGGGGCCCACGCCGGCGGCGCTGAAGCAACGCGCTCCGCAGTTGACGGTGTCTTCGATCTCGCTGGCCGACAGTGTGATGATCAGGGGTCGCCCGGTGCTTCCGGATGTCCGATGAACTCGCGTGACGCGCGTTTTGTCGACGGCGAGGTAACTGCCAAATGGAGGATGTCGGGCTTGGTCCTCCTGAAGCTGCTCGCGTGTCGTATACGGCAACTGGCCGAGGTCTGAAAGCCCCAAGGTCGTCCGGCCATTCCGGCGACGGAGAATCCCCTGATAGAACGGGCTGTGCTGGCGGACGTACTCGAGCTGCCTGCGCAGCAAGGCGTCAACCGCCATTTCGTCCTGGTCATCCGCCGCGCTGGCACCCGAGGAGCCCCTCAGCTTGCTCGGTGGTTTGCCATGCGTCCCATACGAGCGTTCCACGCGACCGAGGCCGGGGACTTTTGGACGCGGGGGGCCGTCAGTTTGCGCAGTCGTGTTAGTACTCCCGCATGATTTCATTGATCCGCCACTCGCTTATGTTCAGGTATCGCTCGTCACCCGTGGCCATCGGCCTCACGAGGAACTCCATCGCCTGACCGCTGGGCTCCGGGATGAAGCCATGGCGGGCAAGCACTGACCGAACGGTTTCGTTGAACGGATGCTGTCCCGATGTGCGCGCCTCCGCGGAGCGGTAGCGCCGCGATCGGAACAACTCCAGCCCCGGGCGCAACAAGGCATCGAGAATCTCGGCCGCGCTGTTTCTTTCTGTCGAGAGGGCGGCCAGTTCGGAGACGTACCCGACCGCCCGCTCGTCATCCAGTTTGAACGCCGCCAGCCCGACGATGCGATCCTGTTCATGGGCGGCGTACAGCCTGTGCTGCCGAAACGGATTGTCGCGGAGCCGCCAGCGTAGGAACTGAGCCGACAGGTGAAGCATGATCCCGCCGATCTGCCGGCCGAATTCCACGGAGAAGCGGCTGCATCGCTCGTTCGGCTCGCGCAGTTCATTGACGACGAGGCGGTTTGCGTGCTCTGCGCCCTTCGCCGTCTTCCGGATGCGTTGCAACATCCTGCGGGGTGCCGCCAGTTTGCCGTCGGCGGCATTTCCTGGGGGCTGCGAAAGATCGGCCCGCATGATCTCGAAGCTCCCGATCGAGTGATACCCGTTGCGCAGCAGCGGGCGGACGGCCGTGTTCGTGAATCCCCACAAGACGGCCACGCCGTCATGTTCCGCCCGCTGAAACAGCAGCCGATACATGTCGTTGAGGAGTCCCATGCCGCGGTAGTCGGGATGGATCAGCGTGTCCTCGTCCTTGCCCGAGCGAACGACGGTTCCGTCGATCAGCAGCTCGATCGGGATGTAAGCCTGAACGCCGATGATGTGACCCGCACTGGTAGCGACGGCGTACGCCGGAGCGTCCTGAGGCGGCGGAGAGGCAAACTCCCACGTCCACTGTGAGGCTGTTCGCGGCACGTAACCTGTTGTGTCTGCAGCGGGGCGAACGCGTGGGTCGTTATACAAGCGATTGATGGCATCGGTGTCGCCGGTTTGCCACAAGCGGACGCCGACCCCTGGCGGCCTTGTCCCTGAGCGTTGCCCGTATTGCCGTGTCATCTGCGTCACGATGGTGGGCACCTTCGGGGCACGATGCGCATCCTCCGCGGGTTCGATCTATGCCGTTACCACCGCCATGGCTCTCCGCGATGACCCTCCGACCTCGACCCGCGGATCGAGGTGCACCATCCCGCCGCTAACCGGCACGCCGGCGACCATGACCCGGGCGGCGTATGCGTCCTGGATCATGTATCGCAGGGCGTCGCGGTCACGCACGTGGAGTCCGATGGCGTATTCGCCCGGCGGTAGATTCATCTGGAAATCGTAGGCGATCGACTGGTGGTTGCCCTTCCGCACCGGTGGCGATTCGACTCCGAGCCGCGTGCTACTCGTCTCGAAAAGCGTCAGGTGATCCTCGGCGCGCACCACAGAGAAGCCGTATGACGGCCGGGCGACGTCGACATCGAAGGCCACTCGATACCGGAAGCGGACCGCATCGCCTGGTGTGATCGTCGTGAGATCTTGCCCATTCTGGTCGCAGGCGTGGACGTCGAAGGCGCGGACGAGCGGCGCGTCTTGAGGTCCCTTCACCAGCAGGGATTCCGCACAGGCGTCATAGTAGTGGCCCACCGATTCCGCGGCAGGACCACTGAACACGTCGTTGCCGCGCTCCAGAACCATCGCCCGGTTGCAGAACCTGCCGACGGCGCCGAGGTCGTGTGACACGAAGACGACGGCGGCCCCCTGCTTCAGGAAGCCGCGCATCTTGTCCATGCACCTGGCACGAAACACGCGGTCGCCGACGGACAGCACCTCGTCCACAAGCAGCACCTGCGGATCGACGTGGGCGGCAATTGCGAAACCCAATCGGGCGTGCATGCCGCTGCTGTAACGCTTGATCGGGGTGTCGAGGAACTCCCGTATGCCGGCGAAGTCGACGATCGCGTCGAACTTGCGCTGGACGTCGCAGCGCGGCATGCCGAGGACACTGCCGTTCAGGTAGATGTTCTCCCGGCCGGTCAGGTCGCCGTGGAAACCGGCGCCCAATTCGATTAAGGCCGAGACGCGGCCCCGGATGTCGACGCTCCCCCGATTGGGTCGCATGATGCCGGCGAGGATCTTCAGCATCGTGCTCTTGCCGGCTCCATTGGGGCCGATGATGCCGAACGCCTCGCCGGGCCAGACCTCGAGCGTGATGTCACGCAGGGCCCAGAATTCGGCCTTGCCCGGCATGTCCGCGGGACGCCGGCGCAGGATACGGGCCGCCAGCAGATCGCGAAGGGAGTCAAACTGCTCGCCTCGGCGGAACTTCTTGAACGCCCGCTGAACACTGATTGCCGGAGTACCCATCGATCCCGGTACTTTCGGTTGACCTTCCAGCGAATGTGTCCGGTCGCGCGCAGCGCACTGCCACTGCACGCTGGTCGGCGGCTCACAGCGCTGCTCATGTTGATATCGACTGTCAGTCTGGCGGACCTGAAGTGCACCGTTGTCGGCGGGGGGCATCGGCCACGGGGGGCCGTGACACTTCCGGGGCGGGATTCGATTCTGGGTGCCACGGGCGCCTTGTCCGCCCGTGCGGTCTTTCTGGCGGGCGCACGGGGCGTACACACTGGCAGGCAAGCTGCCAGTGGCACCCGTCTGGAGGCGAGCTGCCAGTGGCACCGGTCTAAAGGCGAGCTGCCAGTGGCACCCGTCTGGAGGCAAGCTGCCAGTGGCACGCGCGTGGTGCCACGGACGGACTGTCACGGACCCGTTGTCGGCCAGCGTGGCCGGCCTTATCGATCGGCAGCCTTTCGCCGATGTACTACGGTAGAGAGCCATGCTTTTGACGAAGTTGTTGTTTCATGACACTGTCCCTCGCGCGCCGCCGGTGCGCCATGTCGAGGCACCACCGCTGCCGGGGATGGAGTACTGGCTTGCGCCGCGGGCCAAGCCGCCGACCGTAAACGTGCTGACGATTGATCTCGAGGATTGGCCGGTCGCCGTGCTTGGGCCCGAGCACGAAATCACCGGTCGGGTCGTCGAGAACACCAAACGCTGCCTCCAAATCCTGCGCTGGCATTACGTCAAGGCGACGTTCTTCGTATTGGGCAGGGTGGCCGAACGGTTTCCATCGCTGGTCAGGGAGGTTCACGCGGCTGGGCACGAGATCGCCTCGCACGGCTACGGGCACCGGCTCCTCACCCGAATGAGCCCGAGATCGTTTCAGCGGGACGTCCGGCGGAGCATCGAGATCCTGACGGACATTGTCGGCGAACGGCCGATCGGCTATCGCGCACCGGGCTTCAGCATCGTGGAGTCAACCCGGTGGGCCGGGCCGAT